>NZ_JAXMOR010000001.1:0-273630 GCF_034669705.1 Marinovum sp.
TGCCACTTTGGGCCGTCCTGGCGAGCGCATCTTGTCTCGGGTGCTTCGATCCGAAGCTCGTTTGTGTGTTGTCATCACAACCTCCAATCTGGAACCGTTGCGACGACCAGTTGAATCCGCCTTGGCTGCCGCGGTCGGAGTGGTGAACAAGCCCCATCGCCTTTGTCGGCCGCCGGTCGTGAACAGCCTGTTCCAGAGCATCGAGAACGAATCCGGCATGCGCCGAGGTGCTGACACGCCAACCAACGATCTTGCGGGCATAGGCATCAATAACGAAGGCGACATAGGCGAACCCCTTCCAGGTTGCGACGTAGGTGAAATCGTCGTCCATTGGGCTCGGACCAATGGCGCCTGCATGGACGACCCCAGAGCATGTTGGGGGCCGGGACCCGGAACTCACGGTTCACCTTATCCAGCGGGCATGGGGCCGTCTTGTCCGGGATGGTCGTCCGGTGCGGCTTGCCACGGATGACGCCCTGAATACCCATGTCCTTCATAAGCCGTGCCACCGTGCAGCGGGCGACATCGAAGCCTTCCCGGACGAGTTGCCGCCAGACCTTACGAACGCCGTAGACCCGCCAGTTCTCTTCGAAGACCCGCCGGATCTCGGGCCGCAATGCCTGGTCACGCCGGGCACGGTCCGACAACCGAGCCGGATCAGCCCGCTTCGCCAGATGATTATAATATGTGGAAGGGGCGATCGGCAGCACCGCGCAGATCGGCTCGACCCCGTGCGCATCACGATGCGCTTCAATGAAATCCACCATCACTTCGACCGGCGGACGAGCTCCGCCATCGCAAAATACGCCGAGGCTTTACGAAGTATCTCGTTGGCCTGGCGTAGCTCCCGGTTCTCCCTCTCAAGCGCCTTCATCTTCTCAGCCATGTCGCTGGGGATGCCTGCGCGCCTGCCACTGTCGACCTCGGCCTTCTTGACCCAGTCGTTCAGCGTGTTCGCCGCGCAGCCGATCTTCGCGGCAATCGACGTGATCGACTGCCAGCGAGAACCGTGCTGGCCTTCGCCGGCGAGAACCATCCGCACAGCGCGCTCGCGCACTTCAGGGGAAAACTTGTTCGTGGTCTTGCTCATGATCCTCCATCCTACTCAGGAGTTGGAGCCTCCGGCAAACCCGGTGCTTGTGTGGATGCCCCCTGTTTGGCAAGCAGAATCTTCGGTATTTCGGCGGGGTCTTCGATCGGACGTGTGTCAGGCCTCTGAGCGTGGCCTTGGATGACGCCACGGGCCGGTATGCTGTTCGGAAGGCTGGGTTCACATCGGTTCAGAGAGTTGCAAGCGCTCGAGCCCCGGGACTGAATCTCCCGCCTTGAACTTCGAAGTCCGTGTCGCCTACTCCTCGTCGATCGCTCACCCCGGCCTTGCGGCCATGCCGTGCCTACGCCCTTTCCGGGCTCGGATCACGCCATTCGATCATCCTCTTGTTTCGTCGTCATTGCCCAGATCATACGGGCCATCTTGTTCGCCAGTGCCACCGCCGCGACCATCTTGGGCTTGCGCGCCACGAGCGCGGCCAACCAACGGTTCGAGCTGCCACCCTTGCGAACCACCCAACGGATCACGCTCATCGCACCGACAATCAGCAGGCGGCGGATGTCGGTCTGACCCAACTTGCTGACCGAGCCCAGCCTGGTTTCCCCGCCGGTCGACCTCTGTCGTGGCACCAGGCCAAGCCAGGCTGCGAAGTTGCGCCCGCTTTTGAATGTGTCGAGATCCGGTGCGAAGGCAGCGAC
The DNA here is from genome assembly GCF_034669705.1 of Marinovum sp. GTDB lineage: Bacteria > Pseudomonadota > Alphaproteobacteria > Rhodobacterales > Rhodobacteraceae > Marinovum. Next base: position 1,750 of record NZ_JAXMOR010000001.1, read on the forward strand.
TGCGCCAGCGGTGACCGGGCCGATCCCGGGGATGGTGCAACGCCTGCGCAGTTGTGCGTCTGTCTTCGATGCCTCTTCGAGTTCGTCTGCCAGTTGTTCGATCACCTCGGTGAGCCGCGCGATTTGGTCGAGGTAAATCGCGCCCATCTCCCGGACCGGGCTTGGCAGGTCAGTGGCCTGGTCTTCCAGCACCTTCAGGCTCGCCGGCCCCTTCGGCGCCACGAGGCCAAATTCAGCCAGATGGCCTCGAAGCGCGTTGATAAGCTGCGTGCGTTGCCGGACCAAACATTGGTGCGTTCGGAAGGGTCGTTCATTGAGGCGCCATCGGTTCGAGCCCGATGGACGACGCGCGCCCTTGGGTCTCAGCGCTTTTTACTGCCACGAAGCGCATGGTCGGCCGCAAAGCCGCCTCCGCAATAGCTTCCGCATCTGCGCGGTCGTTCTTCTGGCGTTTCACAAACGGCTTCACGTAGGCCGCCGGGACGAGCCGCACCTCGTGGCCGTGCTGTTGCGCTACCCGACCCCAATGGTGCGACGTGGCACAGGCTTCCATCGTCACGATACAGGCCGGCTGCTCGGCAAGAAGCGTCGCCAGCCGTGTCCGCGACAAACTTCGGCTATATAGAACCGTCCCCTCCGGCCCCACCGCGCAAACCTGAAAGCTGGCCTTCGCCAGGTCAATCGCAAGCATGTTGATCTTCGTCGTCATCGGTGCGCCCTCCAATTGGTTCTCACATAATCATCATGGCATACGAGATGCCGCTGGGTGGGGGCATCCACCGCATCAGTTCAGTTGCCGCCAACTGCGGCAAGGTCGTTCTGGACAGCCCCCGGGACCGTAACGGCAGCTTCGACCCCGTGCTGATCGCAAGTATCAGCGCCGCTTCGCGGAGTTCGGTACCAAGATCATCTCCATGTATGCGCGCGGAATGACGACCCGAGAAATCCAAGTGCACATCGAGGAATGTCAATTGGCACGCAATCTTGACCCCCTATCGGCGTCAAAAAAATGAGCTCCTTGGAGCACGCGGGTAGCTGGTGATCTGATCCCCGGAATCTGGACCGTCTGAAGCTGAATTTTTCCGCTACGATTTTCCGGCTGGGAGAGGAGCGGAATCACATGAAGGCATCGAAGTTCTCGGACGCGCAGAAGGCGTTCATTATCAAGCAGGGTGAGGAAGGCACGCCAGTAGCTGAGATCTGCCGCGAGGCAGGCATCAGCGAAGCGACCTACTTCAATTGGAAGAAGAAGTATGCGGGCCTGTTGCCGACCGAGATGAAGCGGCTGAAGCAACTCGAGGACGAGAACAGCCGGTCGAAGAAGATCGTGGCCGATCTGACCCTCGACCGCGAGATGGCGAGCCGTTGTCCGCCATTGATGGGATGGATGGCGCCCGCTTCCGGCATCGCAATGTGCCACATTGGGTGTCGTAAGATCACCAATGACGGGAGCCGTCCATGAAAAAGATTAGCATAATCGGGGTCGACCTGACGAAGACAGTTTTCCAGTTGCACGGCGTTGACGCGGAAGGGACCGCCGTCTTGCGCAGGCAGCTCCGTCGCAATCAGATGCTGGAGTTCTTTCAGCGCCTGCCCGGCGGGTGCCTGGTCGGCATGGAGGGCGCACTACTGGGTGCGGGAACTGATGAAGCTGGGGCACGAAGTCCGGCTGATGCAGCCCAGCTATGTCAAAGGTTACGTCAAGCGCGGGAAGACCGACAAAGCTGACGCTGAAGCCATTTGCGAAGCTGTCAGCCGCCCGTCGATGCGCTTTGTCCCGGTGAAGAGCGAGGCAACACAGGCCTTGCTGATGACCCACAAGGCTCGTGAATTCCTGGTTCGCCAGCAGACGCAGGTCGTCATGCCAGAGGCATGCTTTCAGCATGACGCCATAAGGGCTCATCTTGGCGAGTTTGGCATCGTCGTGCCGCAGGGTATCCATAACATGGGCCGTTTGATTGCGGCCTGCGACAGGGCCGATCTTCCTGGACCCGCCCGCAAAGCCTTGAACCTGCTGGCGGATCAATTGGCCGATACGCAGAGAGAGATCGAGGACCTGACGACGGATGTTCGTGCCGATGCCGCCGCGAACGAAGCGGGCCGGCGGCTGCAGACAATCCCGGGGATCGGGCCGATCACGGCAAGCGCTCTGGTGGCTTCCCTGCCGGATGTGTCGGACTTCAAATCGGGCCGAGACCTGTCGGCCTGGCTGGGCCTGACGCCAAGGCCCCACTCATCCGGCGGTAAGGAGCGATTGGGGCGGATTTCGAAGATGGGGAACCGATACCTTCGGCGTCTGCTTTATCTTGGCGCGATCGCCCAGGTCAGCGCCCGCCGCAGAGCCGAACCCGGCGACGACTGGCTATGGAGTATCATCCAGCGCAAGAAACCAAAGCAGGCCGCCATCGCGCTGGCCAACCGCATGGCACGGACGGTCTATGCGCTGCTGAAGAATGGAACCGAATTCCAGGTCGCCGAAGCGGCCTGAACGAAACCGGGGATTACGCCCCGACAGAAAGGCAAGTGCATCACGCCGAAGGCGTGCCATTTCAAGAGCGCGCCTCTGGCGCGACGAAATGATGGCAAATGGCGGGCATATCGCGAAGGACACCCTGTTCGAACCGGAGCGCCGGAGAGCGCGTGCCATTGATTGGGACCCAAGCGACCGTGGACTTCATCAGGGCGCGCAGCCGCCGAGCTGCACATCAGACGCCGTATACATGGCCGCAACCGACCAGACGCCAGATTTGACCGATCCGTCCTTGCCCCTCGGGCGCCATCCATACATGGTCCGAGAGACAATGGCGAACGGACGTCATCCGGCGAATGATCTGAAGCCTGGTCGGATGCGCGAGCTGGTTCGCGGGATGTGCAGCGATTGGGCGGTCTCGATCCGGACGGCGTGTGGCGCCATCGGATTCGACCGTTCGACGTTCCACTACAAATTCCGCCGCGCCGATCAGGCTGCCTTGGAGAAGCCGATCAAGGAGATCTGCCAAACGCGTGTCCGTCACGGCTATCGCCGGGTTCACGTGCTTCTGGATCGCGAGAGCTGGGGTATCAACATCAAGAAGGTCTATCGCATTTACAGGGCGTTGGGCATGCAGCTCAGAAACAAGACGCCGAAGCAGCGGGTGAAGGCAAAGCTGCGCGATGATCGTGCCGAAGCCGTCGGGCCCAACGATGTTTGGGCGATGCCGGTCGTGGAAAGGCTACTGGCAACGGCGCGCAACGTGACCGCCTCACCCGCGGCCCAGACGCACATGCCCTTGCGCTTTTCGATCATGCGGACGAGCTTGCGGCGCCGGGCGTGGCGCAGCGCCTGGACAACCTTGAACACCACCGATTTCCTCAGCACCGTGTCGGATATGTCCAGCTTCCGCTCCGCCATGACCCGCTCCGCGAGCTCGCGGGTGGTCAGTTCAGCGTCCACTCCAAGGTGACGGACGCAGATGTCGGCGATCTCGCCCTTCCTAAAGAAGCCGTGGCTCACGATGTAACGGGCGCGCTGCCGCTCCGGGACCGCGAACAGCTCGATGGTGGCATTCACATGGGCCAGATCGTGCTTGGCATTGGCGATCTGCGCTTCGTAGGCCTTGATCTGGCCCAGAATCTCGGCCCGCTTCTCGGTCAGGGTGTGGATGATCAATGGTTCTGTCATGTACCCATTCCACCCGAGAACCCGACGCGCAGCCAGATGGCAACTTGGTGCATTTGCTACCTAAGACCGAATGTCTGAACGCCCACTGGTTTCTGACGCTTGCAGATGCGGCCGAAAAGTTGGAAACTTGGCGTAGATGCGACAACGAGGAACGGCCACACGGCGCGATCGGCAACAAAGCCCCGATCACGCTGACGAAATCGGGGGGCATCACCTGCCTGTCACCCTGATCGAAGCCGGAAAACTCTGCCTTCGGGCGGTCCAACGTTGGGGATCAGATCTATGCCAACCGGGCTCCGGTCACGGCTGGATGAAACATCAGTGGCAGGTAAGAGGGCGACGCACCCTCAGCATGTCTTTATCCGAGGCTTTCGGTTTCGGCCCCCGCTTGCCAGCTCCTCCACGCTCTTTTTTCCTCAGGTCAGTTTCTGCCAGTCAGTCATCCCATACCTCCTCCACCAACCCTTTAACCTCAGGGTGATCTGACCAGCGATGAACATCGAGGGGGCGGGAGTGTCGGGGGTTGTCAATCTGGGGCATTGGCGTTCCTTTGTAGTGGGCCTGTTACCCCATTACTTCGGCACCCTGAGGGAGTACGTAAACACCAAGTAAGCACTTATTTTCACTTATTTCTTTCAGGAAATCATACGTTCTATTATGCTATTCTTTATCCATTACCAATACCTGATTCACCATCTAGGCACCCGCAGCCAACCCTTCACCCTCGGGAATCACCTCACCATAAGTCGGGAGAACTGAGGATACTCAGGCATACACGTACCTCTCCTAGAGACCTTACCGAGGGTAAGCCTCTTCTTAGAGTGAATTCTTTCTTATCCATTACTTATACCTATTACCTAAATATCCCCCTTCCCAGCACCTGGCCAGCCCTCAGGCCCCGCCAGAGCGGAGAACCGTACCCTGAAGACACGAGAAGGGGGCCGCCCGAACGGGGGCAGAAACAGGGGCATTCCCACCGCTCAGAGGCGAAGGAGCTTATTGTGTCGTTTTCTCAGGAAGTTATGGCTGGGGTGGTAGGATTCGAACCTACGGTACACTGTACCAAAAACAGCTGCCTTACCACTTGGCTACACCCCAACGGTGCGGCTGTGATTACGCAAATCAGGGTGCAGGCGCAAGCCCCCGAAAGTGAAAAAAGTCAGCTTTTTTGCATCCTGCTGGCTGCAGAAGCGGAAGGTGAAAAATCTCCCGAAGAGCAGTGATTTTTGTCTTGACCCCGCGCGGCCGCTGTCCTAATTCCGCCGGGCTTAAGGCGGAGTAGCTCAGTTGGTTAGAGCAGCGGAATCATAATCCGCGTGTCGGGGGTTCAAGTCCCTCCTCCGCTACCATCCCCCCTTCCAAACAAGCAGCCGGCCCGAAGGGCATTGCCTGTGCGCGACGGGGCCTCCACCGGTCAGCGCGTCTCCAAAGCCTTTCTCACAGCAGGAAGAACACCACCGTCAGCACCGCGCCAATGGCGACGATCAGGGCGCGCAGCAGCTCGGTGCGCTGGATGCGGCGGGCCTGGCGGGCACCGATGTAGCCGCCGAGCGTGGTGGCCAGCGCCAGCACCAGCGCCGAGTCCCAGGCGATCAGCCCGGCGGTGGCATAGGTGGTGACCGAGACCAGCGAGAGCACGGCCGAGAGCAGGTTCTTCAAGCCGTTCATGTTGTGCAGATCTTGAAAGCCGATCAGGCTGAACGCCGCCAGCAGCATGATCCCCAGCCCACCGTTGAAATAACCGCCGTAGCCCGCCACCGCGAACAGCGCCAGCGCCGAGAGCAGCGGGCCGATCTCGGCATGGCCGCGGGCGCGCACCTGCGCCACCAGCCGCGGGCCGAGCGCAAAGAGCAGGGTCGCGGTCAGCAACAGCCACGGCACGATGCCGACAAAGGCCTCGCCCGGCGTGATCAGGAGCAGCCCGGCGCCGGCCAGTCCGCCGAGCGCCGAGACCGCGATGATCCGGCGCATCGTCAGGGTGCCTTCTGCGCGCAGGTCATGGCGATAGGCCCAGGCGCTGCCGATATAGCCGGGCAGGGCGGTCAGGGTGGCCGTGGCATTGGCCATGATCGGCGGGACGCCGAGCCAGACCAGCGCTGGAAAGCTGAGCAGCGTGCCGCCGCCGGCAATCGCATTGATCATCCCGGCCAGCAGACCCGCGACGGTGAGAACGGCAATCGACAGCATCGGCGACTCCTCGAGATGGACACCGGGGCATAAGGACGCAAAACCGCGCGGTCTGCAAACCGGTCGCCGGGTGGCCGCAGTGCCGCCCGCGCGCGCAAACCTGCCACCCTCTGCGCCATGCCGGCGCAGGGATGCAAAATCCAGGTGCGCCACCGGCTGTGTCTGCTATTTCCCGGGCCATGGATATCGTTCTGGTCACCACCATCATCGCCTCGCTTTTCCTTGTCATCGGCGCCGCCGAGCCGGTGGCGGCCCGATTGCGTCTGCCCTACAGCGTGATCCTTGCCGGGCTGGGCATCCTGATCGGCCTTGGCGCGACCTTCTTCCTGCGCACCCAGCTGACCGATGCGCTCAACCCGGTGGCCGAGGCGATCCTCGGGTTGCCCATCCGGTCGAACGTCTTTCTCTATGTCTTCCTGCCGACACTGCTGTTTCAGGCCACGCTGGGCATGAACCTGCGGCGGATGCTGGACGACTGGGTGCCGATCCTGGTGCTGGCGGTTGTGGCGGTGGTGGTGGCGACGTTGAGCGTCGGCTACGCGCTGGCCTGGGCCAGTGCGCTGCCGCTGGCGGCCTGCCTGCTGATCGGCGCCATCGTCTCGACCACCGATCCTTCGGCGGTGGTCTCGATCTTCCGCTCGATCTCGGCGCCGCGGCGGCTGGCGCGAATCATCGAGGGCGAGAGCCTGCTGAACGATGCCGCCGCCATCGCACTCTTCGGTCTGTTCATGGGCTTCGTGATGCTGGGGCTGCCCGATCCCGAGCTCGGCGATGCGCTGGCGCGCTTTCCGCTGCTGATCGCCGGCGGCGCCTTTACCGGCTGGCTCGCGGCGCGGGTGGCGGTCTGGATCATGGCGCTCTTTGGCCGACACGAGCTGGCGCAGACCTCGATCTCGGTGGCGCTGCCTTATCTCGCCTACATCATCGCCGAACAGAGCATCGGGGCCTCCGGCGTGATCGCCGTGGTGGCCGCGGGTCTGACGATGAACCTGACCGCGCCGGGCCGGCTGCCGCCGCAGGCCTGGGCCAACTTGCGAGAGCTCTGGGACGTGCTGGCGCATTGGGCCGGAGCGCTGATCTTCATCCTCGCCGCACTGCTGATCCCGCGGCTGCTCGAGGAGGTCCGGCTGGCGGATTTCCTTCTGGTCGGCGTGGTGATCCTCGCCGCCATCGCGGCGCGGGTGGTGATCCTTTTCGGGCTGCTGCCGCTGCTGACGCTGCTCAGGCTGTCGCCCGCCGTCGACCGGCCCTACCGGGTGGCGATCCTCTGGGGGGGGCTGCGCGGCGCGGTGACCCTGGCGCTGGCGCTGGCGGTGACCGAGAGCTTCCGGGTGCCGGACGGCATCCAGCGGGTGGTGGGCATTCTCGCCACCGGGTTCACCCTCTTCACCCTGATCGTGCAGGGCACCACCCTGCGCTGGGTGATCGGCCGGCTGGGGCTCGACCGGTTGTCGCCGATCGACGAGGCGCTGTCGCGGCAGGTGGTCGCCGTGGCGCTGCAGACCGTGCGAGAGGACGTGGCCAGCACCACCGAGAACTACGACCTGAGCCGCGAGACCGTGCGCTCGGAGGCCAAGCGTTTCGCCGAACGCCTGGATGCCGCGGTCAAGCTGGCCGAGGACAGTGCCGACATCCTCGACCGCGACCGCATCGCGCTCGGGCTGATCGCTCTGGCCGGCCACGAGCGCGACACCATCCTCGCCCGGGTGCGCGAGCGGACGATCTCGGCGCGGATGGCCGAACAGGTGCTCTCGGATGCAGACCGGCTGATCGAGGGCGCGCGCACCCAGGGCCGCAGCGGCTACCAGCGCGCCGCCCGGCGCAGTGTCGCCTATGGCCGCGGCTTCCGGACCGCGGTGCAGCTGCACCGCCGGCTGCGACTCTCCGGCCCGCTGGCCCGGCTCACCGCCGACCGGTTCGAGCTCTTGCTGTCGCAACGGCTGATCCTGCGCGATCTCGGCGCCTTCATCGACGGCCGCATCCGCCGCATTCACGGCCGCCGGGTGGCGGAGCTGCTGCACGAGCTGCTGTCGCGGCGGATCGAGGCGGTGGAGACCGCGCTCGAGGGGATGCGGCTGCAATACCCCGGCTATGCCGAAGAGCTGGAGCGCCGCTTCATCCGCCGCACTGCGCTGCGGATGGAGGAGCGCGAATACATGATGATGCGCGAGGACGGGCTCATCGGCGCCGAGGTTCTGACCGCGCTGATGGCGGATCTCGACGCCCGCCGCGCCGCCGCCGAAACCCGCCCGCGGCTCGATATCGCGCTGCAGCGCACCACGCTGGTGCGCCAGTTCCCGCTGTTCGAAGAGTTCGACGAACGCGCCGTCAAGCGCCTCGGCCGGGTGCTCGAGACGCGCTATGTCAATGCCGGCGAGACGGTGATCCGCCGCGACAGCGCCGCCCGGCGGGTGTTTTTCATCGCCTCTGGCGCGGTCGAGCTGAAGAGCGCCGGCCAGACCTGGCGGCTGGGCCGCGGCGAGATGTTCGGGCAGATGGCGATCCTGATGAAACGCTCGCCCCGCGCCGAGGCCCATGCCATCGCGCCGACAACGCTGCTGGAACTCGACGAGGAGCGCTTTCGCCGCCTGTTGCGCCGCAGCGAGGCGCTGCGCGAGGCGGTCCGCGCCAGCGCCGAGAAACGTGGCATCGACCCTTCGGTGCTGCTGCCCGACAGCGCCGAGACCGCCGCGACTGGCGAGAGCGTCTAGCGTCGGCCGCGGTCCAGCACCTCGACGCAGAGCACCGTCGGCAGGTGGCGGGCGATCTCGTCCCAGCGCTCGCCTTCATCGCGGCTGGCAAAGACCGAGCCGGAGTTGGTGCCGAAATAGACCCCGGCCGGTTGCACGCGGTCGGTGGCCATCGACTGGCGCAGCACGGTGAAAAAGCAGGCCTCAGCCGGCAGACCGGCCTGTTTCTTCTGCCAGCTCTCGCCGCCATCGGTGGATTTCCACACCGCCGCCGAGGCCTCTGGCGGATAGCGCCCCTGGCTGTCGCCGTTGAGCGGCAGCACCCAGACCGTGCGGCTGTCGGACGGGTGCACGGCGATCGGAAAGCCGAAGGTCGACGGCAACCCGGCGCTGATCTCGTGCCAGCTGCGGCCGCCGTCTTCGGAGCGGAAAGTGCCGTGATGGTTCTGCTGGTAGAGCAGGTCGCTGCCGCCGGGCTGATCGGCGCGCACCATGTTGTGCACGCAAAGCCCGGTCTCGTCGCCAGACCCCGCGGCCGGATGGTCGGATTGCGGCGCCGGCCCGTCGAGATTGCTGCGCCGGTTGCGCCGCTCCCAACTGGCGCCGCCATCCTCGCTGGCAAAGACTCCGGCGGCCGAAATGCCAAGCCAGAGCTTGGCCGGATCGGCAGGATCGGTGAGGATGGTGTGCAGCGTCAGCCCCGCCGCGCCGGGCTGCCAGCCCTCGGCCGAGGGGTGATCGTTGAGCGCCGGCAGCTTCTGCCAGCTGGTGCCGCCGTCGTCGCTGGCAAAGAGCGTGGCGGGCTTGGCCCCGGCATAGAGCCGGCCGTGGGCGTGACGGACCGACCAGAGCGCCTCGATCTCGCCGGTGAAGGGCGCCGGCGGGCTGGGCTCCATGCCGAAGGTGCGGGCCATCTCGGGGTCGTTGGCCAGCCATTGATCCATCTCGCCATTGGCCAGTTTCGACAGCTGCCAGTCGCCGCCGTGATCGTCGGAGCGCCAGACCCCGGCGCCGAACCAGGCGTTGCCGCCGGCGGCCCAGATCACGCCGCTGTCGGGATCGGCGGCCATGTGGTTGATCGGCCAACCGTGACAGAAGGGCCCGGCGACCGACCAGTCGCGGCGATCCTCGGTGCCGTCCAGCAGGAAGGCCCCCTTGGTGGTGCCGACAAGCAGGGTGATGCGGGGCATGGGCGCTCCTCCGGGCCGATGGCTGGCTCAATTGCCTGCCCGAGGATAGCACCGGTTGACGCAGGGTCCGAAGGGTTTCTTGCGCCGGGCGCTCAGTCCGCGCGGGTAAACGACAGCCGGGTTTCGCTGCGCCAGGTCTCGCCGGGGTCAAGCCGCGCCTGTGCCGCCCAAGGCTGGTTCGGCGCGTCGGGCCAGGCCTGCGGCTCCAGCGCAAGGCCGGCATGGGCGGCGTAGGGCGCGCCGGTCAACCCGCGGCGGCCGGAGCGCCCCAGCGCCGCGCCGTCATAGACCTGCACTCCGGGTTCGGTGGTCTCGAGCGTCATCCGCAGCCCGCCGGCCTCGAGCGTGGCGGCCGGGCCCAGCGCGGTGCGGGCGCGGGCGCGGCAGAAGTTGTGATCGACCGGCGCGCTCAGCCTTCGCGGCGTGAGAAAGTCGAAGGACGTGCCGGCGACATCCTCGGGGTGGCCCAGCGGGATCTTGCGGTCGTCAACCGGCAGGTACTGCTCGGCCGTCAGCCCCAGCTTGTGCGCTGCGATGGTGTCTTCGCCGGTCAGGTTGTAATAGGCGTGGCTGGCGAGGTTGCAGTAGGTCGGCATGTCGCTGCGCCCGGTCAGCAGGATGGTCAGGGTCGAGCCGCGGGTGGCGTAGCGGCAGCGCAGGTCGATGGCGCCGGGAAAGCCCATGTGCCCGTCCGCAAGGCTGAGCCCGAGGGTCACGTGATCCTCGCCGCTGTCGAGCACCTGCCAGCTGCGCACCCCGGTGCCCTGGCTGCCGCCGTGCAGGCATTGCACGCCGGCCTCGTTGCGGTCGAGCTGATGGGTGCGGCCCTCGAGCGTGAACCGCCCGTCGGCGATGCGGTTGGCATAGCGGCCGACGATGGCACCGAGATAGCCGGGATTGTCGAAGTAATCCGTCGGATCGGCATAGCCCAGCACCACGGAATGGTAATGCCCGCCCAGCCGCAGCGACTGCAGCGCCGCGCCAAAGGTCAGGATGCGGGCCGAGAGCCCGCCAAGACCGATCTTGATGCTCTGAAACACCTTGCCGTCCGGCGCCACCCCGAGATCGGTGATGTTGCGCTTTGCCATTGCGAGAGCCCCCCGTTTGCCGCGCAGCAAAGGCGATGCGCGCGACGAGGTCAATGGCGCGCATGGCTCATTTCGTCAGGATCAGCTTGCCGGCCTTGGTGATCCGCAGGGTATAGACCTTGCCGTCCAGAACGATGCGCGCGGTGGCGTTTTCGCCCACCAGCAGGCGGGCGTCATAGATCGGTCCGGCCTCGTCCGGCACAGCGGAGGCGGCGTGGTGGCGCAGGTCGCGCGGGCGGGCGATGGCGTTCATCTCAGGCCCTCCACACGGTCGAGCAAAGCCTCGATCCGCAGATCGGCGCCAAGAAAATCGGCCCAGGGCGGGGTGGGGCGGGAAAGGTCACGCGAACACGCTGTCGCCATTGTCAGTCTCCAGAACTACAGGACAAAAACCGGGCTGTCCTCGGAGGATGGCTGGGCACTGAGGTTAAGTTGACTGATTTGCTCGGGTATGTCAAGCCGGCCGCGAGCGTGTCCCTTCGGCAGCGGGGGCCGGGGCGTCCTCCTCGGCCGAGAGCTGCTCGAGAATCGGGCAGTCGGGGCGGTCGTCTCCGGCGCAGCAATCGACCAGATGCGACAGCGTTCCGCGCATCCGGCTGAGGTCGGCGATCTTGCGGTCGATCTCTGCCAGGTGCTGGCGCGCGATGGCACGCACGTCGGCCGAGGCGCGGCCGGTGTCGGCCCAGAGCGCCAGCAACGCCCGGCAATCCTCGATCGAGAACCCCAGCGCCCTGGCGCGGCCAAGAAAGATCAGCTTGTGCACGTCACTCTCGCGGAAGGCGCGGTAGCCGTTGCTGTCGCGCAGCGGCGTGATCAGGCCGATCTCCTCGTAATAGCGGATCGTCTTGGCCGGCAGGTCCGACCGTTTGGCAACTTCGCCGATGTTCATGCCAACGCCTCCTTTGCGGGGTCTTGAGGGGTATGGGGCCGGGCGGGCGCCGGACGCGGCCGGACGGCCCAGCGCAGGCGCAGGGCGTTCGACAGCACGAAGAGGCTCGACAGCGCCATCGCCCCGGCGGCCAGCGGCGGCGAGAGCATCGGCCCGCCAAAGAGCGCCAGCCCGCCCGCTGCCACCGGGATCAGCAGCACGTTGTAGCCGAAGGCCCAGCCGAGGTTCTGGCGGATGTTGCGCAGGGTCAGCCGCGAGATCTCGAGCGCATCCGACACCGCACGCAGATCGTCCGACATCAGCACCACGTCGGCAGCCTCGATCGCCACATCGGTGCCAGAGCCGATGGCGATGCCGACATCCGCCTGCGCCAGCGCCGGAGCGTCGTTGATGCCGTCGCCGACGAAGGCCACCGGGCCTTCGAGCGCCGAGAGCGCCGCCACCTTGCCCTCGGGCAGGACACCGGCCCTGACCACGTCGATGCCCAGCTCGCGGGCGATGGCGCGGGCTGTGGGCTCGGCGTCGCCGGTAATCATCGCCACCGTCAGCCCCATGTCGCGCAGCCGGGCCAGCGCCTCGGGTGTGCCGTCCTTGACCCGGTCGGCGATGGCCAGCACGGCCTCGGCCCGACCGTCGACCGCGAGGTAGATCGCGGTTTTGCCCTCGGCGGCCAGAGCGCCGGCCTGTGCCTCCAGCGCGCTGGTGTCGATGCCCGCCTCGGTGAGGTACCGCGCCGAGCCGATGCGCACCTCCTTGCCCTCGACGGTGGCGCTCAGCCCCTTGCCGGTCTCGGTTCCGAACCCTTCGGCCGCCGGCAGGTCCAGCCCGCGCGCCTGCGCCGCGGCCACCACCGCCCGGCCCAGCGGATGCTCTGACTGCGCCTCGGCGGCGGCGGCCAGCCGCAGCAGCGCGGCCGCGTCGCCGCGGGTCACGATCCCGGTCAGCTCGGGCTGGCCGCGGGTCAGGGTGCCGGTCTTGTCGAAGGCCAGGGTGCGCACCGACTGCAGGCTCTGCAGCGCGTCACCCTTGCGGAACAGCACCCCCATCTCGGCGGCGCGGCCGGTGCCCACCATGATCGAGGTCGGCGTGGCCAGCCCCATTGCACAGGGGCAGGCGATGATCAGCACCGAGACGCCGGCGACCAGCGCATGCGCCGGCGAGGGGCCGAAGACCAGCCAGGCCAGCGCCGTCACAACCGCCACCGCGATCACCGCCGGCACGAACCAGCGGGTCACCGAATTGACCAAGTCCTGCACCGGCAGCCGGGCCGATTGCGCGGTTTCCACCATGGCGATGATCTGCGCCAGAACCGTGTCGCCGCCCACCGCCGTGGCGCGAAACACCAGCGCGCCGCTGCCGTTGACCGTGCCGCCGGTCACCGTGTCGCCGCCGGTCTTGGAGACCGGCACCGGCTCGCCCGTCACCATGCTCTCGTCGACATAGGACTGCCCCGAAATGACGCGCCCATCCACCGCGATGCGGCCGCCCGGGCGCACATGCACACGGGTGCCGCGGGTGATCTCTGACACGGGCACTTCGGTGACCGCGCCGTCGCGGTCGACGAACGCGGTGTCGGGGGCCAGCGTCATCAGCCGGCGGATCGCCGCGCCGGTGCGGCCACGGGCCCGGGCCTCGAGCATCCGGCCGAGCAGGATCAGCGTGACGATCACCGCCGCCGCCTCGAAATAAACCGCGCGCGCCTCTGGCGGCAACAGGCCTGGGGCAAGGAGCGCGAGCGCGGAGTAGAGGAAGGCCGCAGTGACGCCGAGCGCCACCAGCGCGTTCATATCGGGCGCGCGGCGGGCCAGTCCGCGGTAACCCTGCAGCAAGATCTGCCGTCCCGGCAGCGCCAGCACCAGCGCGGTGAGGGCGAATTGCAGCGACCAGCTCGCCGTTTGGCCGATGCTGGCGTTGATCGCGTGATGCAACGGTGGATAAAGATGGCCGCCCATCTCGAGCAAGAAGACCGGCAGCGTCAACCCGGCGGCCAGCCAGAGCCGCCGGCGTTCGCCCGCGGCCTCCTGCGCCCTCTGATCGGACCGGGCAGCCGGGCTGTTGCCGCGCAGACGCGCGTCTTTGCCAGCATTGCGCACCGCCGCGATCAGGGGGTCGGTGTCGCGCAGCCGGCTTTCCACAAGGCCGCTTCTGTCGGCGAGGTTGACCCGGGCCGAGACCACGCCGGGCACACCTATGAGCGCGCGCTCGACGCCGGCCACGCAGGAGGCGCAGGTCATCCCCTCGATCTCGAGCTGCAGTTTGTGGCTGCGCGGGGCATAGCCGGCGGCGTCCAGAGCCGCGAGCGCCGCGGTGACCGCCTCTGGCGAGGCGGCCTCGGCGCGGGCGCTCTGAGCGGCCAGGTTGACGCTGACCGCGTCAAGGCCGGGGACCTTGGCGAGTGCGGTCTCGATGCGCGTGGCGCAGGATCCGCAGCTCATGGTGTCGATCTCGACCGTGAAGGCCACGGGGCGCGCGGGGGGATTGGGCTGTGTCATGCCTCTCAGATAGGGCTTCCAGTCACGGGAAGGTCAAGAGGGGGGCGGGTTTTGTTGGGGGCGTTTTTTTTATGGCGAGCGGTGGGGTGGGGGGCGGGTGGCGTTTTCGGGGCTCTGCCCCGGACCCCGGAGTTTGTCTGGCAAGATGAAGCAGGGGAGGGCGCTGTCGGGAGTGTCAGGCCAGGCGGCCGTCGCTGTCCTCGCCGGCTTCGCCGAGAAGGCGGTTGAAATCGGGCACGGTGACGCCGCGCTTGCCGGAGAGCACGATCACCCCGTCGCGTTTCAGCGCCGAGACCTGCCGGCTGACCGTTTCCAGCGTCAGCCCGAGGTAATCGGCCATCGCCTCGCGGGTCAGCGGCAGCTCGAAGGAGGCGCCGTCGCCAGTGCCGGTCAACCGCAGCGCCGCATCGCGCCGGCCGAGGATCGACAGGAGCGAGGCGATCTTCTCGCGCGCGGTCTTGCGGCCCAGCACCAGCATCCATTCGCGCGCGGCATCAAGCTCGTCGAGGGTCATCTCGAGCAGCCGGTGGGCGATATGCGGAGTGCGGGTCATCAGCGTCTCGAACGGCTTCTTGCGAAAGCAGCACATTACCATGTCGGTGGTCGCCACGACATTGTAGGCCGCCGTCTCGCGCCCGGGGCGGCCGACGAAATCGCTGGGCAGCAGCAGGCCCACCATCTGGGTGCGGCCGTCCTCCATCGTCTGGGTCAGGGTGGCGATGCCGGTGACCACCGAGCCCACGAACTCCATCCGGTCGCCGGACCACACGAGGGTCTGGCCGGCCTCGTAGCTGCGGTAGTACTTGATGTCCTCGAGCAGTTGCAGCTCGTCCGTGTCGCAGCGGGCACAGACCGCGCGATGACGGATCGGGCAGTCGCCACATTGCAGCGACAGGTCGTGGGACAGGGTCTTGAGCATCTGGCTGGGTCCGGATTGATCTGGGTCAAGGATCGGGGCTGATCGGTGTCTTAGGCTAGGCGGACGTGGACGGAAACACAACGCGCGGGGCTGGGGCCTTTTGACGCGAACGGACCGTGCGCGCCTGATCCGCGGGGCTGCGTAAACGCGGCGCAGGGGGCGGGGTCGCAGCCCTCACGCCCGCTCCGTGTCGCACGGGACGCGGTCACTCGGGAGGACGTCGGCGCGTTGGCCGCTAGGCCACGGCGGCGAGCAGGGTGCGGGCGTATTCGGTCTGCGGGTCATTGAAGACCTGCTCGGCCGGGCCGGCCTCGATCACGTCGCCCTGTTTCATCACCATCACGTGGTGAGACATGGCGCGGACCACCTTGAGATCGTGGCTGATGAACAGGTAGGCAAGGCCGTATTTGCGCTGCAATGCGCGCAGCAGCTCGACGATCTGCACCTGCACCGTCATGTCGAGCGCCGAGGTCGGCTCATCGAGCACCACCAGCTTGGGCCGCAGGATCATCGCGCGGGCGATGGCGATGCGCTGGCGCTGGCCGCCGGAGAACTCATGCGGGTAGCGGTCCATCATCGCCGGGTCGAGACCGACCTCCTGCATCACTTCCGCCACCTTGTCGCGCTTGGGCCGCGCGTCGCCGCGGTCGCCATGGACGCCGAGGCCCTCGGCAATGATCTCGGCACAGGACATGCGCGGCGAGAGCGAGCCGAAGGGATCCTGGAAGACGATCTGCATCTCGGCGCGCAGCCGGCGCAGGTTGCGGGTGGTGTAAGTGCGCAGGTCGCGGCCGTCGAAGGTGATCGCGCCTTCCGAAGAAATCAGCCGCATTATCGCCAGCGCCAGGGTGGTCTTGCCGGAGCCCGACTCGCCAACGATGCCGATGGTCTCGCCGGCGCGGACCGCAAAGCTCGCGTCGTTGACCGCCTTGACATGGCCGACGGTGCGTTTCAGCAGGCCTTTCTGGATCGGAAACCAGATCTTGAGGTTCTCCGCCTCGGCCACCACCGGGGCGGCGGGATCGACCGGGTCGGGCTGGCCGGTGCTTTCGGCCGCGAGCAGCATCTGGGTGTAGGGATGCTGCGGGTTGGCGAAGATCTCGGCCGTGGGGCCGGTCTCGACGATCTCGCCGTTCTTCATCACGCAGACCCTGTCGGCGATGCGGCGGACGATGCCGAGGTCGTGGGTGATGAACAGCAGGCTGAGGTTCTCTGCCTCCTTCAGCTCGGCCAGCAGATCGAGGATCTGCGCCTGGATGGTGACGTCAAGCGCGGTGGTGGGCTCGTCGGCGATCAGGAGATCCGGCCCGTTGGCCAGCGCCATGGCGATCATCACCCGCTGGCGCTGGCCGCCGGAAAGCTGGTGCGGATAGGCCGTCAGGCGCTCTTCGGGGTCGCGGATGCCGACCTTGTTGAGCAGGGCGATGATCCGGCTGCGGGCCTCGCCGCCGGTGACGTTCTGGTGCAGCTCCATCGACTCGCGCAGCTGTTTCTCCAGCGTGTGCAGCGGGTTCAAGGAGGTCGTCGGCTCCTGGAAGATGAAGGAGATATCGTTGCCGCGGATCTGCCGCAGGGTCTTGTCGGAGGCTCTGACCATCTCGCGGCCGGCGTAAGTGACCGAGCCCTCGACCTCGGCCGAGCCGCCGAGCAGCGACACGGTGGAGAGCGCGGTGACCGATTTGCCGGAGCCGCTCTCGCCCACCAGCGCCACGGTCTCGCCCTTGTTGACGTCGAAAGAGACGCCCTTGACCGCCGCCACGGTCTGGCCGTCTTGGCGAAAGCCGACCTTGAGATCGCGGACCTTGAGAAGCGGCGTCATTGGAAGGTTTTCCTTGGGTCGAAGGCATCGCGCACGCCTTCGAAGATGAAGACCAGCAGCGAGAGCATGAAGGCAAAGACGAAGAAGGCGGTGAAGCCCAGCCAGGGCGCCTGCAGGTTCTGTTTCGCCTGCAGGGTCAGCTCGCCGAGGCTGGGCGAGGACGACGGCAGGCCGAAGCCGAGGAAGTCGAGGCCGGCGAGCTGGCTGATGGTGCCGGTCACCAGGAAGGGCAGGAAGGTGACGGTGGCGACCATGGCGTTGGGCAGCATGTGGCGGAACATGATGGTGGTGTTGGAGACGCCAAGCGCCTTGGCGGCGCGGACGTATTCGAGGTTGCGGGCCCGCAGGAACTCGGCGCGGACGACGCCCACCAGCGCGGTCCAGCCGAAGAGCACCATGAGGAAGACCAAAAGCCAGAAGCTGCGGCCGAGGATCGCGAAGAGGATGATGATGATGTAGAGGCTGGGGGTGGCGCCCCAGATCTCGATCACCCGCTGGAAGATCAGGTCGAGCCAGCCGCCGAAATAGCCCTGCAGCGCGCCGGCAATGATGCCGATCACCGAGGCCAGGGTGGTGACGATCAGGGTGAAGAGGATCGACAGCCGGAAGCCGTAGATGATCCGCGCCAGCACGTCGCGCTTGGTGTCGTCGGTGCCGAGCCAGTTCTGCTCGTTCGGCGGCAGCGGGGCGGCGCCGGGGCGGTCGACCGGCGTGTCATAGCTGTAGGGGATCGGCGGCCAGATCATCCAGCCGCGGGCGAAATCGCCCTCGGGGGTGCCGCCCTGATCGACCAGGGCGACGAGGCCCTCGGGGTCATCCCAGCATTCCTCGAGCCCGCCGGTGCGGATCAGGCATTTGACCTCGATGTCGCGATAGATCGCCTCGGTCTTGAAATCGCCGCCGAAGGCCGTCTCGGGGTAGAAGTTGAACACCGGGGTGTAGAATTCCCCGCGGTACTTGACGAGGATCGGCTTGTCGTTGGCGACGAACTCGGCAAAGAGCGTGACGGTGAAGACGATCAGGAAGATGATCAGCGACCAGAGCGCGCGGCGGTTGGCCTTAAAATTGCGCCAACGGCGCTGGTTGATGGGGGAGAGGGTCATCCTAAAGCTCTCCGGTTTTCAACGGTTGCAGGCTGGGTGTGACGGTCACACCGAACGTCCGCCCGGCGCGCATGCGCCATGCCCGACCTCCCCCCCGGGAGGGCATATTCAAAGCACTCGCAGCGCCCGGAGCCACTGTATGTCTGTCTGACGGCCGTTCGATGAGATTGAGAGACCCTCCCGAGGTCGAGCATGGCGCATGCGCGCCTGATGTGGCGTAAGAGGCCATGCTCACCCCTCCCGCTTTTCAAAGTCGATCCGCGGATCGACGAAGACGTACATCATGTCCGACAGGATCCCGACCAGCAGACCCAGCAGGCCGAAGACGAAGAGCGTCCCGAAGATCACCGGGTAATCCCGCGCCACCGCGGCCTCGAAGCCGAGCCGGCCCAACCCGTCGAGCGAGAAGATCGTCTCGATGATGATCGAGCCGCCGAAGAACACGCCGATGAACACCGCCGGGAAGCCGGCGATCACGATCAGCATGGCGTTGCGGAAAATATGGCCATAGAGCACCCGGCGCTCCGACAGGCCCTTGGCGCGGGCGGTCATCACGTATTGCTTCTTGATCTCGTCCATGAAGCTGTTCTTGGTCAAGAGCGTCAGCGTGGCAAAGGCCGAGATCGTCGAGGCCAGCACCGGCAGGGTGATGTGCCAGAAGTAGTCGCCTATCTTGCCCAGCAGGCTCAGGTTCTCGAAATTGTCGGAGGTCAGGCCCCGCAGCGGGAAGATCTGCCAGTAGGAGCCGCCGGCAAACAGCACCAGCAGCAGGATCGCGAACAAAAACCCGGGGATCGCATAGGCCACGATGATCACGCCAGAGGTCCAGGTGTCGAAGGTCGAGCCGTCCATGACCGCCTTGCGGATGCCCAGCGGGATCGAGACCGCATAGGCAATCAGCGTCGACCAGAGCCCCAGCGTGATCGAGACCGGCAGCTTCTCCATCACCAGTTCGAGCACGCCGATCGAGCGGAAATAGCTCTCGCCGAAGTCGAGCCGCAGGTAGTTGCCCATCATGATGAAGAAGCGCTCGCCGATGCCGATGTCTTCCTTGAGACAGGCCGGATCGTCGAGGTCAGGCTCGCCGGTATAGCCGTCTTCACAGACCACGCGGGCAAAGCCGAAATCAACCTCAAGCTGTTCGATGAACTCCTTGTCGAGCCCGCGCGCGCCGATGTAGTCGCTGTCGGAGCCGAAGGTCTCCTCGCCCACGTCCTCGCCGCCGCCGGAAAAGCCGCCAAAGACGTCGCCCTCGCCCTGGATCTGGGCGAGCATCTGTTCCACCGGGCCGCCGGGCACGAATTGCACCAGGGCGAAGTTGATGATCATGATCCCCAGGAGTGTGGGGATCACCAGCAGCAGTCTGCGAAGGATATAGGCGCCCATGGGTTACTTCAGCGCGCCCGCGGCTTTCAGGGCCTGGTACTTCTCGTCGTTGAACCACCAGAAGTCGAGCACGCCGAGCGCCAGCGGCGGCAGCGGGTCGGGCCGTTCGAACATGTCGTAATAGGCCACCCAGTATTCCGGCACGAAACCGTCATGCACCACGATCCGTTCGTAGCGCAGCGCCCGGTCCAGCGCCTTGAGGGCGGTGATCTCGTCTTCGCGGTTGTTGGTGTCGAGCGCGGCATCGATCAGCGCATCGACCACCGGGCTGCGCAGGGCGGCGCCGTTGTAAGACGAGACCTCGGCGGTCTCGGAGCCGAACAGCTGGTTGAGCCCGGTACCGGCGACCGAGAAGGTCAAGTAGCGGGTGTGGATCAGGTCGTAATCCTTGTCGAGAAACCGCTGCTGGCCCTGGGCGCTGTCGATCGCCTCGGCGCTGACCGCGATGCCCCAGCTTTCCAGCGTCTGGGCATAGGTCTCGATCACCGCCTTGCGGGTGTCATCCCAGCTCGACAGCACGAGGAAGTCGAGGCTGAGCTGCTGGCCCTCCGCATCGACCATCTGACCCTGATCGTTGACCGAATAGCCTTCCTCGGCCAGAAGCTTCAGCGCCGCACGCTGGTTGCGCCGGTCACTCGGGGTGCGCGGCTCGGAGGTATGCGGCATCACCACTTCCTCGGTCAGCATTTCCGGCGGCACCACCTCGCCCAGC
The DNA here is from genome assembly GCF_034669705.1 of Marinovum sp. Classification (GTDB taxonomy): domain Bacteria; phylum Pseudomonadota; class Alphaproteobacteria; order Rhodobacterales; family Rhodobacteraceae; genus Marinovum. Next base: position 21,886 of record NZ_JAXMOR010000001.1, read on the forward strand.
GATTTCAGCAGCTCCAGCTCGGCGCCTTCGGGCACACCGGTAGCCTCCCACTCCTGACCCTCGGCAAAGGATTTGCGCTGGGTGGTCAGGCCGAATTGCAGCGAGTCGCGGACCCATTCGAAGTTGAACGCCAGCGACAGCGCATGGCGCACGTTGCGGTTGTCGAGCGGCGGCCGCAGGGTGTTGAAGATGATGCCCGAGTTGTTGGGCGCGGTGCCGTCGGGGATCTCCTCGCGCACCACGTGGCCCTTTTTCAGCGCCGGAAAGTCATAGCCGGTGGCCCAGCGCTTGGTCGAGCCCTCGGCGCGGAAAGTGTAGATGCCGGCCTTGAAGGCCTCGAACTCGGCGGCGTCATCGGCGAAATACTCGAACCGGATACGGTCGAAATTGTGTCGGCCGACGTTGAGCGGGTGATCCCAGCCCCAGTAATTCGGGTTGCGCTCGTAGACCACGTAGCGGTTGAACTCGTAATCGCCCACCTGATAGGGGCCCGAGGCCATCGGCGAGGCCACCGAGGGCTCGTCGAGCCGCTCGCCGGTCTCCTTGTACCAATCCTCGGAAAATATCGGCGTGCCGCCGACCTGGGAGATCAGCGAGCGGCGCGAGATCTCGTCGGCAAAGGTGTAGCGGATGGTCAGGTCGTCGATCACCTCGACGCCGGTGATCCGTTCCTTGACCGCGCGGGCATAGGAGCGGATGCCCTGCTCGAGGAACAGGTTGTGGGTAAAGGCGGCGTCACGCGCGCGCAGCGGCTGGCCGTTGCGAAAGGTGACATCGTCGCGCATGTGGAACACGCACCAGGTCTTGGACTTGGGGTATTCGACCTCGCGGGCGATCAGGTTGTAGGCGTCGGTGATCGAATCCGCCGGCAGACCGCCGCCCCAGGGCATCTCGCCGAACATCGCCTCGGCGACGATGCCGGAATTGCTCTCGGCATTGCCGCGCCAGGCCCAGCGGTTGAAGCCGTCAAAGGTGCCCCGCGTGCCGAGCGAGATCTGCCCGCCCTTGGGGGCGTTGGGGTTGACGTAGTCGAAATGCGGGAACCCCTTGGGGTATTTCAGGTCGCCGTAGAAGGAGTAGCCGTGGCTGGTGACGATCTCCTCGCCCTCGCTGGTCTGGGCGATCACCCGCGCCGGCGGCAGCGCGGCGCCAAGCGCCGTCGCCCCGAACATGCCAAGCGCGGCACGGCGTGAGAATTCGAACCCGGTGCGGGGCAGGTATCTTTCGTCGGTCATTCAGTCGCTCCTGTTGGCCACGAGACGCCTTGTCGGCGCGCAAGCGGAAGGCGTCTTTGGCCCCGTACGCTAGAGCGGTGCGGCAGGATCAATCAAGTCGATATTCCGTGAACTTGGGTGAGATCCGGCGGAAACCCCGGCGCGCAAAGAAAAACCGCCGCTCCCGAAGGAACGGCGGCGCATTTTACTCGATGCGACAGGGCGATCGGACGTGCAATCAGCCGTCGATGCCGTCGAGCCAGGCGATCAGGTCGGCGCGGTCCTCGGGCTTTTTCAGGCCGGCAAAGGACATCTTGGTGCCGGGCGCATAGCCCTTGGGGTTCTCGAGGAACGCCTGCAGGTTTTCCGGGGTCCAGACATCGGCCACGGCGACCAGCGCGCCGGAATAGCCGAAGCCTGCAACCGAGGCCACGTCGCGGCCGACGACGCCGTAGAGATGCGGGCCGGTGCCGTTGACGCCGTCCTCGACCTTGTGACAGGCGCGGCATTTGCCCCAGACGCGTTCGCCCTTGGCCGGATCGGCCGCGGCGAGAAGCTCGGCAAAGGGCACGGCATCCTCGGCAGGGCCGGCATCGCTTTCGCCGGTGTCGATGACATAGGCCTGCTCTTCGCTGCCATGGCCGCCACCGGTGTGATAGATCTCTTCAGCCGCCCATTTACCGAGCAGGAAGATCAGGAAAGCGCCGCAGAAGCCCCCCAGAATCTTGGTCGAGGTCATTGTATCCATAACACGCGAGTCCCTTAGCTTGGTCTTGTTCGGGGTCTTACGGCTTCCCCTTCTCGGAGGCAAGGTATAGAAACCGCGACGAAACGCCCGGGCCGGGCCAAAAAAGCGGAAAAATTGCCATGACAGGACGCATCGCCTTTCAGGGGGAGCCCGGAGCCTACAGCCACGAAGCCTGCCGCGACGCATGCCCCGAGATGGATCCGATGCCCTGCAACAGCTTCGAGGACGTGATCGCCGCGGTGAGTTCCGGCGCGGCCGATCTGGCGATGCTGCCGGTGGAAAACACCACCTATGGCCGCGTCGCCGACATCCACCGGCTGCTGCCGCAGAGCGGGCTCCGGATCGTCGGCGAGGCCTTCGTCCGGGTGCATGTCAGCCTGATGGCGCATCACGGCGTGCAGATCGAGGAGATCGAGACGGTGCGTGCGCATATGGTGCTGCTGCCGCAATGCGCCGACTTCCTCAAGACCTACGGCATCCGCGGCGAGGCGGCCGCCGACAGCGCCGGCGCGGCGGCAGAACTGGCCGAGAGCGGAGATCGCCGCTCTGGCGTGCTGGCCTCTGACCTTGCGGCCGAGATCCACGGGCTGCACATCCTCGCGCGGCATATCGAGGATCATGCCCACAACACCACGCGCTTTTTGTTGATGGGCCGCGAGCCCGACATGTCGCGGCGGGGCGATCATGGCATGCTGACCACCTTCGTCTTTCAGGTGCGCAATATCCCGGCGGCGCTTTACAAGGCGATGGGCGGGTTTGCCACCAACGGCGTCAACATGACCAAGCTGGAAAGCTACATGGTCGGCGGCTCCTTCACCGCGACGCAGTTCTATGCCGATATCGAGGGCCACCCCGACGACCCGGCGGTGCAGCGGGCGCTGGAGGAACTGGACTACTTCACCGACATGCTGGAAATCCTCGGCACCTATCCGCGCGATCCCAGACGGGACTGAGCCGCGCATCGACGGGCCGTGGTGCGGCGATCCGTCGGGGGCGTAGGGCAGTTTATCCCGGCATAGTCTGCAGGCATCGGACCGGAGCGATGCGGGCAGCCACATCGCCGTGTCGGTGGGCGCCAAATTGTGCCGAACGCAGGATTCCGACATGATGTGTGACGGGCTTGCAGCCCGCTGTTAACCCGCCGGTACGTTTTTCCTCGAGGCTAGATCAGCAAGCCGGCTGCGCGCTCGTGCCTCAGCAGCCAGACCTTGGTCTCGACGCCGCCCTTGGCGGAAAACCCGCCGAGCCCGTTTGCGCCCAGAATGCGGTGGCAGGGGATCAACACCGGGATCGGGTTGGCGCCGCAGGCCTGTCCGATGGCCTGCGCCGGCACGTTCAGCTCAGCCGCCAGATCGCCATAGGTCCGGGTCTCGCCAAACGGGATCGCCTGCAGTGCGGCGCAGGTCCGGAGGGTGAGGTCGGTGCCCTGCGGCGCAAAAGGCAGGTCGAAGTCCTCGCTGCGCCCGGCGAAATAGGCAGTCAGCTGGCGTTCGGCCTCGACCAGCAGCGGATCGTCGTTGGCCTCGCCACACCGCCAATGCAAGGCGGTGATCGCGCCGTCCCGTGCTTCGAGGGTGACGGGGCCAAGCGGTGTGGTCAGGCTGCGTTCCGGCATGCGGCCAGATTGGCCCCTGCGGCGCAAAGGCTCAATCCGGAACTTGCGGGTTTCAGGCGTCTTCCAGCTTGTCCTGGGTTTTCGTCTCGAAATCCTCGGCTGCGTGCCGCTCGTGCAGCTGCGACGACAACTCGCCACCGGTGCGGTTGACCATGCGGCCACGTTGCACGGCGGGGCGCGCGTCGATCCGCTTGGCCCACTCCATCACGTGGGTATAGCTCTCGACGTCAAGGAACTCGGCCGCACCGTAGAGCCGGCCCAGCATCAGCTGACCGTACCACGGCCAGATCGCCATGTCGGCCAGGGTGTATTCGCCGCCGACCATCCAGTCGCGCTCTGACAGGTGCCGGTTCAGCACGTCGAGCTGGCGCTTGGATTCCATCGCGTAGCGGTTGATCGGATACTCGTACTTCTCCGGCGCGTAGTTGTAGAAATGGCCGAAGCCGCCGCCAAGAAACGGCGCGCTGCCCATCTGCCAGAACAGCCAGGACAAAAGCTCGGCGCGATGTTCCGACGCGCCCTGGAAGGCATTGCCGAACTTTTCAGACAGGTGCAGCATGATCGCGACGGATTCAAAAACCCGTACGGGTGTCTCGCCGGAGCGGTCCATCAGAGCAGGGATCTTGGAGTTCGGATTGACCTCGACAAAGCCCGAGCCGAACTGGTCGCCCTTGCCGATGCGAATGAGCCATGCGTCGTATTCGGCGTCATGACCGGCGGCCAGCAGCTCTTCGAACATCACCGTCACCTTCACCCCGTTGGGCGTGCCCTGCGAATAGAGCTGGAACGGATGCTTGCCGACCGGCAGCGCCTTGTCATGGGTCGGGCCGGCGATGGGGCGGTTGGTCGAGGCGAACTGGCCGCCGTTCTCCTGATCCCATGTCCAGACGGTGGGCGGGGTGTAGGTCTCGGTCATCGCGGAAAAGCTCCTTGTGCCTTTCCGCCATAGATATCGCCTTTGCCGGGTTTTCCAACCCACCGATGCGCTCAAGGCGGCGCACAGCCTCTGTGCAGCGCTGTCCGATCAGGCATTGGCGGGGCGATAGTCACTCTTCCCGACAGCTTGCGCTTTCTTCATCGCCGCTTGCGCCTGCTGCGAGGTCAGCAGCTTGGTGGTGGCCCCGCCGGACATCGCGCCACTTGCGCCGACGGCCATGATGGCACCGGCCATCGTCTCGTCATCCGGGGCTTCGATCAGCACCACCACGTCTTCGCGCCCGAAGCAGAAGAACATGTGATGCAGCTTGCCGCCCATCGCCTCGACCAGCTTGCGGGCCTCGGCTTCGCGGTCCTGCGGGGTCTCGACCATCTTCCTGATCGACTCGGGCGAATAGCGGCCCTGAAACATGTAATATGCCATTGTGGATACTCCTCATTGAAATTGGCGGGTGAGGAGACTGGCACTGTCACGGAGGTGCGGGGCCATGGTCTGGCCGCTCAAACGATGCCTCTCCCGCAAGAGGAGCATAACACAGCGGGCGGAAGAAAGCCCGCCCGCTGTGCAGTTCTCAGCTCAGCGCGGCGTCGCAGCGGGCGCATGTGGCGGGGTGGCTGTGGCTGCCGACGTCGGGCAGGATCTTCCAGCAGCGCTGGCATTTCTCGCCATCGGCCTTTTCGAAGACCACGCCAACGCCCTCGATCTCCGGCAGGCGGAAGGCTTCGGCCGGCTGCGGGTCGCCGGTCAGCGACATGCCGGAGGTGATGCAGATGTCGTCGAAATTGATCGACTTCAGCGCCTGCAGCATCTCGGCATCGCGCACATGCACCACCGGGGCGGCCTCGAGCGAGGCGCCGATCACCTTGTCGCTGCGCTGGATCTCCAGCGCCGCGGTGACCACCCGGCGTGCCTGACGCACCTTGGCCCATTTCGCCGCCAGCGGCTCGTCGAGCCAGTCGGCCGGCGTTTCCGGGATGTCGGTCAGATGCACCGAGCTGTCGTCGCCGGGGAAGCGTTCGAGCCAGACCTCTTCCATGGTAAAGACCAACACCGGCGCCAGCCAGGTGGTGAGTCGGTTGAACAGCAGGTCCATCACCGTGCGCGCAGCGCGGCGGCGTTGGGTGTCGCCGTCGCAATAGAGCGCGTCCTTGCGGATGTCGAAGTAGAAGGCCGAGAGCTCGACCGTGGCGAAATTGAACAGCTGCTGGAACACGCCCTGGAAATCGAAGGCGGCATAGCCCTTGCGCACCACGTGATCGAGCTCGGCCAGACGGTGCAGGATGTAGCGCTCGAGCTCGGGCATCTCTGACGGTTCAACCCGGTCGCTTTCCTCGAAATGCGCCAGCGCGCCCAGCATGAAGCGCATGGTGTTGCGCAGCCGGCGATAGCCATCAGCGACGCCCTTGAGGATCTCGGGCCCGATGCGCTGGTCGGCGGTGTAATCGGTCTGCGCCACCCAGAGCCGCAGGATGTCGGCGCCGTATTGCTTGACCACCTGATCCGGCGCGATGGTGTTGCCGAGCGATTTGGACATCTTGTTGCCCTTCTCGTCCAGCGTGAACCCGTGGGTCACCACGTTGCGATAGGGGGCGCGGCCCTTGGTGCCGCAGGCCTGCAGCATCGAGGAGTGGAACCAGCCGCGGTGCTGGTCGGTGCCCTCCATGTAGACATCGGCGATGCCGTCCTCGGTGCCGTCCTCGCGGTCGCGCAGCACGAAGGCATGGGTCGAACCGGAATCGAACCAAACGTCGAGGATGTCGAACACCTGATCCCACTCATCGGGGTTGTGATCCGCGCCGAGGAAGCGCTCCTTGGCGCCTTCCCTGTACCAGGCGTCGGCGCCCTCGGCCTCGAAGGCCTCGAGGATGCGGGCGTTGACCGTCTCGTCGCGCAGCAGGAAGCCGGGGTCGGTGGGCAGGGCACCCTTCCGGGTGAAACAGGTCAGCGGCACGCCCCAGGCGCGCTGGCGCGACAGCACCCAGTCGGGCCGGTCCTCGATCATCGCGTGGAGCCGGTTGCGACCGGTCTTGGGGGTCCAGTTTACCAGCTGGTCGATCGAGGTGAGCGCCCGCTGTCGGATGGTCTTGCCATACTGGTCCTGACCGTCGCCGACCTCGCGGTCGATGGCGGCGAACCATTGCGGCGTGTTGCGGAAGATCACCGGCGCCTTGGAGCGCCAGGAATGCGGGTAGGAGTGCTTGATCTTGCCGCGGGCGAGCAGACCGCCGACCTCCACCAGCTTGTCGATGATCTTCTTGTTGGCGTCGCCTTCGCCGCCCTTGCGGCTCAGGATGTAGCTGCCGCCGAAGAACGGCAGGTCGGTCCGGAAAGAGCCGTCGTCGAGCACGTTGTAGGTGATCACCTTGTCGAGCATATTGAGGTCACGGTAGAGCTCGTATTCCTCCATCCCGTGGCTCGGCGCGCAATGCACGAAGCCGGTGCCCTCGGTGTCGGTGACGAAATCGGCGGCGCGGAAGTCGCGCGGCTCGTCCCATTCGCCGTTTGCGCCCTCGGCCCCGGCCAGCGGGTGGTGCAGGGTCAGACCGGCCAGCAGATCGGCGCTGACGGTGCGGACGCGCCGGTACTGGTCGTCGTTCAGGCGGGCGCGCTTGAAGACATCGGCGGCGAGATTGTCGGCCAGCAGGAAGCGGTCGCCCTTGGCGGCCCAGCATTCCTCGGGTGCGCCGGTGACCTCGTAGAGCCCGTAGCTGATGTCGCGGCCAAAGACGACGGCCTTGTTCGACGGCAGGGTCCAGGGCGTGGTGGTCCAGATCACCACGTGTGCGCCGATCAGGTCATGGGCGACCTGTTCCTCGGCGGCCATGATGTCGCGGCCTTCCTCGATCTCGGTTTCCTCGCCGGCGAGCGTCAGGTCGGGGAATTCCACGTTCGACACCCGGAACTTGACCCAGACGGTAAAGCTCTCCTTGTCGTGGTATTCGACCTCGGCCTCGGCCAGCGCGGTCTGTTCCACCGGCGACCACATCACCGGCTTGGAGCCTTGGTAGAGCGTGCCGTTCATCAGGAACTTCTGGAATTCCTCGGCGATGACCCGCTCGGCGTGGAAATCCATCGTCAGGTAGGGCGCGGGCCAGTTGCCGGTGATGCCAAGACGCTTGAACTCCTCGCGCTGGACATCGACCCAGCCCTCGGCAAAGCGGCGGCATTCCTGACGGAAGTCGACGACGTCGACCTCATCCTTGTTCTTGCCCTTCTTGCGGTACTGTTCCTCGATCTTCCATTCGATCGGCAGACCGTGGCAATCCCAGCCGGGGATATAGCGCGCGTCAAAGCCCATCATCTGGTGCGAGCGGACGATCATGTCCTTGATCGTCTTGTTCAAAGCGTGGCCGATATGCAGGTGGCCGTTGGCATAGGGCGGGCCGTCATGCAGGGTAAAGGGCTTGCGGTCGCCGGCGCGCTCGCGCAGGCGGTCGTAGATGCCGAGCCGTTCCCAGCGGGCCAGCCATTCGGGCTCGCGCTTGGGCAGGCCGGCGCGCATCGGGAAGTCGGTTTTCGGCAGGTTCAGAGTGTCTTTGTACTCAGGCGTATCGGCGCACATGAAGGGCGTCCTTGTCACTTTGTCCGGATGTCAGGGGTGTGGCGGCGCGGGCGTCCATGCGCCTTGTCCCGGCGGCTCGTCTGATCAGAGCGCCGGGCACGTAATTCGAATGATGATCGCGAATTGAGCCATCTTGCGGACGCTTATAGGCGGCAGGGAAAGGGGCGTCCAGAGGGTGCGGGAGGGGCGGCGCGGGCCATGGTTGCCACAAAGGAAGGTCGCCACAAAGGAAGGCCGGCCTCGGTGGTGCAACTCCCCCAGGGTCATTGCGCCATCCAGGCCGGCCTGCTCTGAAACACGCGCCCCGAAGAACGCGGTGACTAGGTCATGGATCCGAAGACCCGCAAAAGTGATAGAACAATCGCTCCCCCCTGAATATCGCGGCAGGCAAAAGCATGAAGCGCCCGAATCTTAATAAAACCTAGTTAATCTTCGCGAATTTTTGCTGGATTTCGTGAGTTACCTAGGGTCAAATTTCACGATGCGTGAAACCTTGGCGGATATCTGGGGCTCGATTGGCTGGGAACGCAAGATCCTCGGCTTCTTTGGGGGCGTGCTGGTCCTGGCGGTGACCGGACCGTTCGGCACCTATGAGGTCATGAGCTTTGCCCAGCGGCTGGTGTTCTGGCTGGTGGTCTTTACCGGGGTCGGGTTCTTCATGCACGTCTGCCAGACCACGGCGCTCAAGACCGCCTGGCTGGGGCCTCTGCCGCCGGTGCTGCGGCTGGCGGTCGGGGCGCTGCTGGCCGGTCTGCCGGGGGCGGCGGTGGTGATCTTTGTCCATGGCGTGTTCCGGCCGCCGGTGGTTGCGGGGGCGGCCTTGCCGGTGATCTGGCTGCAGGTGGCGCTGATCGGCTGGGTCGTGGGGATCGTCGAGTTCCTCGACTGGGGCGGCAAGGGCACCTCCCGGGAACCGCCGCAGCGGCGTACCGGATTTCACAAGCGGCTGCCACCGGAACTGGGCGACGACATCATCTCGATCTCGATGCAGGACCACTACGCCGAGGTGACGACGACGCTGGGCAGCCATCTGGTGCTGATCCGTCTGAGCGATGCCATGGCCGAGCTGAAAGGCGCCGCCGGGCTGCAGCTGCACCGGTCGCATTACGCCAGCATCGCCCATCTGGTGCGCCTGCACCGCGAGGGCACACGGTTGAAGGCGACCCTGTCCGACGGGCGCGAGCTGCCGGTCAGCGCCAGTCACGCCGACGCGGTGCGCGCGGCCCTAAAAGCCAAGAGCGAAAAGTCGTGATCACAAATGCCGGCCGGCGCCTGGCTGTTGCGGATCGGCGCCGGAATGCCCCGGAGCGGGGCCTCGGAACCTACCGGGAATGCAGGGAATCACCTGTGTGATCACAAATGCGCCGAGATGGCACTTTGGTCGCGGTTTTCGCAATTATCCGGCACGGGCGGGACCGCCTCGGCGACAGGCCTGCAAATTTGTCGCAGGCTGCGCGCAAGATTGTTAGCGGGCAACGCGCCGGAGCATCGCCAAGATTTGCTGACCAAGAAAGACCTGCGGGAGAATGCAACTGCCTGACGCAACGGCATTTTTCCGCCCTATCCGGTGAAAATTTACTAATTGACAATCGCGCCTGTCGATTTCTTTACAGAAAAAGTCTTAAGACTGAGTGACCCGGATCAAATCCCGGCAATCCTCTGTAAACTCGCGGCGACGTTGATCTTCGGGGCGCATGGAGGAGCCATGCTGCGCACCGGCATACCGAAAGAGGGGGAGCACATGCCCAACGACCATTCCGCACGCCAGTACCATATCGACGCTGCCAAATATCAGGAGATGTACAGCGCCTCAATCGCCGATCCAGAGGCATTCTGGGCCGAGCAGGGCAAGCGCATCGACTGGATCAAACCCTACAGTCAGGTCAAGGACGTGAGCTTTGCGCCGGGTGACATCCACATCAAATGGTATCACGACGGCACGCTGAACGTCTCGGCCAACTGCATCGACCGCCATCTCGAGACCCGCGGCGACCAGACCGCGATCATCTGGGAACCGGACGACCCGCAGGACGACGCGCAGCACATCTCGTATCGCGAGTTGCATGCCAACACCTGCCGCATGGCCAATGTTCTGAGCGATCTGGGCGTGACCAAGGGCGACCGCGTGGTGATCTACCTGCCGATGATCCCCGAAGCCGCCTATGCCATGCTGGCCTGCGCCCGGATCGGCGCGATCCACTCCATCGTCTTTGCCGGTTTCTCGCCCGACGCGCTCTCGGCGCGGATCAACGGCTGTGACGCCAAGGTGGTGATCACCGCCGACGAAGCGCCCCGCGGCGGCCGCAAGACCGCGCTCAAGGCCAATGCCGACAAGGCGCTGGCCAATTGCGGCGACGACGTGAAATCGCTGGTGGTTCGGCGCACCGGCGGCGATGTCGCGTGGGATGACGCCCGTGACGTGGATTACAATGCGCTGGCCGAAAAGGCTTCCGACAGTTTCGATCCGGTCGAGGTGAACGCCGAGGATCCGCTCTTCATCCTCTATACCTCGGGCTCCACCGGCCAGCCCAAGGGGGTGGTGCATTGCTCCGGCGGCTATCTTGTCTATGCCGCGATGACGCATGAGATCACCTTCGACTACCACGACGGCGACATCTACTGGTGCACCGCGGATGTGGGCTGGGTCACCGGTCACAGCTACATCGTCTATGGCCCGCTGGCCAACGGCGGCACCACGCTGATGTTCGAGGGCGTGCCGACCTGGCCGGATGCCTCGCGCTTCTGGCAGGTCTGCGACAAGCACAAGGTCAATCAGTTCTACACCGCGCCCACCGCGATCCGTGCGCTGATGGGGCAGGGGCCGGAGTTCGTCGAGAAGGCCGACCTGTCGTCGCTGCTGCTGCTGGGCACCGTCGGCGAACCGATCAATCCCGAGGCCTGGAACTGGTACAACGATGTGGTCGGCAAGGGCAAATGCCCGATCGTCGACACCTGGTGGCAGACCGAGACCGGCGGCCACATGATGACCCCGCTGCCCGGCGCGCATGAGCTGAAACCCGGCTCGGCGCAGCAGCCGTTCTTTGGCATCAAACCGATGGTGCTCGACCCGACGACCGGCGAAGAGATCAAGGGCAACGGCGTCGAGGGGGTGCTTGTCATCGCCGACAGCTGGCCGGGGCAGATGCGCACCGTCTGGGGCGATCACGAGCGCTTCGAGAAGACCTATTTCTCGGACTACAAGGGCTACTACTTCTCAGGCGACGGCTGTCGGCGCGACGCCGACGGCGACTACTGGATCACCGGCCGGGTCGATGACGTGATCAACGTCTCGGGCCACCGCATGGGCACGGCCGAGGTCGAGAGCGCGCTGGTGGCGCATCCCAAGGTGGCAGAGGCCGCGGTGGTGGGCTATCCGCATGACATCAAGGGGCAGGGCATCTATTGCTATGTCACCCTGATGACCGGGCAGGAGCCCTCTGACGAGCTGCGCAAGGAGCTGCGCACCTGGGTGCGGCAGGAGATCGGGCCGATCGCCTCGCCAGACCTGATCCAATGGGCGCCAGGCCTGCCCAAGACCCGCTCGGGCAAGATCATGCGCCGCATCCTGCGCAAGATCGCCGAGAACGATTTCGGCGCGCTGGGCGATACCTCGACGCTGGCCGATCCGAGCGTCGTCGACGACCTGATCGACAACCGGATGAACCGGGGCTGATGGCGATGGACGCCCAGGTGCAAACCCGCCCCGCCGTCCTGATCCTGCTTGGCCCTCCGGGGGCCGGCAAGGGCACCCAGGCCCGGATGCTCGAAGAGCGTTTCGGCCTGGTCCAGCTCTCGACCGGTGACCTGCTGCGCGCTGCGGTGGCCGCCGGAACCGAGGCCGGCCGCGAGGCCAAGGCGGTGATGGATGCGGGCGGGCTGGTCTCTGACGAGATCGTCATCGCCATCCTGCGCGACCGTCTGGCGCAAGAGGACACCGCCAGCGGCGTGATCCTCGACGGTTTTCCGCGCACCAGCGCGCAGGCCGAGGCGCTCGACCGGCTGCTCGAGGAGAACGGCCAGCAGATCAACGCCGCCATCTCGCTCGAGGTGGAGGACGCGGCGATGGTGACGCGGATCTCCGGCCGCTCCACCTGTGCCACCTGCGGCGAGGGCTACCACGACAGCTTCAAGCAGCCCGAGAAGGCCGGCACCTGCGACAAGTGCGGCGGCAGCGAGTTCAAGCGCCGCGCCGATGACAACGTCGAAACCGTGGCCTCGCGGCTCGCGGCCTATCACGCGCAGACCGCGCCGCTGATTGCCTATTACGAAAGCCGTGGCGTGCTGCGCCGGGTCGACGCCATGGGCGAGATCGGCGCCATTGCCGGCGCGCTCGGAGAGATTGTCGTCGCGGCCCGCTAGGGCCGGGGCGGCGGATCGACCCGCTCAGATGCGTCGGGACACCGCGGGCAGCCCTTGGCAGCCCGCGGACAGGGACGCTGTCTCTGTTTCTTAGGAGCCGGGTACCTCAGGAGCGACCGAGATTCGGGACAGCTCCCAATGCACAGGCTACTGACAGACGAAAATCCGCCACGTCGCCCCCTGCCGGATCGTCCGGGGCCGCAACCGGCGCCCCCCGGGCCCTGAACGCATGCGGGGCGGACCCATGCGCAGGTCCGCCCCGTCTCTGGTTCCGAAATATTGCCGCCGGAGGCATCAAACCCCGGCGGACCGTCCGCTACGCGGCCTTGGCGTCCGGACCGAAGCGCTTGTAAAAGCTCTGGGTCTTCTCGGCCATCTCGCGCAGCAGATCGGGGCAGGCAAAGCGTGCGCCATGCGCCGCGGCCAGTTGGTCACAGCGCTCGGCCGCATAGGGCGCGCCGATCATGTCGAGCCAGCTGAACGGCCCGCCGGACCAAGGGGCGAACCCCCAGCCGAGGATCGCGCCGACATCGCCTTCGCGGATGTCTTCCAGCACGCCTTCCTCGAGCGCGCGCACCGCTTCCAGAACCTGGGCAAAGAGCAGGCGGTGCTGGACCTCGATCAGGTCGGGCTGGTCGGCCGCCTGCGGATACTGCGCCTTCACCGCCTCTGACAAGCCCTGTCGCTTGCCGGCGTCGTCGTAGTCGTAAAAGCCCTTGCCGGACTTGCGACCGAGACGGCCTTCGCCCTCCATCCAGAAGATCACCTCGTCGACATCGCCGTCGGGGTAGGCGTCGCCCATCGCCTGTTTCGTGGCGCGGGCGATCTTGGCGCCGAGGTCGATCGAGGTCTCGTCGACCAGTTGCAGCGGACCCAGCGGCATGCCGACCATCTTGGCGGCATTCTCCACCAGCGCCGGCGAGACGCCTTCCTTCACCATCCGCATCCCCTCGTTGAGATAGGGGATGATGCAGCGGTTGGCGTAGAAGAAGCGCGCGTCGTTGACCACGATCGGGGTCTTGCGGATCTGGCGCACGTAGTCGAGCGCCTTGGCCACCGCCCGGTCACCCGTCGCCTTGCCCTTGATGATCTCGACCAGCATCATCTTCTCGACCGGCGAGAAGAAGTGGATGCCGATGAACTGCTCGGGCCGTTTGCTGGCCTTGGCAAGCTGGCTGATCGGCAGGGTCGAGGTGTTCGACGCAAAGATGCAATCCTCGCCGATGACCGCCTCGACCTTCGCGGTGACCTCGGCCTTGACCTTGGGGTCCTCGAAAACCGCCTCGATGATCAGGTCGCAGCCTTCCAGTGCGGCGTAATCCGTGGTCGCGGTGATCAGGGCCAGCGCGGCCTCCTTCTTGGCCTCGGTGGCCTTCTTGCGCTTGATCCCCTTGTCCATGTAGTCGGCGGTATAGGCGCGGCCGCGGTCCGCCGCCTCCTGTTTCTGGTCGATCAGCACCACCTCGATCCCGGCCATGGCCGAGACCAGCGTGATCCCGGCGCCCATCATGCCGGCCCCCAGAACACCGACCTTCTTGACCTTCTGGTCAGACGCTTCGGGGCGGTTGGCGCCTTTCTCCAGCGCCTCCTTGTTGATGAAGAGCGAGCGGATCATCGCCGCGGACGAGGGGTTCATCAGCACGTTGGTGAACCAGCGCACCTCGACCTTGAGCGCGGTGTCGAAGGGCACCAGCGCGCCTTCATAGACCGCCGAGAGCAGCGCCTTGGCCGCCGGGTAGACGCCCTTGGTCTTGCCGTTGACCATCGCCGAAGCACCGACATAGGTCATGAAGCCCGCCGGGTGATAGGGCGCGCCGCCGGGCATCTTGTAGCCCTTCTCGTCCCAGGGCTTGACGAACTTCGGCGCCGACAGCACCCACTCCTTTGCCGCCGCCAGCGGATCGTCGACCACCTCGTCGATGATACCCGCCATCTTGGCCTTCTTCGGGTCGCTGAGCTTGCCTTCCAGCAGGAAGGGCGAGGCCGCCATCGCGCCCATCTTGCGCACCATACGGGTGGTGCCGCCCGCGCCGGGGAAGATGCCGACCATGATCTCGGGCAGGCCGATCTTGGCCTTGGGGTTGTCGGCGGCAAAGATCCGGTGGCAGGCCAGCGGGATCTCGAGGCCGATGCCCAGCGCGGTGCCGGGCAGGGCGGCGGCGACGGGCTTGCCGCCCTTGTTCTTGTCGTCCATCCCGGCGCGCTCGATCTTGCGCAGGATCCGGTGCATCTGCATGATCCCGTCAAACAGCCCGCGGGCCGGGTCGTCGCCGGCGCTTTCTTTCATCTTGGCGATGACGTTGAGGTCCATCCCGCCGGCGAAATCCGCCTTGGCCGAGGTGATGACGATGCCCTTGACGGTGTCGTCGGCAAGCGCCGTGTCGAGATGGGCGTCAAGCTCGGCCAGCCCGTCGAGCGACAGCACGTTCATGCTCTTGCCCTGCACGTCCCATTCGATGATGGCGACGCCGTCGGCGTCGGTGCGCATGGTGAAATCGGTCATTCTGTCTCTCCCATAAATCGGTTCGGGGCGCTCACAGGCGCTCGATGATCGTGGCCGCACCCATGCCCGAGGCGATGCAGAGCGTGGCGAGGCCCACGCCCTTGCCGCTCCGCTCCAGCTCATCCAGCAGCGTGCCGATGATGATCGCACCGGTGGCGCCGAGGGGATGGCCCATGGCGATAGCGCCGCCGTTGACGTTGACCCGGTCGTGATCGACGTCGAAGGCCTGCATGAAGCGCAGCACGACGCTGGCAAAGGCCTCGTTGACCTCGACGAGATCGATGTCGGAGATTGCCATGCCGCTGTCTTTGAGGATTTTCTCGGTCACCGGCACCGGGCCGGTCAGCATGATCGTCGGGTCGGTGCCGATCTTGGCGGTGGCGCGGATCCGGGCGCGGGGGGTAAGCCCGTGCGCCTCGCCGAATGCCTTATTGCCGATCAGCACCGCGGCGGCGCCATCGACGATCCCGCTGGAGTTGCCGGCATGGTGGATGTGGTTGATCCGTTCGAGATGCGGGTATTTCATCAGCGCCACCGCGTCGAAGCCCGGCATGGTCTCGCCCATGTCCTTGAACGCCGGCTTCAACCCGCCGAGGCTCTGCATGTCGGTGCCGGGGCGCATGTATTCGTCACGCTCGAGGATCGGCAGACCATTGATGTCGCGCACCGCGACGATGGATTTGTCAAAGCGGCCGTCCTCCCAGGCCGCGGCGGCGCGTTTCTGGCTCTCCACCGCCAGCGCGTCGGCGTCATCGCGGGAAAAGCCGTATTCGGTGGCGATGATATCGGCCGAGATGCCCTGCGGCACGAAGTAGCTCTCCATGGCGAGCGACGGATCGACGGCAATCGCCGCCCCATCGCTGCCCATCGGCACCCGGCCCATCATCTCGACGCCGCCGGCGATATAGGCCCGGCCGGCCCCGCCGCGCACCTGGTTGGCGGCGAGGTTGACGGCCTCCATGCCCGAAGCACAGAAGCGGTTGATCGACAGGCCCGGGATGCGCTGGTCGAGGTCCGAGGCGAGCACGGCCGAACGCGCGAGGCAGCCGCCCTGTTCGCCGACCTGGGTGACATTGCCCCAGATCACGTCCTCCACGGCGTGCCCCTCAAGGCCGTTGCGGTCCTTGACGGCGTTCAGAATCTGCGCAGAAAGCCGGAGGCTGGTGACCTCGTGCAGCGCACCGTCCTTGCGGCCCTTGCCACGCGGGCTGCGCAGGGCGTCGTAGATATAGGCGTCGGTCATGGTCGTCCTCCTCAGGTGGCCCGGTCGGCGGGCGAGCCGGGCATCAGGTCGTAGGGGTGTCTCCACCCCGGTGTTTCGGAAAGCCGCGTCAGCCAGGCGTCGATATGCGGCCAGTCGGCCCGGTCGAAGCCGAAGGGCTCGGGGTAGAAGAGATAGCCGCAGCAGCTCAGATCGGCGTTGGTGATCCCGTCACCGACGATCCAGTCGCGGCCCTCGAGATGGGCGTTCAGCACGGTATAGGCGGCGTTGAGCCGGCCCTGCATGAAGCCGATCACCTCGGCCGGGCGCTTGTCTTCAGGCAGGAAGTTCATCAGGAAGCGGAGCGGGCCGTTCTGGCCCGAGAGCTTGTGGTTGTCCCAGAGCACCCAGCGCAACACCTCGCGCTTCTCTTCGGGGGTGGCGCCGCCGAACTTGCCGGCCTTTTCGGTGACATAGCTCTGGATCACGCCGGACTGGGTGAGGCGCGTGTCGCCGTCGATCAGCACCGGCACCTCGCCCATCGGGTTGATGGTCTCGCGGTATTCCGGCGTGCGCGCCGCGCCGTTGAAGAAATCGACGTAGACCGGCGCCCAGTCGAGGCCGGAGAGTTCCAGCGCAAGTGCCGCCTTGTAGGCATTGCCGGATTCGCCGAAGCAGTAGAGTTGCATGGTCATGTCTGTCAGTCCTGATCTGTTCGCTTGTGGCCGATGTCGGAGCGGGGGTTTTGCACCCCCGCACCCCCGCAGAGTTTACCTGGCAAGATGAAGATTGAAGCCTGTTCTTAACCGTCGCTTTACCTTCCCTGGTCCATCCTCAGGCTGCGCCGCAGGCTGGAGAGCTGAGCGGCGTGCAAGGTGAAGCCCCGTCTCCCGCTGCGGCCCCGGTCGCCCCGGGCGACGGGGTGGAGCTTGTGGCGCCACGCTCCTGCTTCATCTTGCCCGGTAAACTCCCGCCGGAGGCTCCCGCAGCCAGCGCCGGGCGCCTCGGTCCGCGGCGTTTCGCGGCAGGCGGCCTCATCGTTTCCGCGCATCGAGTTCCGAGTTGAAGATCCGCAGCCGGTGGGTCAGCGCCTCGTCATCGGTGATGCTGTCGAAATGCTCGAACACGAAGGACAGCGCCTCGCCCTCATCGAGCCCGGCGGCATCGGCAAATCGGCGCAGGCGGCGATAGCCGTCCTCGGTCATCGCCGCGTTGAAGCGCCGGGTAAGGCGGAAGCGTTTGGGCATCGGTCGGACCTCGCAGGTTGAGCGTAGGGTGGGGGTTTCCCCCCACCGTATTTTCAGAACCGATCCGCGGCCAGCCCCATCACCGGCTCGGCGCCGCTTTCGATTCGCGCCAGATGCGTCCGCGTCATCGGCAGTTGCCGCGCCATGTAGTAGCGCCCGGTCGCAAGCTTGGTCTCGTGGAAGTCGCGGTCGGTGGTGCCACCGGCCAGCGCCGCCTGCGAGGCCTTGGCCATCCGCGCCCACATCAGCCCGAGGCAGACATGGCCGAAGAGATGCAGGAAGTCATGGCTGCCAGCGAGGGCGGCATTGGGGTTCTTCATGCCCTGCTGCATGAAGAACATCCCCGCCGCCTGCAGGTCCTTCGACGCCGCCTTCAGCGGGTCGACGAAGTCCTTCAGGCCCGCGTCCTCGGCGTTCTCCTTGCAGAAGCTCTTGACCAGCTCGAAGAAGCCCATGACGTGCTTGCCACCGTCCAGCGCCAGTTTGCGGCCGACCAGATCGAGCGCCTGAACGCCATTGGCGCCCTCGTAGATCATCGCGATGCGGGCGTCGCGGGCAAACTGCGACATGCCCCATTCCTCGATGTAGCCATGGCCGCCATAGACCTGCTGCGCCGCCACCGCGTTCTCGAAACCCTTGTCGGTGAGGAAGCCCTTGATCACCGGCGTCAAGAGCGAGATCAGCCCCTCGGCCTGCGGATCCTTGTTGCGATGCGCCCGGTCGATCAGGTTGGCGCCCCAGAGGCCGAAGGCGCGCGCGCCTTCGACAAAGCTCTTCTGGTCCAGCAGCGTGCGGCGGATGTCGGGGTGCACGATCAGCGGATCGGCCGGCCCGTCGGGGTTTTCCGCCCCGGTTACCGCGCGGCCCTGCAGCCGGTCACGGGCATAGGCCAGCGCATTGTCATAGGCCACCGCAGCCTGTCCCAGCCCCTGCAGCCCGACGGCGATGCGCGCCTCGTTCATCATGGTGAACATCGCCCGCATGCCCTTGTGCTCGGTGCCGAGCAGCCAGCCTTTCGCGCCGTCGTAGTTCATCACGCAGGTCGAGTTGCCGTGGATGCCCATCTTCTCCTCGATCTTGCCGACCGAGACCGCGTTGCGCTCACCGAGGCTGCCGTCGGCGTTGACCAGGAACTTCGGCACGATGAAGAGCGAGACGCCCTTGATCCCCTCCGGCCCGCCGGGGATCTTGGCCAGGACCAGGTGAATGACGTTGTCGGAGAGGTCATGATCGCCGGCCGAGATGAAAATCTTCTGACCGGTGATGGCGTAGGAGCCGTCGTCCGAGGGCTCTGCCTTGGTGCGCATCAACCCGAGGTCGGTGCCGCAATGCGGCTCGGTCAGGTTCATCGTCCCGGTCCAGTCGCAGGTGACCATCTTGGGCAGGTACATCGCCTTCTGATCGTCGGTGCCATGGGCATGGATCGCCGAATAGGCGCCATGGGTCAGGCCGGGGTACATCTGGAACGCCATGTTGGAGGCGGTCAGCATCTCACCCACCGCGGTTTGCACCAGATAGGGCAGGCCCTGTCCGCCATAGTCGGGATCGCAGTCCAGCGCCGTCCAGCCGCCATCGCGCAGCTGGTCGAAGGCCGCCTTGAAGCCCGTGGGCGTCCCCACCACGCCGTTCTCCAGGGTGCAGCCCTCGGTATCGCCCACCGCGTTGAGCGGCGCGAGCACGTCGCGGGCGATCTTGCCGGCCTCTTCCAGCACCGCGGACGTGAAATCCGCGTCCAGCTCGTCATAGCCGGGCACATCCTGCGACGGCGCGTCGAGCACCTCGTGCAGGATGAATTGCAGATCCTTGGTGGGCGGTGTGTAGATGGGCATCTGGGGGTCTCCCTGGGGGGTGTTACATGACCGCTATTCTGCGGCCTTCTTGTGGGCGGACATCGAGGCGATCATTTTCTCGCCCCATTTCAGCTGGTCCTTGAGGTCCTTGATATTGGCATCCATCTCGGCGCGTTGGCGCTCCATGTCGGCCAGCCGCTTGCTGGCAAGATCGTAGGTCTGGCGCAGCTGGGTCTGCTGCTGGTCGCCGATATCGTAGAGGTCGAGAAGCTGGCGGATTTCCTCGAGCGAGAAGCCGAAGCGCTTGCCGCGCAGGATGAGCTTGAGACGAGCCCGGTCGCGGCGGGAAAACAGACGCTTCTGGCCATCGCGCGCAGGGAACAGAAGTTCCTTGGCTTCATAGAAGCGCAGCGTTCTCGGAGTGACGTCGAATTCATCGCACATCTCGCGGATCGTCATGGTTTGTTCGTTCATGGGTACACCTGTTGATCATTGCTGACCTGGGTGCAGTTGCAGTTCGCACCCTCTGCCTACAATGGGAAATTTGGGTGACGTAACTCAAACGCTACGTCAGTTTGAAGATGACGTAAGATCACTGCGCGTCACCCTGGGTCAACGCAACTTTCTAATCGCTTTGAAAGTTCCGTCAGGCCTGGTTTTCGTCCTTGGCCAGGATGTCTTTCGTCTCCTGGCACAGGGCACCGAGCTCGCGCATGGCGGCCTCGAGCTGCTCTTTCTGCTCGCTGAGCGCCACCATCTGCCGGTCGGCCATGTCGAGGAAAACCTGCATCTGCGCCCGGGTGCCTTCGTGGTCATAGATCATCAGCCATTGGCGCAATTCCTCGAGCGAGAAACCGAAACGCCGGCCGCGCATGACCAGTTCCATCCGCGCGATCTCGCGCGGGCCGTAAAACCGTGACCGGCCTTCGCGCTCTGGCGAAAGCAGTTCGATATACTCGTAGTACCGCAAGGTCCGTGGTGTGACATCGAACTTCGCACACATCTCCTTGAAGCCGAGCCGTGTTTCGCTCATGCCGCATTCCCCCGGTTGCTTTGCTGTTCTGCCGCCTCCCGAAACACCGCCCCCCAAGGCGGATGCCGCTCCGGACCGCGGGCGATCTGGCGCAAGATTAGGCACAAAGCAGATCGGGTGCAATGACCGCGGGCCGCTTGCAACCGGCGCGCGGTGAGGTGCATAAACCGGCGACAGACAGGGGAAGACTGATGGCGACCGACAAGACATCCTTTGCCCGGCAGTTCATGGGCCAGATCCCGCATTCGCGCGAACTTGGCATGGAGATCACCGACATGGGCGACGGCAAGGCCGAGATCACCATGGGATATGACAGCCGTTTCGTTGGCGATCCCAAGACCGGGGTGATCCATGGCGGCGCGGTCTCGGCGCTGATGGACACCTGCTGCGGCACCGCGGTGATGAGCCATCCGCAGGTGGGCGGCGCCACCGCCACGATCGACCTCAGGATCGACTACATGCGCGCCGCGACACCGGGCCAGACGATCACCGCGCGGGCCGAGTGCTATCACGTCACCCGCTCGGTGGCCTTTGTTCGTGCCACCACCTTCGACGAGGATTTCGACCGGCCGGTGGCCACTGCCACCGGCACCTTTACCGTCGAGACCGGCTGAGCGCCCCCCCGCGCTGCCCCAGCCCCCCGCAATGCCCTGATCCAGAGGCCATCCCCATGCCCCAGAACCGCCGCGAACCCCTGCAACAGGTCAAGCACCGCCGCGACGCCGCCCTGCGCGCCCTCGCCGGGGGCATTCCCTATGCGCAATACCTCGGCATCACCTTCGACCGCCGCGGCGACGAGCTGACCGCGCTGCTGGCCTATGACGACAAGCTGATCGGCAACCCGATGCTGCCGGCGCTGCATGGCGGGGTGACGGCGGCCTTTCTCGAGGTGACGGCGATTGTCGGGCTGTCGTGGTCGTTCATCTGGGAAGACATGGAGAGCGGGGCGCTCTCGCCCGACCAGATGGAGGCCGGCGCGCTGCCGCGCCTGCCCAAGACGATCGATTTCACCGTCGACTACCTGCGCTCCGGCCTGCCGCGCGACAGCTATGCCCGCGCGAGGGTGACCCGCTCGGGGCGGCGCTATGCCAGCGTCCACGCCGAGGCCTGGCAGGACAACCGCGCCAAGCCTCACGCCCAGGCGACCGGGCATTTCCTGATGCCGTCGCGTGACTGAGCGGCTGCCGCTGACCCACCGACGGGTGCTGGCAATCTCGCTGCCGATCATGCTGGCGGCGATGACCACGCCGTTGATCGGGGTGGTCGACACCGGCGTGGTGGGCCAGATCCCCGAGGCCGAACCGATCGCCGCCGTTGGCGTCGGTGCGATCATCCTCTCGGCGGTCTACTGGATCTTCGGCTTCCTGCGGATGGGCACCACCGGTCTGACCGCGCAGGCCGCGGGGCAGGGCAACCACGCCGAGGTGGCCGCCCTGCTGACCCGATCGCTGATGATCGGGCTGGCCGGCGGGGTGATGTTCATCCTGTTGCAGCCGCTGCTCTACCCGGCCGCCTTTGCCGTCTCGCCGGCCTCGCCGGAGGTCGAGGGCATGGCCCGCGACTACATGCAGATCCGCATCTGGTCGGCACCGGCCGCCATCGCCATCTACGGCATCTCGGGCTGGCTGATCGCGCAAGAACGCACGCGGGCGCTGCTGGGTCTGCAGCTGTGGATGAACGGTGCCAACATGGCGCTCGACGTGGTCTTCGTGCTGGGCTTCGGCTGGGGCGTCAGCGGCGTGGCGCTGGCCAGTTTCCTGGCTGAATGGAGCGGGCTGGCGATGGGGCTCTGGATGTGCCGCGCGGCCTTTCGCCATCCGTCGTGGCGCGACTGGTCCCGGGTCTTTGACCGGGTGCGGCTCAAGCGGATGGCGGCGGTCAATGCCGACATCATGATCCGTTCGGCGCTGTTGCAGGCGGTCTTCGTCAGCTTCCTGCTGTTCGGCGGCCGGTTCGGCGATGCCACGCTGGCCGCCAACCAGGTGCTGCTGCAATTCCTCTACGTGACCGGCTATGCGCTCGACGGGTTCGCCTTTGCCGCCGAGGCGCTGGTGGGCCAGGCCTTTGGTGCCGGCGTGGTCGACCGGGTGCGGCGCGCGGCGCTGCTGACCACGCTCTGGGCGACGATCACCGCGGCGGTGCTGTCGCTGGTGTTCTGGCTGGCGGGGCCGGCGCTGATCGACCTGCTGACCAAGGCGCCAGAGGTGCGGGGGCTGGCGCGCGAGTTCCTGCCTTGGATGATTGCCGCGCCGGTGATGCAGATCGGTCTGACCATGCTCGACGGCATCTTCATCGGCGCCACCCGCTCGGCCGACATGCGCAACATGATGGTGCTGGCGGTGGGCTGCTACCTGGCGGCGGTCTGGCTGCTGACGCCGGTGCTGGCCAACCACGGGCTCTGGCTGGCGCTGCACGTCTCCTTCGCCGCCCGCGGCCTCAGCCTGCTGGCGCGCTACCCGGCGCTCGAGCGGGCGGCGCATGCGGCGGCGCGGATGACACGGTCTGCCGGATGACCCGCTCGAGCTTTTCGAGCAGCGCCTGATTGTCAAAGCGCGTCTCGGCCACCTGACGCGCCGCGGCGGCCATGACGGCGCGGCCTTCGGTGGCCATGGCGCTGCGGATCGCTGCGGCAAAGCCGGTCTCGTCATGTTCGTCGACCAGCCAGCCGGTGCGGCCCTCGTCGACCGCCTCTGGGATGCCGGCATGGCGGGTCGAGACGGTGAGGCAGCCGCAGGCCATCGCCTCCTGGATCGCGGTCGGCAGCCCCTCGGTGTTGCCGTTGGCCGCGGTGATCGAGTGCTGCAGGAAGAATTCGGTGGTCGCCAGTTTCTCGCGCACCATCTCATGTGGCTGCGCCCCGTGGAAGGTGACCTTGGCCTCGGCCGCCGCATCGGCGACGAGCGCCCGTGCGGGCGCGAGGAGCGGGCCGTCGCCGATGACATCGAGATGCGCGTCCGCCATTCCCTCGGTCGCGCTCAGAAAGGCCCTGAGCGTCACCAGCGGCGCCTTCTTCTCGACCATACGGCCGACGGCGAGACAGGAGCGCGGACGTTTCTCGCCCGGTTGAAACAGCCGCACATTCACGCCGGACGGGATCACATGCGCATTCGGATGGGTCACGCCGCGCGTTGCCAGGTTGTCGAGCAGGAATTGCGAGACCGAGAACACCCCGGCCAGCCGCGGCATCATCTTGGCGTAGGCTGCGGGGATATTGCCCTGGTTCAGCGCCTTCGAGGCATCGGTGCCGCGGAAGTAGGAAAAGCAGGGGATCCCCATCTCGTTGGCCAGCGGTGCCATGGCCAGCGCCTGGGTGCCGAACTCGGCGAGGATCACCTCGATGCGGTGCTCTGAGAGGAACGCTTTCAACTTGGCCTTGGCGCGCCCGAAGGGCAGCCGCCCGGTGCCGTGGCGCAGCCGGTTGGCGCCGACCGCAAAGGGCATCAGGAGCCTGTCGCCCAACCCGGTGTCGCGGCCCCGACGGTTGAACCACGCCACGTCATAGGGGTTCGCACCGTGGTAACGGCCGCAGACCACTGCCGCGGCGCCGCCGAAGATGTGCTGGATATGGCGGTTGATGAAGGTCTCGCCGGGCAGGTGATATTCACCGGTCACGATGCAGGTACGCATGGGGGCGGGGCCTTTCCTTGGTTCGGGCCCGTGCCTAGCAGCGCACCCGTTTTGCCGCAAGCACGGGCTCAGCGGTCAGACCGGAACACCCCGGTCAGCGCGCTTTGCACGATGCCGCGCACCGAGGGCGGCTTGCGCAGGAAGGGCACCGGCCGGCAGACGTCCATCGCCGCCACGCCGACCCGCGCGGTGAGCGCACCGTTGACCATGCCCTCGCCGAAGCGGCGCGAGACCTTGCCGAGGAGCGATCCGCCGAGGATCGGCTCGAGCATGTCGTCGCCCACCGCCACCGCGCCGGTGGCCACGATATGCGCCATCACCGCCTTGGTCAGCCGCCAGCTGCCCAGCGTGCCCGAGCGGCCGCCGTAGATCTCGGCGATGCGGCGGATCATCCGCAGGTTGGCGGTCAGCGCCGCCACCACGTCGGCCAGCGCCAGCGGCACCACCGCGGTCACCGTCGCCACCTGCCGCGCCGCCGCCTCGACCTCGCGCCGGGCGGCGGCATCGAGCGGCGCCAGCAGGTCGAGCTCGACCTCGCCCAGCATGGCATCAGCGTCAAAGGCATCCTCCATCCCCTCGCGCAGCTTGTCGCGGCCCCAGCGGGTGTCCTCGCGCCCAGCATAGAACGTCAGCAGCTCGGCGGCCACCGCGCGGGCCGCCTTGAGATCGCGGTTGGCCAGCGCCGCGTCGGCCTTGAGCCGCAACTTGTCGATCCGCCGCAACCGGCCAAAGGCCGCGACCTCCTTGAGCGCAATCAGCCCCATCACCAGCAGCAGCGCGCCGATCAGCGCCGTCACCGCGTAGCCCAAGAGCGGCTGTCGTGCGATCAGCGCCGTGGCAAAATCCCAGGCCGCGACCGAGACAGCAGCACCGATCACCGCGCCCAGAAGCCCCCAGAACCAGCGCGCCAGCCGCGACGGCCGCCGCGCCGCCAGCACCGCGGCGGTCTGCATCGCCTGGCCCTTGGGGGTCGGCGCGCCCAGCTCCGGCACCGGCGGCGCCTCGGCGGGCGAGGGGGTGTCGTCCTCAAGCTCGATCAGGACCGGGCCCTTGCTCATGGTTTGGCCTCCCAGCCATACCGCACGTCCGGCAGCTTCTCCTGGTTGGTCGCGCCGTCGGTCCGCTTGAGCTCGGTAAAGCCTTCGCGTTCATAGAATTTCTGCGCCCCGGTGTTGAGCTGGAAGGTCCAGAGCTCGAGCCGTTTGACCGCCGCCTTGGCGTCCTCGAGCAGCGCCACGCCCACCCCATGGCCGCGCTCGGGGGCGGCGACGTAAAGCGCATCGATCTCCTCGCCGTCGCGGGCGATGAAACCGAGGATGCGGCCATCCTCGCCCTCGGCCACCCGCACCCAGCCGCGGTCGATCAGCTTGCCGCAATGGGCCACGTCCTGCGCGCCGGTGTGCAGGTGTGGCTTCCATGGTGGGGCGCCATTGGCCTCGGTCATGATCGCGGCGATCTTGCCGGCATCGGTGGAACGGGCGTCTCTGATGGTCAGTGTCACAGCTTGTCTCCGATCAGGAATTGCGCCGCCCGGTCAAGCCGGATGTGCGGCGGGCCATCGCCCGGTTTCAACGTCAGCGGCGCCGGCGCAAAGCGCATCGCCTGAAATTCGCCGTCAAGCCAGCGCGCCGCCCCCTCGCGGGCGGGGCCGAGCAGGGCCCCCGGATCCTCTGGCAACTCGCCGGGATAGAACGCCGCCTGTCGACCGGTGTCGAGCAGTGCGCCGCGCACGCAGTCAAGGCTGCGGCCCTTGTGATCGACGGTCTGCTCGGTGGTCGCCCGCAACGCCGCGATCGACATGGCGGCGGTCTCGGCCCCGGCAAAGCGCGCCCGGTCGCGCGCCTCGCGGGTCAGCGCCTCCATGATCGCGGTCAGCCGCGGGTGCTGGACGTGGTGCAGGTGGTCGGCCTTGGTGGCGGCAAAGAGGATCTTCTCGACCCGCTTGCCCCTCAGCAGCCGGGTCAGGAAATCGTTGCGCCCGGGGCGGAAGGCCGAGAGGATGTCAGCCATCGCGTGGCGCATGTCCTCGACCGCCTGCGGCCCCTTGTGGATTGCGCCAAGCGCATCGACCAGCACCACCTGACGGTCGATCCGGGCGAAATGATCGCGAAAGAACGGCTTCACCACCTCGCGTTTGTAGGCATCGAAGCGCCGCTCCATCTCGCGCCAGAGCGCCCGGCGCGGGGTGTCCTCGGGCTTGGCCAGCGGCGCGAAGGTCAGCACCGGCGCGCCGGCGAGGTCCCCCGGCAACAGGAAACGCCCCGGCGTGCAATCGTAGTATCCCGCGTCGCGCGCTGCGTTGAGATAGGCGGTGAAGCGCGCCGCCAGCGCCTTGGCCACAGGTTCCTCGGCCGGTTGCGCCGCGTCGGTCCGGGCGGACAGCACAAGGAAATCAGCCGCTTCCGACCGCCCCTTGATCCTCTGGATCACCTCTTCGGACCACTCTGCATAGGACTTGTCCAGCAGCGCCAGGTCGAGCAGCCATTCGCCGGGATAATCGACAATGTCGAGATGGATCACCCGCGGCCCCTGAAAGCCCGAGAGCAGCCCGCCCGGCTGCACCTTGAGTGACAGCCGCAGCTCGCTCACCGCGCGGGTGCTGTCGGGCCAATGCGGGCTGCGCGAGGTCAGGTCGCCCAGATGCGCCTCGTAGTCGAACCGCGGCACGGTGTTGTCGGGCTGCGGCTGCAGATAGGCGGTGAGCAACCGGCCTTCGGCCGCCGCCACCAGCCCCGGCATCCGGCCCCGGTCCATCAGGTTGGCTACCAGCGACGTGATGAACACCGTCTTGCCGGCCCGCGCCAGCCCGGTGACGCCGAGCCGGATCACCGGTTCGAAGAACGTGCCGCTGACCGTATCGGTCACCGCCTCGACGCTGCGCAACACACCATCGGCCAAGGAATTGATGACCAAACCTGTCCCCTCGTTCTGACTGTCCCAGAGGATAGGCCCGCCGGCGCCGCTTATCCAGTGGCGCGAAGGGGATTGTTTTGCCGCGATCCGCGCGCTAGACGCGCGGCCATGCCCAGATACGCGCTGAAAGTGGAATATGACGGCACCGGGTTCGCCGGGTGGCAGCGACAGGCCGACCAGCCTTCGGTGCAGGGCGCGATCGAGGCTGCTCTGGCGCGTCTGGAGCCGCGCGCGCATACCATCGCCGCCGCCGGCCGCACCGATGCCGGGGTGCATGCCCGCGGTCAGGTGGCGCAGTGCGACATGGTCAAGGACTGGGATCCGTTCCGCCTGTCGGAGGCGCTGAACCACCACCTCAAGCCCGCCCGGGTGGCAATCCGCGACTGCGCGCGGGTCGACGACGACTGGCACGCGCGCTTCTCGGCGCTGGAACGGCGCTACCTGTTCCGCCTGCTGTCGCGCCGCGCGCCCTCAACCATGGAGGCCGGGCAGGTCTGGCGGGTCAACAACCCGCTCGATCTCGAGGCGATGCGCGCCGGCGCGGCGCATCTGGTGGGTCACCATGATTTCACCACCTTCCGCTCGTCGATCTGCCAGGCGGCCTCGCCGGTCAAGACTCTCGACAGCCTCGAGATCACCTGCGTCGAGACCGACGCCGGCCCCGAGTACCGGTTTCGCCTCGCCGCGCGCTCCTTCCTGCACAACCAGGTGCGCAGCTTCGTCGGCACGCTCGAAAGGGTGGGGGCCGGCGCCTGGCACCCCGACCAGGTCAGGACCGCGCTCGAAGCAAAGAGTCGCGCCGCCTGCGGCCCGGTCTGTCCGCCGCAGGGGCTCTACCTGATGGGCGTGGGCTATCCGGACGATCCCTTTGCACGATAGCCTCTTGCGCGGGTCGCGCATCGGCCCTAGACAACGACGCATGACACAGGCCCCCTGGATCCGACGAGACATCTGATCTCACCTGTCCCGTGCCCCCGGCGCGCGGCTCCGGCCTGCCTGTTTCTTTCCATCAAAACCTTGACTTGACCGCGTGCCCTTGGCACCAATCGGCCTTCTTGCAAAGGATGACGCCATGATCCCTCCTGTCCTGCCAACCTACAACCGGGCAAAGCTGCACTTCACCAAGGGCGAAGGCAGCTGGCTGACCGAAGCGGACGGGCGCCGATTTCTCGATCTGGGCAGCGGCATCGCCGTCAACGTGATGGGCCATGCGCATCCGGCGCTGGTCAAGGCGCTGAGCGAACAGGCGCAGGCGCTCTGGCATGTGTCGAACCTCTACGAGATCCCGCAGCAGGAGGCACTGGCCGAAAAACTGGTGGCCGCCACCTTCGCCGACACCGTGTTCTTCACCAATTCCGGCACCGAATGCGCCGAGCTGGCGATCAAGATGGCGCGCAGGTACCACCACGCCAAGGGCCAGCCGGAAAAGACCGGATTCCTCACCTTCGAGGGCTGCTTCCACGGCCGCTCCACCGCCGCCATCGCCGCCTCGGGCAGCGAGAAGATGACGTCAGGCTTCGGTCCGCTGATGCCCGGCTTCACCCATCTGCCCTGGAATGACCTCGAGGCCGTGAAGGCGGCGATCACCGAGTCCACCGGCGCCGTGCTGATCGAGCCGATCCAGGGCGAGGGCGGCATCCGCCCGGCCGCGGACGCCTTCCTGCAAGGGTTGCGCGCGCTCTGTGACGCGCACGGGCTGCTCCTGATCTTCGACGAGGTGCAATGCGGCATGGGCCGCACCGGCCGGCTCTTTGCCCATGAATGGGCCGGCGTCACGCCCGATATCATGATGGTCGCCAAGGGCATCGGCGGCGGCTTCCCGCTGGGCGCGGTGCTGGCCACCGAGGCGGCCGCAAGCCCGATGACCGCCGGCAGCCATGGCTCGACCTATGGCGGCAACCCGCTGGCCTGCGCGGTGGGCTGCGCGGTGATGGATCACGTCGGCACGCCGGCCTTCCTCGACGGCGTCAACCGCAAGGCCGGGCTGCTGCGGCAAAAGCTCGAGGGGCTGGTGGCCGACCACCCGAAGGTCTTCGAAGGCGTGCGCGGCCAGGGCCTGATGCTCGGACTGAAATGCCGCATGGCCCCCGGTGACCTGGTTGCCGCCGGCTACGCGGCGCAGGTCATCACCGTGCCGGCCGCCGACAACGTGGTGCGCCTGCTGCCGCCGCTGACCCTCACCGAAGACGACATCGCCGAAGCCGCCCTCCGCCTCGACAGGGCTGCCGCCACGCTTGACGCGACCTGATCTTCTTCTGTTCAAAAATACCCTCGGGGGTGTGGGGGCTGGCCCCCACTCCTGCCGCCAGACAAAGCGAACCGCCATGAACCATTTCCTCGACATCCACAAGACCGACGCCACCGACCTGCGGGCGATCATCGACAACGCCCAGGCGATGAAATCCGCCCGCCAGGGCCGCCCGCGCGGCACGCCGGACGATGACCAGCCGCTGGCCGGGCAGATGGTGGCGCTGATCTTCGAGAAACCCTCGACCCGCACCCGGGTGAGCTTTGACGTCGGCGTGCGCCAGATGGGCGGGCAGACCATGGTGCTCTCCGGGCAGGACATGCAGCTGGGCCACGGCGAGACCATCGCCGACACCGCAAGGGTGCTGTCGCGCTATGTCGATCTGATCATGATCCGCACCTTCGATGAGAGCGTGCTGATCGAGATGGCGGACTATGCCGATGTGCCGGTGATCAACGGGCTCACCGACCGCACCCACCCCTGCCAGATCATGGCCGACATCCAGACCTACGAGGAACACCGAGGCCCGATCCGCGGCAAGCGGGTGGTCTGGGCAGGCGACGGCAACAACGTCTGCGCCTCCTTCCTGCATGCCGCCGGGCAGTTCGGGTTCGACATGGTGTTCACCGGCCCGTCGCAGCTCGATCCCGAGCCGGAGTTCATCGGCCATGCCCGCAAGCAGGGCGTCAGCGTCACCATCGAGCGGGACCCGGTGGCGGCGGTCACCGACGCCGATCTGGTGGTGACCGACACCTGGGTCTCGATGCATGACAGCCAGTCCTCGCGAGAGCGGCGCCACAACATGCTGCGGCCTTATCAGGTGAACGCGGCGCTGATGGCGCACGCCCGGCCGGATGCGCTCTTCATGCATTGCCTGCCGGCGCACCGCGAGGAAGAAGCAACATCGGAGATCATGGACGGCAAGCATTCGGTGGTCTTCGACGAGGCGGAAAACCGGCTGCACGCGCAAAAGGCGATCATGCGCTGGTGTCTCGGCGTCTGAGCCGAGCGCTCTTCCGCCCCTGCGGGCGTCATCGCGAAGAGGGGCCGCAAGGGCCCGAGGAGCGGTGCGCCAGCCCCTGGAGAAAAGGGCGCCCTGCGAGGGGCGCCCTGTCACGTCAATGGGCCGGTCTGATGAAAGTGTCATTCCGCAGCTCGGCAAAGGCCTGTTGCAGCTCTTCGCGGGTGTTCATCACGATTGGCCCGTGCCACGCTACCGGCTCGTTGATCGGCGCGCCGGAGATCAGCAGGAAGCGGATCCCCTCTGGCCCGGCCTGCACCGTCACCTCGTCACCGGTGCCAAAGCGGATCAGGGTGCGATTGCCCGACATGTCACGGATGTTGACCTCCTGGCCCGCCACCTCCTTCTCGAGCAATACGCCCTGAGGCCCCGAGGCATCGGCGAAGGCGCCGGCCCCCTCGAAGACATAGGCAAAGGCGCGCCGGTAGGTGTCGATCCGGAAGGTCTTCTTGCGCCCCGCTGGTACGAAGACGTCGAGGTACTGCGGATCGGCGGCGATGCCGTCGACCGGTCCGCGCTTGCCCCAGAAGGCGCCGGTGATCACCTTCACCCGAGTGCCATCGTCATCGACGACCTCCGGAATATCCGGCGCATGGATGTCCTGATAGCGCGGCGCGGTCATCTTCAATGACGACGGCAGGTTGGCCCAG
Source organism: Marinovum sp. (assembly GCF_034669705.1). Lineage (GTDB taxonomy): Bacteria > Pseudomonadota > Alphaproteobacteria > Rhodobacterales > Rhodobacteraceae > Marinovum. The sequence goes on from NZ_JAXMOR010000001.1 coordinate 52,554, forward strand.
AGCTGAAACCCGTGCATCTGGCCCAGCGCATTGCCCTTGGGCATCTCCTGATGCAGGATCCCCGAGCCGGCGGTCATCCATTGCACCGAGCCGGCCCCAAGCGTGCCGGAATTGCCCAGGCTGTCGGCATGCTCGACCGCGCCGCCGAGAACGTAGGTAATGGTCTCGATGCCGCGGTGCGGGTGCCAGGGAAAGCCGGCGCTGTAATCGCCCGGCGTCTCGCCGCGGAAATCGTCGAACAGCAGGAACGGGTCGAGCTCGCTCGGGTCCTGAAAGCCGAAGGCACGGTGCAGCTTGACGCCGGCGCCCTCCATCGTGGGCTGGGCGCGGCGGGTCTCCAATGTGGGTCGTAAGGACATGAGATGTCTCCTTTTGCCTCTTGCGTCAGAGATAGGTCGTGCACCTGCGCGCTGCAATCCGGGGTCCCGAAGGGAGATTGTGCATCAAAGCACAGGGCGCGCGGCCGGCCATGGCCTCTCGCGCCCGGTCCGAAACCGCGCTATGAGGCGGCAAAGCGGAGGGAAACGGATCATGGCAGAGCTTGTGGCGGAACTGGCGGCCTCGCCGGTGCGGCGGTATTTCGGGGTCGCGACGATGACCGGGCTGGGGGTGCTGCTGCTTTGGCTGGCGCTGACCCAGAACTTCGACCAGATGGGCTGGAAGCTGGCGCTGATCGCGATGGCGGTGGCCGCTCTCTGGGCGGCGATGCGGATGCTGCAGGCCACCGCCCTGAGGCTCGAGCTGCGCGAGGACGGGCTTTACGATTCCGAGGATCACCTGCTGGCGGCCTATGACGATATCGTCACCGTCGAACGCGGCATGCTGGCGATGAAACCCTCGAACGGGTTCATGATCGTCACCCGCAGCAAAAAGCCGCGGCGCTGGCGGCCCGGGCTTTACTGGGTGATGGGCCGGCGGATCGGCGTCGGCGGGGTGACGGCGGCGGCGGATGCGAAATACCTGGCCGACCTGATGAACATGCAACTGGTCGAGCGCCGCGGCGGGCTCTGAGCGCAACAGGACAGGCCGGACATCGCTGCCCGGCCTGCTGTTGCCCACATCTCGTTCGCAGTCATGCCTGTTGGGGGGTTAGCTTCCCTGCCAGACGAGTTGTGGCGCAAATCTGGGGCGGGTAAAGACCCGCGCGGTGAGCACGCCGTCATCGAAGCCGAGGTTGAGCGGCCATTCGTAATCGATGAAGGTCTCGACCACGATCAGCTGTTCGCCGCTCACCATGTTGGGCAGCTGGTCATGCTGGGTGGCGACCTCGGCTTCGGTCATTGGCGTTGCATGGCCACCGCGCACTTCGCTCCATTCGACGTTGTAGCTCTGGGTCGCCCCGTCAAAGGACACCACGCTGACGCGGATGCCGGTGAGCTCGTCCTCGCTTTCGGAGAGAAAGCCGAACAGCGAGATGGCGCTGTCGACATAGTCCGGCGTGATGTAGTCGGTCTCGCGCGAGAGCATGTCGCCCAGCGTATAGGCGGCCTTTTCACCCAGGCTGTCGCGGCGGAAGGCGTCATAGAAGATCATCGTCACCGCCATGGTCAGGATCAGCAACGGCATGAAGATGATGGCCTCGACATTGACGCTGCCGCGGGTCTCGGTGCGGAACTGTCGCAATTGCGAGGCGGTTTTTTCAAAAGTTTTAACGATCATGACGGATTACCTCGGTTCCTGGACAAAGGATGTGGACGCGACCAGCGCATAGTCCCCGGCGGTGTCTCGGTCGATCGCGCCGGCCAGAAAGGTGGTGGGGAAGATCGGGGTGATCTTGGCGCAGGCGCGCAGCACCATCAGCTGGTTGGTCAGACCGTTGGTGAACTGGCGCACCGGGGCGACCTCAAGGGCGTTGTCGGTGCAATCCGGTGCGCCCGGCAGGTCGAGCCAGCTGCGCGGATCGCGCTGCACCATTTCCAGCCGCAGGTTGGCGTTGCAGTTGGGCAGGATCACGGCGCGCTCGCAGATCATCTCCTTGATCGCATCATGCTGCGGCGCCGCGCCGGTCTCGAGCCGGATCGTCCGGACGGTCTGGTCGACCGCACGCTCCAGCATCACCGAGCGGGCGGTATAGGCGCCGACCTCGAGCATGGTCAGCAGCAGGATCACGATCATCGGCATCCACAGGGCGAAGGCCACGGTCTCGACCGAGCCCGCCTCTTCGCGGGCAAACCGGCGCAGGTGAAGTGTCAGGCGATGGGTCATTGTGTCAGCCTCAGTTGGGTGATGGTCCGGGCGATGGAGTTGAAGGCGTCGGAGATCTCGACCCCGTCGACGTCGAAGTAATGCGACGGCGAGGAGGCGCAGTTTTCCATCGCATCAAGCCCGCGCTGAGGCGCCTCGAAGCCGATCGCGAAGACCACGACGCCGGAGTTCTTGGCCTCGTCGCAGATCGCCTCGAGCCGGTCATCGGCGTGGTCGGCATCGACGATGCCCTCATACGCGTAATAATTGCCGACATAGGTGCCATAACCCAGCTGGCCGTCACGGTAGGGCGTGCGGAAGAACTTGGTGGCGCGGCCGCGGGTGCCCCAGCGGGCAAAGGTTTCGGCATTGCTCATCCGGCGGACGCTCTCGTCGTCGTCATCGTTGTCGCCGTCATCGCCATCATCGCCGTCGTCATCATCGTCGCCGTCGTCATCGTCATCATCATCGTCCCAGTCGTCATCAGCGCCGTCGGGCCGGTTGCGATATCTTTGCCAGAACGAGCCACTCGAGTAGCGGGTCCAGTAATAGACGTCGCCCAAGGTTCCAGGCAGATCGACGATGCGGATCGAGAACCGGTCGTTCGACGGGTTGTTGTCGCCGCGGTCGTCGATGTAGATGTCGGACATGCCGGTCTGGAACTGGGGCCTGAGGTCGTACTCGGTGGTGTTGGCCCCGTCGGTCATCAGCACGATGATCTTGAGCGCATCGGGATCGGTATAGGAGGTCGGGCGGCCGGCGACGATCGGGTCGGCATTGCCGTCGGAGATCATGTCGGTGACCAGCGACTGCGTGCTCGGATCGAGCAGGGCGGTGCCCCATTTCATGCCGAGGTCGATCGCGGTGTTGCCATTGGCGCCGAGGTCGTCGATGGCGTCTTTGAGCGCATCGGCATCGGCGCTGTGCACCACGATGGAGCCATAGTCGTCATCCGGGCACCAGGGATCGGAGATCTCGGTGGTGTTTTCGCTCGTGCCCGAGAGGTCGAAGTGGCTCAGACGGTCGAGCTCGGCCGTGCGCGAGATACCCAGCGTCTCGAAGGCGCTGTCGGGGAAGACCGCACAGCTGGAATAGGTGTGCTCGGCCGACAGGTTGAAATACTGCGACACCACCGAGCCCAGGTTGACGGTCGCGTTGTAGCTGACCAGGTTGACGGTGGTCAGGCTGGGCGCGCCCTCGGGCTGGATCACGGTATCGACAAATTCGCGGGCGGCGGCGCGCAGGTTCTGGATCTTGTTGTTCGACCCCATCGAGCCGGAGCGGTCGAGCACCAGCGAGATCTCGACGTTGGACATCCGCTCCATCGCCTCGCCGGCGGCGGGGGCGACCATGCGGTCGATGCCCAGCACGCCGAGAAACAGCGGATCGCTTTCCTGATGCGCCGTGGCCGAGACCACGCGGTAGTTGAGGCCGTCATCCACGGTGGTGGTGCTGAGCGTGTCGCCCTGGCCGGATTTGACGAAGTAATCCGCTACCACCGCGGCGGGATCGAGATTCTGTTCGAGGTCGGCGGCGGCCAGCACGGCGCGATCGAGCGTCGCCTGCAGCTTGGCGCGCTTCATCTCGTTCATCATCAGGTCGACGCCGAAACCGCAGATCGCGATGATGCCGACAAAAATGATCAAGGCAAGAACTGTGATCGTGCCGGCGTCATCGCGCCGAAACCGATCAAGCTGACGGGCCGCTCTTTCCCCAACGGAAAGCAGCGGACCTCTGGTGTCCTTATACATCTCTCAAATCCTCACTCACTGAAGCCCCGGACATCCAAGCCAACGCCATAACGGCGATGGGTGCGGCTGTGCCCGGGACAGACCTCGCGCGGCATCATCTATGCCTGACGATGTCGGCCAAATTAAGGCAAGCGCCTGTAAAACAAGGGGTTTTTGTGTCTGAAGGCGGCCCAGTGCCGAGTGGTTGACGGCATTGTCCGGCCGCTCGAAACAATTTGAGCGAAATGAGGTTGAGATTGCGAAGTTAAGGATTTCCCGGAGCATGCCTCGCCCGGTGACCCGGTGCAACCCCCGGCATCCAATAAAAAAACTCTCGGAGAATGGGCGGAAATAACGCTCGCACGGGTTAACCTTAGCGTCATAGGCTTCATGCCAAAAGCAAGACCAAGGGGCGACTCGTCTGCCCGATCCAATGGAGGAACCAATGCAGCCAGCCAATGAACCGACATTTCGCGAAAGCGTCGACCTGATGTTCAACCGCGCGGTCTCTCTGATGGACCTGCCGCCGGGGCTGGAGGAAAAGATCCGCGTCTGCAACGCCACCTACACCGTGCGTTTCGGGGTGCGGCTGCGCGGCCGCATCCAGACCTTCGTCGGCTACCGGTCGAACCATTCCGAGCACATGGAGCCGGTGAAGGGCGGCATCCGCTATTCCAACGCCGTCAACCAGGATGAGGTCGAGGCGCTGGCGGCGCTGATGACCTACAAGTGCGCCCTGGTCGAGGCGCCGTTCGGCGGCTCCAAGGGCGGGCTTTGCATCGATCCGCGGCAATATGACGAGCATGAGCTCGAGCTGATCACCCGCCGCTTTGCCTATGAGCTGGCCAAGCGCGACCTGATCAACCCCTCGCAGAACGTGCCGGCGCCCGACATGGGCACCTCCGAGCGCGAGATGGCCTGGATTGCCGATCAGTATGCCCGGATGAACACCACCGACATCAACGCCCGTGCCTGCGTCACCGGCAAGCCGCTCAACGCCGGCGGTATCGCCGGCCGGATCGAGGCGACCGGCCGCGGCGTGCAATTCGCCCTGCGCGAGTTCTTTCGCGACCGGACCGGCGTCGACAAGGCCGGGCTCTTCGGCACGCTCGACGGCAAGCGGGTGATCGTTCAGGGCCTTGGCAACGTCGGCTATCACGCCGCCAAGTTCCTGTCGGAAGAGGATGGCTGCAAGGTGATCGCGATCATCGAACACGACGGCGCGCTCTACAGCGATGACGGGCTCGACATCGAACATGTGCGCGAGTGGATCGTGAAACACGGCGGGGTGACCGGCTATCCCGACGCGGCCTGCCATGCCGAAGGCGCGGCGGTGCTGGAGGAGGAGTGCGATATCCTGATCCCCGCCGCGCTTGAGGGCGTGATCAACATGTCGAACGCCGAGCGGATCAAGGCGCCGCTGATCATCGAGGCCGCGAACGGCCCGGTGACGGCCGGGGCCGACGATATCCTGCGCAAGAAGGGCACGGTCATCATCCCAGACATGTATGCCAACGCCGGCGGTGTCACCGTGTCTTACTTCGAATGGGTCAAGAACCTCAGCCACATCCGCTTTGGCCGGATGCAGCGCCGCCAGGAAGAGGCGCGTCACGAGCTGATCGTCAAGGAGCTTGAGCGGCTGTCGGATCACCTTGGCGACAAGTGGTCGATGACGCCGCATTTCAAGGACAAGTACCTCAAGGGCGCCGACGAGCTCGAGCTGGTGCGCTCGGGGCTCGATGACACCATGCGCATCGCCTACCAATCGATGCGCGATGTCTGGCACGAGCGCGACGACGTCGACGATCTGCGCACCGCCGCCTACCTGGTGGCAATCAACAAGGTGGCCGCAAGCTACCGCGCCAAGGGTCTCTGAGCCCCGGCCGGGGCGTCGCCGCGGGCCTGTCCCGCGGCGAAATACGGCGGACTAACGGACCGGCTAACGGTTGGATTGCGCTGGCCTTGCAGGTTGGTCACCGGAGCTGACCGCCAAAACAGGCTTTAACTCATTGAAATAAGAGAATTGTTCTCGACCTGTCGTCTGGCGGGACAGGAAGGATTTGCCTCAATTCGTCTCAGATAACCTTATTCTCGCCCAGATTGTGCCCCCTCTCGGAACGATTTCTCACGCGAAAGTAAACGTCGCACGGAGGCTTCGGTCTCTGATTTCGAGAGGGACTGATGTGATGACAGGATTTGCGATACGGCCCGCCAGCTTTGTCCGCCGCTTCCGCAAGGACGAGGCCGGCAATGCCACCATAGTCTGTGTCTATCTGAGCCTCGCGATCCTGCTGACCACCGGCGCGGCCATCGACGTGATGCGCTACGAGGCGATCCGCACCAAGATGCAACACGTGCTCGACCGCGCCGTGCTGGCCGCCGCCGATCTCGACCAGCAGGCCGATCCCTCGGGCGTGGCGCTGGATTACGTCTCCACCGCAGGGGTCTCGGGCGCGCTGACCTCGGTGGTGGTTGACGACGGGCTGAACTATCGCACGGTGTCGGCCACCGGCACCACCAGTGTGCAGACGCTGTTCATGCGGATGGCGGGGATCGACACCCTGAGCGCCCCGGCGGCCAGCACCGCCGAGGAAAAAATCGCAAACGTGGAAATCTCACTGGTGCTCGGTATTTCCGGCTCGATGCGTCTCAACAACCGGCTCGAGAACCTCAAGCCCGCCGCCAAGGCCTTTGTCGACAAGGTGATGACCTCCGAGACCAACGGTGTCACCACGCTCAACCTCGTGCCCTATGCCGGCCAGGTGAACCCCGGCAAGGAAATGTTCGACTACTTCAACGGGCGCCGGCCGAAGGTCTGGGAGAACAACGGCTGGGGCAACGGCGACCAGGATGCGCCCGGCAACTCGCTGTGCAACAACAACGCCGAGAACGCCGAGGCAGGCGCCGCCGATCCGAGCTGTGCCGAAGGCTTGCCCGAGGATTCCGCCGGTGGCCGATTTTCCCCATGGCCGCAGGCGATCTCAAACGTCGTGTACTACTTCGATCTCGACAACGACGACCAGTACGATGTCGCCCACAAGATTGAGAGCTTCCCGGAAAGCGCCCCGCGCGACGCCGACGACTTTTTCAAGGGCCATGTCGCCTACCTGATGAATGCCCATGCGGAACTCTCTGATCCGAACATGTTCCTCGGTGCTTCGATCAAGGGCGGCAACGAGAAGAACAAGTACTTTCAGGTGAAGGGCGACCAGAACGGTCCCGCAAGCGATCTCGGCCCGACCAAGAATCAGGGCAAGATCCCCGGCGAGACCTACAACTACGGCAGCATCAACCATGCCAGATGGGAAGCGTCCTATGTCGCGCCGAAGGGCAACACCAACACCAACTCTGACACCAATACCAAGTCGCCCAACCAGAAGGTCAACATGACGTCCTCCTGCGTCGAGATCTACGACGCCGAGTTCGACAATACCTCGCTGCCCACCTCGAGTGACAACGTACCGCACTTCATGTTCTGGCCGATCGAGGAGACGGTGATGGACTGGGGCTGGTGCCCCGAGGACGACACCGCGGTCCGCTACTACTCGAACGACGCGGCCGAGCTGAAGACCTTCATTGATAATCTGCGGATGCATGATGGCACCGCCCCGCAGTACGGCATGAAATATGCTTTGGCGCTGCTCGATCCCGCCACCCGCGACGCCGTGAGCTTCATGATCGACGAAGGTCACGTGGACCCCAAGTTCGAGGGACGCCCAATTGCCTGGGAGAACACCGAGACCGAGAAGTTCATCGTCCTGATGTCTGACGGCATGGTGACGGACCAGTTCCGGCCCACCGATCCCAAGGCGTCGGAAAACGGCGAGGTTGAACTGCAAATCCAGGGAGCGGCGAGCTACGTCAACTTCTCGGATCAGGCGACCAACGTCTCCAACCTGCACAAGCAATGCGACCTGGCCAAGTCCAAAGGTGTGGTGGTTTTCACCATCGCCTACGAAACCAACGACGAAGCGGCGGCAGACATGCAGCACTGTGCCTCCTCCGCCAGCCACTTCTTCCGCACCAATGGCGCCGAGATCTCGGATGTCTTCGATATGGTGGCCCGACAGATCAACAACCTGAGGCTGATCCAATGAGACGTATCCTGAAGAGGGTTACCGCCAGGTTCTGCCGCGACGAAGGTGGCGCGGCCTCGACCATCGAATTCGCGATCATCATGCCGCTCTTCGCCCTGTTCCTCGGCGCGATGGTCGAACTGGGCTGGATGAACATCCGCCACGCCATGCTGGAGCGCGGGCTTGACACCACGGTTCGGGAAATCCGCCTCGCCACCGGCTTCGTGCCCACCTACGAGACGATCCGCGACAAGATATGCGCCTCGGCCGGCATCATTCCCGATTGTATCGCCACGCTCCGGCTCGAGATGAAGGTGGTCGATCCGCGCGCCTTCACCGGCATTCCTGACGCGGCCGAATGCCAGAACTCGGCCGAGGATCCGCGCCCGCTGCGCAATTTCCAGAGCGGCGAGGACAACGACATCATGCTGCTGCGCGCCTGCTACAAGTTCGAGCCGATCTTCCCGACCACTGGGCTCGGCGGCAGTCTTGTCAAGGATGCCCAGGGCTTCACCGCCATCGTTTCGACATCCGCATTCGTCCAGGAACCGAGGTAACCGCCATGATCGCCACGATCTTGCAGAAACTGCGGCAGTTCGCCAGTGACACCCGGGGCGGGGCCAGCCTCGAGCTGATCATCTTTACACCGCTGCTCTTTACCATGCTGGCCGGCGCCTATGTCTACTACGATGCCTACCGGCAGAAATCGATCAACATCAACGCCGCCTATACCATCTCTGATGCGCTCTCCCGCGAGACCGATGCGGTGGATGATGCCTATCTCGACGGTCTGCACGGCATGCTGGATTTCCTGACCCATGCCGACACACAGGTCGGGTTGCGGGTCACCATGGTGCGCTGGAACGCGCACGAGAACCTCTATCTTAGCGACTGGTCCAAGACCCGCGGGCCGCTCTATCCGCTGCACAACCGCGACCTGAACACCACCCTGACCGCGTACCTGCCGACTCTGCTGCACAACGAGCGGGTGATCGTGGTGGAGACCTCGACGGTCTACTCGCCGACCTTTGCGGTGCCGGGGCTGACCGGCGACCAGGAGCTCTACAACTTCGCCTTCACCCGGCCGCGCTTTGCCCCCAAGCTGGAATGGGCCGGCAGCTAGAGCCCGCCGGCCGGTGGCAGGAAAAAGGGCGTCCCGCGGGGCGCCCTTTGCCGGGGTCAGCGCAAATACCGGTCGAAATGCGCGATCGTCCGCTCCCAGGCCAGCTCCGCCGCGGCTTCGTCATAGCGCGGTGTGCTGTCGTTGTGGAAGCCATGGTTCACGCCGTCGTAGATATGCGCCTCATAGGTCTTGCCGTGCTCCTTCAGCGCTGCCTCATAGGCCGGCCAGCCCTCGTTGATGCGGGTGTCGAGCTCGGCATATTGCAGCAGCAACGGCGCCTCGATCCGCGGCACGTCCTCGGCGCTGGCCTGGCGGCCGTAGAATGGCACCGAGGCCGCAAGCTCGGGATAGGCCACCGCCAAGGCGTTGCAGACCCCGCCGCCATAGCAGAAACCGACGCAGCCGACCTTGCCGGTGGTGTCGTCATGATCGGCCAGGAACTCGTAGGCGGCAAAGAAGTCGTTCATCAGCTTCTCGCCATCGACCGTCTGCTGCAGCTCGCGGCCCTCGGCGTCATTGCCGGGATAGCCGCCGACCGAGCTCAGCCCGTCGGGCGCCAGCGCAAGGAAGCCCGCCTTGGCCACCCGCCGCGCCACATCCTCGATATAGGGGTTGAGGCCGCGGTTCTCATGTACCACCACGACTGCCGGCACCGGACCCTCGACGCCTGTGGGCCGCACCAGATAACCGCGCACCTCGCCGTGGCCCTCGGGCGAGGGGTAGGTGATGTATTCCGGCAGGATGTCGGGATCGGTGAATTGCACCTGCTCGGCCATCGCGTAATTCGGGCTGAGCATGTCGAGCAGCGCCACCGCGGTCACGCTGCCCACGGCGAACTTGCCGGCACGGTCGATGAACTCGCGGCGGCTGATCCGGCCATGGGCGTAGAAATCATAGAGATCGAGCAGCTCCTGATCGAAATCCTTCGCGGTCATGCGGGGGAGGGGGGACGTCTCGGTCATCGGTATACCTTTTTGATAAAGCGAACCCTTGTCCTGCGGCCCGCCGGGCAACGATACAGCGCAGCGGAAAGGAGGCCATGGAAAATCCGGCCCGGCGCCGGTCTTGCGGCTCACAACTGCGTGGGTCCGGGGGCGCCCGCTCATGGACAGCCCGCCCGCCGCGGCCTATCACCGCTGTCATCCACAGCGGCTGACCGGGGGCCAGGGCCAAGATGCAGACCACCTTCACCATCGCCACCCGCGGCCCCGGGCTCTACGAGTTCACCCGCGAGGTCGCGCAATGGGTCGCGCGTTCAGAGCCGCGAGACGGTCTGCTCACCCTGCTGATCCGCCACACCTCGGCCAGCCTGCTGATCCAGGAAAACGCCGATCCCGAGGTACAGGGCGACCTGCGCGCCTTTTTTCACCGCCTGGTGCCGCCGGCGGACGATCCGGCGATGTCCTATCTCACCCACACCTACGAGGGCCCCGACGACATGCCGGCCCATATCAAGTCGGCGCTGTTGCCGGTCAGCCTGTCGATCCCGGTGCAGGCCGGGCGGCTGCGGCTTGGCACCTGGCAGGGCCTCTATGTCTTCGAGCATCGCCACGCCCCCCACAACCGCCAGATCGCGGCCCATCTCGCCTGATCCCGGGCTTCTTCTGTTCACAAATACCCTCGGGGGAGTCGCCAAAGGCGACGGGGGCAGAGCCCCCGACTATCCGTAAACTGCCTATTTGGCCCTGTCACGCCGAAGGCGTGCCTGCGGCACGACGCAACGACGATCAGCAATCGGCGGATGTCGGTCTGCCCCATCCTGCTGACAGAGCCCAACATGGTCTTGCCACCCGTCGACCTCTGTCGCGGCACCAGGCCAAGCCAGGCCGCGAAGTTGCGCCCGCTGTCGAACGTATCGAGATCCGGAGCGAACGCCGCGACGGCGCCGGCCGTGACGGGGCCGATCCCGGGAATGGTGCAAAGCCGCCGCAACCCGTCATCTGTCTTCGATGCCTCTTCCAGCCCGGCCGCCAATCGATTGATCACCTCTGTCAGCCTCGCGATCTGTTCAACGTAAATTGCTCCCATCTCCTGAACCGGATCGGGTAGATCGCTGGTCTGGTCTACCAGTGCGTTCTCAAGAATCTTCAGGCTCGCCGGCCCCTTCGGCGCCACCAGCCCGAACTCGGCGAGGTTCCCCGGAGGGAATTGATGAGCTGCGTGCGCTGCCGGACCAGGCATTGATGCGTCCGAAATGGGCGTCCATCAGGGCGCCATAGGTTCGAGCCCGATAGACGACGCACGACCCTGTGTCTCGGCACTCTTGACCGCCACGGACCGCATGGTCGGTCGCATGGCTGCCTCCGCGATGGCTTCAGCATCCGCGCGGTCGTTCTTCTGAATCCGCGCGGTCGTTCTTCTGACGCTTCACGAACGGTTTTACGTAGGCTGCCGGGATGAGCCAGACCTCGTGGCCGTGCTTCTGCGCCACGCGGCCCCAGTGATGTGATGTGGCACAGGCTTTCATCGCCGCGATGCAAGCCGAGTGCTCGGCCAGAAGCGCTGTCAGACGAGCCCGAGACAATACCCGATTGTATATAACCGTCCCATCCGCTGTGACCGCGCAGACCTGAAAGCTGCCCTTCGCCAAATCGATCGCCAGCATGTTGATCGAAGTCATCATTGGTGTGCCCACCACTTGGTTCCTCTGGGACCATCATGGCATAAGAGATGCCGCTGTTGGGGGCATCCGCCGCATCAGTTCATCCGTCAGACAGAGCGGCGTCAAAGCGCGACACCTCCAAGATGGCGGTGCGCGCTTTGTGTTCCGCCCTTACTCGGCCGATTGCGCCTTGTAGAAATCGAGCGCCGCCTGAGCGTCGATACCGGCGGCGCTGGCGTCTTTGAGCCATTTTTCGGTGACGAAGGCTGAGGCCTCGATCAGCGCGGCTTCGAAAGCCGGGTCTGCATCGACCACCTCAATACCCTCATTGCCGTATTCCGCCTCGGCCTCGGCGCTCGAAGCATCCCATGCGGTGCCGAATGCGGCAGCCAGGTTTGCACCGCTCACTTCCATGATCGCCGCCTGATCCTCGGGCGAGATCGTCGCCCATGTGTCCTCGTTCACGAACATCGAAAAGGTCGTGGTATAGATCGGCGCGGCGAACTTTGTTTCAGATGTCGCATAGGCCATAAGCTGAAATGACCGAAGCGCATCCGCGTCGACGCCGAGGAATCCGTCAACCACGCCGCGCGAGATGATTTCGTTGGACTGCACCGCCGGGGTGGAGACGACACCTGCTCTCAGGCTCTTGGCGATCTCTGCAAGCGGACCCGGCAGGACCCAGATCTTGCGGGACACCAGTTCCTCGATCGAGTTGATCGGTGTGTCGGTCTGGCTGTAGAGGCGGCCGGGCGAGATCACGAACTGCGACAGCAAGTGCACGGTGTCGAATTCGTCAGGAAAGAACGCGCGGTTTGTCTCCCAGAGCGCAACGCTCATCTTCGCGGCATCATAGTTGCCGACGAAAGGCTGCATCGCGACCGCCGGGCCAGGAAACCGGTTCTGGATCAGGCCATTGAACTGGATGGCCACGTCCGCCAGCCCTTTTTCGACCGCGGTCAGCTGTTCCGGCGGCGGCGCCACCGATTTTGGCAGGATACGCGCCGTGACCCGGCCCTCCGTGACGCGCTCGACGTCCTCGATCCAGGCGGGTACCACGTTGGTACAGACCTGATGACCGGACCCGAAAAAGCAGTTGACCAGCAGCCGCGTCTCGGCCTGTGCCGCGCTGCTCGCGGCGACAAGGGTCAGGGATGCCATGAGATGCTTCAGTTTCATGATTTTGGTTCTCCTCCAATAGGCGCGGCGATTGCGCCGGCCTCTTCATTCTTGATCGGTGGCGCGTCCGGTCCCTCCCTCGGGCGCGCCGTGCCCGGTCCGGCTCAGGCTTGGTCTGATGCCGGCGCGGCCTTCAGGCTGCGTTCGCGTCCGGGTTCGGGAAAGCGTAAGCCTCGGCATAGGACGGAAGCGACTGGACCTTGGCGACCCAAGCGCCGTAGTGTGGACGCTTCGAAAAATCTGTCAGCATGTCGAGCTTGTTGGCCTGGAATCGCTCGGGGTAAGGCGCCATCGCGATGTCGGCCAGAGTCAGCCGATCTCCGCACAGCCATGGCGTTTTCGCGAGTTGCACCTCCATCATGTCGAGAACGGTTTCGATCCGTTCGATCGCACTGGCTTCTTCGGCTTCCGAAACGCCATGCTCGAGCCGATGCAGGAGAATGCGGCGCTTTTCCGGGTTGCCGACCTTCATCCACAGGGCCTTCAGCTCGTCATGCGAGAGACCGACGAACTTGTCGCTGTGTGACCGGCTGTGCGACAGCGCGTTGATCGCCTTGTGCACGGCATATTCGAAACGGTCCATCCAGACCCGCATCATCCCGCGCGCATAGGCATCCTCGGGGATCAGCCTTGTCCCGGTGTCAAAGACCTCGTCGAGGTATTGCATGATGATCAGGGATTCGATCAGGACCCGCCCGTCATGGTCCAGCGCGGGAACGTAGCTGTTCGGATTGATCTCCTTGTACCAATCCTCGAGCTGCTCTTTCTTGCGATGGATATCCACGTGGTGGCTGACCCAGTCGACCTGCTTTTCCGCAAGGGTCATTCGCACTCGACGTGAACAGGTTGAACTCCAGTAGTGGTATAGTTTGAGCATGTGTCCGACTTCCGCTTGACGGTTGAAATGTCATGGCGGGACGGCCTGCCGTCCCGTCGTTTTCTTCGGCGATGTGTTTCGGAATGTTCAGGTCAACATCCGCGACACCGCTTGCGTTGAAACGGATGTTGAACGGCGGCAGGTATAATGTAAAATCTAAAGAAAATCCCCTTCCATAGAGAACGTCTATACCTGATGGACCCAAAGCACCTCATGCAACTGGCAATCATCGTTGAACTTGGCTCGGTCACCAAGGCGGCGCGAAAGCTGAACGTCACGCAGCCCACCTTGTCGCGCACCGTCAAGATCATCGAGGATCGGGCCGGAGGCGCGGTCTTGCGTCGGGGGCGCTACGGGGTCACGGCTACGGAAATCGGTGAGCGACTGGCCACCGAAGGCCGTGCGATCCTGCGCAGCACGGAGCAGGCACAGGTCGCGGTGCAGGAATGGCGCAATGGTCTTGTCGGCGAACTGCGGGTCGGCGTGGGCCCCATGCTCGCCGCGACCGTCATGGGTGATTTCTTTGTCGAAACCGTCAAGGCCCCGCCATTCTACAGCCTGAAACTGCATTGCGAAGTCGCCGCGCGACTGGTCAAGCGGTTGAAGGATGACGAACTGGATGTCGCCATTATCCCCTATGAGCTGGACCGCCAGGATGACGGTCTGTTTCGCGAGAAGATTCTCCGCGAGCGTCTGTCGATCTTCGTCGGCGCAGACGACCCGTTGGCGTGGAAGACCAACGTCTCGCCACAGGACCTCTCAGAATATCACTGGATCTCGGTTGGCGCGATTTCAGGGCTGTTCGACATGACCCGTGAAACCCTGGATTGGTTGGGCCTGACAACCGTCACGCCGTCGATCGAGATATCGGGCGACGTCACCATGACGTTCCGACTGCTGGAGAAGACGAACTCCTGCAGCATGCTGCCCTTTCGGCTGGCCGGGGCCTTCCAGGAGCGGTTCCGCGTGGCGCCTGTCGGCCTGAACGTGGAACTTCCGTCGCGCAATATCGGCCTTTGGACCAAACTCGCCAGCCGGGACCGTCCGGATGTGGTGGATTTCATAGAACGGCTGAATGCCTACCTGACGAAGGCGGTCGCACAGGCCACGGTGCCGCGGTGACACGAAAAGGTCACCCGTTCGGGTTCCAGCCTATGTGGACGCTCCGCTTCCAGTCATAGAGAAATGATTTGGCCTCCGGTAAAAACCGAATTTTACATCATACCTCCGCATGTCCATAGTCGGTGGACCCGCTGCGGTCCTGCCGCTGCATTCCAATCGCCAAGGGCTGACAAAGAATGAACGTATTGTGGATCATGGTGGATCAACTCCGCTGGGACTACCTGAGCTGTTACGGGGCTGTGCATATCGACACGCCGAACCTTGACTGGCTGGCCGCGCAGGGCATGCGGTTCAACAAGGCCTATGTGCAATCGCCGATCTGCGGACCCAGCCGGATGAGCTATTACACCGGTCGTTACGTCCGCAGTCACGGATCCACCCTGAATGGCACGCCGTTGCGGGTAGGCGAGCCGACACTGGGCGAGCACCTGCGCGACGTGGGCGTCAAGTATTCGCTGGTCGGCAAGACCCACATGGCGGCGGACCTCGCCGGCATGAAACGCCTGGGCATCGACCCCGACAGCCGGATCGGCACCTTGGTGCGGGAATGCGGATTCGAGGTGGTCCTGCGCGACGACGGCGAAAATCCGACGGCCCATCCCGGGCGCAGGGGCGAGGACTACGAAGCCTACCTGCGAAGCCACGGCATGGAGGGCGATAACCTCTGGGAAGAATGGGCGAATACCGGGATCACGCCCGACGGCGAGCTGGTTTCGGGCTGGGTGCTGGAAAACGCGGCCTATCCCGCACGGGTGCCGAAAGAGCACTCCGAAACCGCCTGGCTGACCACCCGCGGTATCGACTACATCAAGGCCCAGGGCGACCAACCCTGGCTCTGCCACCTGAGCTATATCAAACCGCATTGGCCGTACATGGCGCCGGCACCCTACAACGACATGTACGGTGCCGACGATCTGCCACCGGTCAACCGCAGCCCGTCGGAAAAATCCACCGACCATCCGCTGCTGCGGGACTGGTTGAAGATGCGGGTCTGCAGGCATTTCTCCCGCGACGAGATCCGCGACAAGGTCGCCCCCGTCTACATGGGACTGATCAAGGAGCTGGACGACCAGTTGGGCCGGCTTTTTGACTTTCTGCGCGAAAGCGGCCGGATGGACGACACGATGATCGTCTTCTGCTCGGATCACGGCGACAACATGGGCGACCACTGGATGGGCGAGAAAGACCTCTTCTACGACTGCTCCGCCCGGGTGCCGCTTCTGGTCTACGACCCCCGGCCGGCCGCGGACGCGACGCGTGGCACGGCCAGCGACGCGCTTGTCGAGGCGATCGACCTGGCACCGACCTTCGTCGAGTTCTTCGGAGGCGCTGCCAAGCCGCACATCCTCGAAGGGCGCTCGCTCTGCCCGATCCTGCACGGCGAGACACCGGATTGGCGGGGTTTCTGCGTCTCGGAATACGATTATGCCACCCGGCCGCCCCGCCGTGCCAACGATATCGACCAGGCCGACGCGCGAATGGTCATGATCTTTGACGGGCGTTGGAAATACGTCCATGTCGAGAAGATGCGCCCGCTGCTCTACGATCTGGAGGCAGATCCGAACGAGTTGAACGAGCTTGGCGCCGACCCGCAGTACTCCGATCAGATTGCCCGCATGCAAGCGATGCATTTCGACTGGAGCCGACGACATCACACGCGTCTCACACGCGACTGCGACGCCATCGAGAAGGCGACCGACCGGGGCGCCCCGCCCGGCGTGCTGATCGGATACGCGACCAAGGACGAGGTGGAGAGGGACGGCCGTATTTTCCCTGCGCATGTGACACGGTAGGGCCGCCAATCCTGCACCGCCGCGCGCTTCATCGGGAATTGATGTGATGCCATGGCTGGACGTAACCGGGCGGCCGACGTCAGACACGTCTGAACATAGGACGTGAGGGGGTCCTCACGCCCGTTGTGCGTACCGGCCCTGACAAGATAAGCGCACCCGCCAGAACCCCGAACATCGGCCGCACCAAGGGCGGAACGTGTGAATCCGCTACAGGGGCGATGCCGGCGTGCCACCATCACCTAAGCCGACATATATGCGAGCTTGAAGGAGTGTCCTTCACTGCACTGCCGCAAGGGGGCTCTTGATCTGACTTCTCTCGAGAACCCGAAGCCTGTCGTGGGCGGGCTCGCGGAAGCATTCGCATCGTGGCAAGGACGCCCAGCCTGCCTCCGCAGGCCGGGCAACGCTGTGCGGCAGCCCTGAATGTCAGCGTTTCGCGGCGTAGTAGGCGACCCGCCGTTCAAGGTAGGCAAGGAACTCCGAAATGGTGAACGCGAGAGCAAAGAGCACAATCAGCACCGCCCAGAAATGCGCCATCAGGAAGTTCGAGGAATAAAGCTCGAACAGCGCGCCGAAGCCGACAATCGAGATCAAAAGCTGCCCGATGATCACCCCTTTGACCGCCCGGATGATGCCGATGCGGACGCCGCCGAGGATCTCGGGCAGCGCGGCCCAGAAGTAGACCTTGAAAAAGGCGTCCGTCGGCGACGCGCCGAAGGACCTTGCCATTTCGACCAGCGAGCGGTTGATCTGCTTCACACCCGCCCGCGAGTTCAGGATGATGATCCAGATCGCGAACAGGGTCGTGGTGATGATGATCGACTTCATGCCAAAGCCGAACAGCACCATCAGAACCGGCACCAGTGCCGTCAGCGGCGCGCTGAGAAAAACGTTGACCCACGGCAGTAGCAGTTCGTCCAGAAGGCGCGAGCGCCCCATCAGGATGCCGACCGGAATGCCGATGAAGACGGCAAAGAACACCCCCAGCGAGAACGCATAGGCGGTTTCTCCGAGCGCCTTGAGGAAGGCTGGCGTGCCGATGATCTCGAACAGCGTGGCCAGAACTTCGGACAGCGGCGGGACGAAGAATGTCACGTCCAGTTGCCCGATGAGTTCCCACAGCAGGCCCCAGATGATCAGCGAGGACATGCCCGGCAGGTTGTAGCCATAAATCTTCATGTCCTCACTCCACGTAGCTGCGCAGCGAGGCCCAGATATTGTCGACGATATCCAGATACTCCGGGTCGCGGCGGATCTTGTCGATGTCCTTGTGGCGAAAGCCCGAGGGCCGGATGATCTCGGACACGCGAGAGGGGCGGGGCAGCAGGATAGCGATCTGGTCGGAAACATAGACCGCTTCTTCGATCGAATGGGTGACGAAGATGAAGGTCTTGTTCTCGTTCTGAACGAGGCCCAGCAGATCCTCCTGGAACTTGCGCCGTGTCTGCTCGTCGACCGCCGAGAACGGCTCATCCATCAGCAGGACCTTGGCATCGACGGACAAGGCACGCGCGAGGCCGACCCTCTGGCGCATCCCGCCGGAAAGCTCATGCGGGTAGCTGCTCTCGAAGCCGGCAAGCCCGACTTCCTTGATGTATCGCGCGGCGATGTCCTCGCGCTTGGACTTGTTGACGCCGCGCAGTTCCAGCCCGAAGGCCACATTGCGCATGACCGAAGCCCAGGGCAGCAGGGCGAAGTCCTGAAAGACGAAGGCCCGGTTGGGGCCCGGCCCGGTGACCGGCTTGCCATTGACCTCGACCTCACCCGAGGTCGGTTCGAGCAGCCCGGCGATGATCTTCAGGAGGGTGGTCTTGCCGCAGCCGGAGGGGCCGAGCAGCGAGGTGAGTTGGCCGCGCGGAAACTCCAGCGACAGGTTCTTCAGCGCCTCCACCGCGCCGTAGTTCTTCGAGATGTTGCGAACCGAGACGGCGATCTCGCTCAGGGCGGGTTCTGCCTTGGCAGTGGCTTCCTTAGTCAGTGACATATCCACGGTCGTGTCCTTTGAAGAGAGATTTTTCGGTGCGCTCCAGAAGGTTCAGGAACAGGACGGCCAGCACGATGATCGAAAAGATCGCGGCATACATGCTGGGATAATCGGCAATCGACCGGCTGAAGGTGATGATGTCGCCGACGCCGGTCGGAGTGATCTTCAGCTCGGCCAGGATGGCGCCGATAAACCCGGCCGAGACGCCGAGGCGCAGCCCCGAGAAGATCAGCGGCGACGCGGCGGGAATGATGATCTTGATCAGCATGTCGGTGCGCGAGCCGAGGAAGGATTTGCACATCTCCTTCATCGATTCCGGAGTATGGCGGACCGCGCCTGCAGTGTTCAGAACGATCACCGGCATCGCCATGATGCAGACCACGAACACCTTGGACGTCAGTCCGATGCCATAGGCCATGACCAGAAGCGGGATCAGTGCGGCCAGCGGCGCCGACTGCATGACGATGAAGATCGGCGACACCAGCCAGTCGAAGAACTTGCTGAGGCCGA
Source organism: Marinovum sp. (assembly GCF_034669705.1). Lineage (GTDB taxonomy): Bacteria > Pseudomonadota > Alphaproteobacteria > Rhodobacterales > Rhodobacteraceae > Marinovum. The sequence goes on from NZ_JAXMOR010000001.1 coordinate 71,734, forward strand.
TCCAAAGCCCGAGTCCGATGCCCAGAACCGTGGAGATCGCCACGCCGAAGATCAGCGGCCTCAGGGTTTCTGCGTAGGCGTTCCACAGCCGTCCGTCGAAGGCCATCTCGACAAGCGCGGCCATGGATTCAATAAACGTCGGAAAAGCGTAGCTGACGGGTATCCTGCCAGCGATTTCCCAAGCCCCGAAGATGATGAAGGCAGACAGGAATTTCAAGTAAAGCGAGCGGTTCGCCATGGGGTGCGGTCCCGTGTCATGGAAGAGGAAGTGGTGACCGGACCAAAGTGCCAGTCCGGTCACCCGCGTGCTTTACTGCATCGCCTTGTCGAGCGGTGCGAGGTACCAGAAGTCCTCGATGTTCAACTCTGACGGAGCGCCTTCCAACTGGCCGGCTGCCGAGTACCACTCGAGATCGGCGTTGGCCGCTACCTTGCCGCCACCGTCCTTGGAATAGAGCCCAGCCTTGACCGCATCGCCGTAGAAGCCGTCAAGCTCGTCGAGGATCTCTTTCGGCAACTGGCCGATCGGGCCGTCCGGGTTGGTCTCGCGGCGGATGATCGTCGGGTCCTCGTGCATGTCGCGATAGACGCTGAGCAGCGCGTTGACGAAGATCTCCACGTCTTCCTCGTTGTTCTTGATCCAGTCGAGATTGGCGAACAGCGCTTCGTCTGAGGCTTCCACTTCGAACATCTCGAGCACGTTGAACCGGTCGGCCTCGGGGCTGCGCATCAGCTTGTTGGTGTTCGACAGGTCGATGATCGTGGCATCCGCCTGACCGCCCAGCAGCGCGGCAACCCGGTTGGACGAGCCCGGTACGTAGGACCGGGCGCCAAACTTCATGCCGATCCGTTCCTCAATCACATTGGCGATCGAATCCGTGCCGCCGCCGCGCGAATGCAGCAGGATCGGCTCACCGTCGAGATCCTCGAGTGTTTCGTATTTCTTGGTGGTCACTGGGAAGAATTTCAGCTTGGAGAGCTGAAAGATGATCCGGATCGGCGCTTTCGACCGCTGCATCGCTGCGTAGGGCGTGCCGAAGCCGATATCCATCTGTCCGCTGAGTACTGCCTGGATGGCCAGCTCTTCGTCGGAAAAGGCGGTCCATTCATAGTCCAGACCCTCGGCCTTGGCGCGGTCGAGTGCCACGAAGAAGGCCGCCAACTCATCTGATGGCGTCTCGGCCAAGGCGATCTTGATCGTCTCGGCCTGGGCCATGGCGGGCAGCATCAGGCTGCCGGCCATCACCGCCCCGGCGATGAACGCCGTGGTCTTGCGAAATAGATGTTTCATCAGTTCCTCCCTTGGATTTTGCTTCTGGTCCTAACCGGCAGGCTGGCGCGGATTTTTCCGTCTTCCGGCCCCCGGCCTGCTCTCAGATCTCCCCGAACAGGCGCGCCGACACCGATCCGATGTGCCGCCGCATCGCGTCATGCGCCGCCATCGGATCGCGCGCCTCGACGGCGGCGGCGATATTCCTGTGCTCCTCGAAGCTGGTGTGACTGCGCGGCGGGCGGATGCTGTCACGCACCACCCTGCGCCACGCAACATTGCGCTGAACCTTGTTCATCTGGTCATACAGCGTCACCAGCAACAGATTGTCCGAGGCCACGGCGACAGCATGATGAAAGGCGTCGTCATGCGTCTCGTACTCGGCCCAGGTCTCCGCCTGCTCGCAGAATTCGACGGCCCGCATGATCTGCGCGACGGCCTGGCCCGAGGCATTGACCGCCGCCTCACGGGCGATCGCCGGCTCGATGCTCAGGCGGGCGCGCATCACCTTGACCGGGGTCAGGTGGTGACCGATGTCCGGCAAACCGGGCTCGGCGGCCTTCGGCTCGGACAGGAACGTGCCTTTGCCGACATGCCGCCAGATCAGACCCTCACGCTCAAGCGAGTCGAGGGCCTTGCGCAGCGTGGTTCGCGACATTCCCAATGCGCTGATCAGGTCGCGTTCGGCCGGAAGCCTGTCACCGGGCGCGTAACCGCCGGCGTCAATGAAGGCTCTCAGACTTTCCACGCTGGCCTGTCGGCTGATGTGCATTGGTTGATCCATTTCCGTTTTCATCCTCTAATTGATCTACCAATTAGGGAGTATTCCGTCGATTATGGCCGATCAATGCTATATTGCAAGGAATAAAAATCGATATTATGCGCGCCACTCCCGATTGATCCGAAATTGATCTGGGCCTATGACTTTTGAGAGCGAATCAAAAACCTGGAGGAACCATGCCCGACTACATCATCGAACCGCCGCAGCCCGTGGGGCTACCAGTCGCTGGAAGCGATGCCCTGTTCCCGGTCCGCAGGGTCTACTGCATTGGGCGCAACTACGCGGCGCACGCGATCGAGATGGGCGATGATCCGGACCGCGACCCGCCGTTCTTCTTTCAGAAAAACCCCGACAATCTCGATCCGTCGGGCGAATTTCCCTATCCGACAAAATCCGACGACGTGCATTACGAGGCCGAGATGGCCGTCGTGCTCAAACAGGGCGGTGTCAACATTTCGCTGGATCAGGCGCTGGACCATGTGTTCGGCTACGCGCTGTCGCTCGACATGACGCGACGCGACCTGCAGGGCGCAGCCAAGAAGAAGGGCCGCCCATGGGAGGTCGGCAAGGCCTTCGAGCGCTCGGCTCCCATCGGACCGATCCTGCCGGTGGACCAGGTCGGCCATCCTTCCGAGGGGCGGCTCGAGCTGACGGTGAACGGCGAGACCAAGCAAGAAGGCGACCTGAACCAGATGATCTGGAAGGTGCCGGAGATGATCTCGTACCTCTCCGAGTATTTCGAGCTGGCACCGGGCGATGTGATTCTGTCGGGCACCCCCGCCGGTGTCGGGCCGGTGCAGAAGGGCGACGTCATGGAGCTGACCATCGAGGGCCTCGGCAGCCTGAACGTCCCGGTCGTCTGACCGCGGTGACCAGACAGGGGCCGCCCCGGCGGGCGGTCCGCAATGCCCAGGAGGCTGCCATGGGCAACTCAATCGCTCCCTGATCGCGGCGCATGACGCCAAGGCTCCTGCCATCGGTGCGCCGAAGCGGGCGTGATTGAGTTATGGCGGCCTGCGCGCGCGCGCGCCGATGTCTCTCGTGCGCATTAGCAAGGCATAGGGCGCGGTGACCGGGTCGCCATCGTTCTGCCTCACGGGCCGGAGATGATCGCCGACTCGGCCAAGAACCTGCTGATCAACGGTGGTGCAACCGGCGAGATCGTCATCAGCGGCCCTTACGTCACGCCGGGCTACGAGGGAAATCCCAACGCCAATGCCGAGAACTTCTTCGAAGCGGATGGCAAACGGTGGTCCGCACCGGCGATCAGGGGGCGTTCGACACCGAGGGTTATCTGCGTCTCACCGGGCGCTTGAAAGAGATCATCAATCGCGGCGGCGAGAAGATTAGCCCGCTCGAGGTAGACGCGGCGCTGCTGTCCCATCCCGAGATTGCCCAGGCTGTCTGTTTCGCCGTGCCGCATCCGAAGCACGGAGCAGACATTGCCGCGGCGGCGGTTCTGACAGAGGGATCGGCCTTGGATGAAACGGCCATCCAAAGATTTGGGGGGGTCCGCAAACCGTGTTGGTCGACTTCGCCAGGTGAAGGAAGCGCCTATATACCTCCGTTTTTTGGCGGAGGACGCCCTTGCTTCACCACGATGCTCGCCGTCTTCTCGACGCGCTCGATGGGCTCAATCCGGCCCAGATAGAATACGCCCAATCCAAGATCCGCGATCTTCGGCGCAGGACGGAGGCGATCTCGGAGATAGAGGCCCGGACGAACCAGGCAGGCACCTGCCCGCACTGCGGCGACGGCACGCGACAGAAGTGGGGCGCACACGGACCCAAGTCCAGCGCTACCGATGCGGCGGCTGCCGGAAGACCTACTCCGGCAGAACCGGCTCCGCAATCGGTGCTTAAGCTTGCAGGCCGGCTCGGGCTCAACAAATACACCATCTGGCGTTGGCGAATGCTCATGTTCTCGATCATCGTTGGAAGCTCTGCCGGGAGTTTCTCCGGGATCGTCGAGGCTGACGAGTGTTAGTTGAAACAGATTCTTTCAGGGAAACCGGAAGACCCAAGATGACGCCGGACTAAGCCGGATAGCCTTTAAAATCAGGGCGTTGCGGCGAGGGTGTGCTGTAGGCACGGTCGAGGCGTAATACTTTCAGGAGTACTGGAAATCGCAGTTCCGAGCGACTGGAAGCCCGGATGTGATCGTTAATCAGGGCGGACCGTGTGTGGCGTCTAAGTGCTGTTCAATAAACAAAGAAACCGCCCCTGAAGTGCTGTTCAAGGCGGTTTCAACAGGTCTCTCAGACCGATTTTTCTGGACTCTGGCGTCCTAGAAGGCTGCAGACGTCCGAGAACGGAAATTTCGACGATAAAACATGTGGTTAATTCGGATTTTCCTGCGCGATGCCGGCGTTGAACTTGGACGCGATTTTTAGGGGGTGTCCGCAAACCGTGTTTTTCAGCTATGCGGACAAAGCGGTCACTCGTGGGAGCTATTAGGTTGCGGCCCTATTCAGGGCTAATCGACTTGTCGTCGCGTCGGTTTTCTCTGTTTTCCTTTATGGCATCAAGCGTCGCTCTGCGAGCCGCCTTTTCTGACAAAAGCACAATCGATTCATGGCGGCCCTTGAGTTCAGCTAACTCTAGTTCTAATTGCCGTACTCGTTCCGTGAGGGCCCCTACTTCGTCGGAAAGCTGTTCTGCTATGCCCACAGCGTTAAGTATTACTTTGATGTCAGAGTAGATGCTCATCTCAGATTTGTTTTAACGTTACAGATTTCCGCAGAAACACCTGTATATCGATTAAAGAAAGTACGGATTCTGCTGCCTCCAGGCGTCGCCTCATTATCTCGACGAGATTAACCGCGATTCCCATCTTCGTCCCATTCTCATTGAAAATCAAAAGAACATCTTCTGGGACGTCTTCTATATTAAGGTAGCGGTTAAATACAATTAGCGCTTCAGCTTGATGGCTTTCAAACTGAGAAAACTCCAACGAGTCAGCGTCCAATGACGAACCACTTAGATAGAATAAATCTATCATCCAAGCACTCTCTCCCGAGCCATCTTGGAAGTCGGCAACGCCAGAATAGGAAATATTGTCAAGTGCACCAACAAAGCTTTCGCCCGATTCTAAGATAAGTATCGCTCTAATAGGGCCATCTTGAAGAAACCTTTCGACCCGAGAAGCTGGAACAGGGATACCCCGTTCATTGAAAATATTCTCACCGGGATCTTTGGGGTTTCTTAAGAGATTGAGCATGACTTCTGGTGTATAGCCGAATGACCGTAGCGTTCTGATGCGCGCAACTTCAACAACGCTACATCAAGAAAGGGCGTGTGGCTACTAGGATTTCCGGTCCATTCCACACTGCAAGACAATCTCGGTTGCGTTGCTGTTTGCCACTAAGCCACCTGTTCTGGAGGCCGCTATCGGTGAACTTAGAACATACGCGATGGGCTCGGCGGAGACCTCACCCGTGACGTCAAATCTAAGCCTACGACGCGCGGACGACTTCGATCGAAATGACTTTTTCGGTGTCTATCGACTGAACGCGGTTCGTGAACGCAGTGCGGATCTTCTTGTAGCCGAGACGTGCGCCTTCCATGTATGTTCCGCGAACTGGGGCGTGATGCTACCGGACAGACAGAACTGCCCGCACCGGACCAATGACCTGCATGTGAACATGGTTACTATATGGAAGCACAACCGGCGGAGTAGCTCTTTCTTCGAAGGTCATTACGAAGCTGCTGCCAGATTTGGACAAATAGCCGATAAGTAGCCTGCTACTCTCTCTGAGCGCGCATAGAACGGGCGTATCGAAATCCTTCGGTACTTCACGTTCCAGTAGTACTATCGAATTTTTCGAGATGACGGGGTTCATGCGGTCATCGACGGCCATAACCGCGGTGAGCGATTTGGCGTCGAGGCCTTTGCTCTCCAGCCAAGCGCGCCCGAGGGCGACCGGCGGCAGCTCCATATTCTGGACTTCGGATTTGTGATAGGGAATAGCCGCATACCCACGCTCTAGCGCCTCTGTGCTGCCTTCGATCGAGATCCTCAGAAACGGCTGTACGGCGCCGACCTGGTCTTCTGCGGCAAGCCTTGGTGGACCAACATAAAACTCAAGACCAAGCGCGTTACAGAGCGCTTCCATCGTCTTGATGCTGGGTGAGCTGCCGGTCTTCATATCTTGAATAGGCGTTCGCTTTCGAGAGCCCAACGCCATTTCGGCGACATCAGCCATCGACAATCCGAGTTCCGCCCGACGCGCTTCTATCAGGTCAATCACTTTGTCCGCCTTCATGGTGGAGGAATGCACTGAAACGCAGGTTCAGGCAAGTTTCCTCTTGCGTCAAGCATGCAGTGGAAATAACCATTGTGTTAACGATGGAAAAAACCATGAGCAGGGCTGATGCAAATTTCGAACCTCGTTACGCTTGTCGATACCTACCGATCCGCTGTGAATCGCAGCGAGGCCACCGTTTCCAACAAAGTCACTGGAAGCCACGCGCGGCTGTTTCAGCGCGCCCGCGCAAATCTGGGCTGCACGCTGAAGACCTATACTGAAGCGCTGCAGTGGTTCTCGGACAACTGGCCTGCCGATCTTGAGTGGCCTCAGGGCATCGAACGCCCGGCTCTGAGGGTGAAAGCGAGAAAGGCATCGTGATGACAAGTCGCGCTGACCTTCAGGCCGTGGTCGAGACTGCCACCGAGGGTTTGACCAACACCCAGATCCTGGCTGTGGCGTGGTGGATGGTTGAACGGGTTGCAGACCCAGAGGACTTCCACCAGCTCGACATGTTCCTCGGGATGACAGCCGAGCATTGCCGCGACGTTCGCCTCGAAGCGGCCATTGCCGCCGATCGCGAGGCCTTTGCAGAGGGAAACTTTTGCGCAGGTCCGCCCGATGGGAGGCTGCCTGTCTTTTTGCGGGAAGAGTTGCTGGATCGGGCCGCCGCCACTCACGCCGAAACGCTCGATCCTGAGCCAGGGCTGCGTGCACGTATGCGCGTAGCCCTGGCAAAAGCCAGCGACTGGTTTGCCCGGTCCGACGACACCTGGACGGGCAGCATTGTTGGCGGTGTTTGCTTCGTTGCGACCGCCACTCTTGGATTTCTCTTTGCCGGAGTTTTGCAGTGACTCATTTCGATCTGACCCCGCGCTCGCCGGTAGAGCGCTGGAACCACTTGCAAGAGCAGCTGCGTAAGGCGCGGCTCTGTTGGCCGGCGATGGCCGACATCTATGAGGCTGCCGATGTCCGCGAGCAAGCGGCGGCCGATTATAGCCAGCACGTCGTGGCCGCAATAACCGAACTCGATGCGCTCGATATCCAAGGCGCTCTGTACGATGTGCCGGAGCTGCTCGATCTGACCTACGGGAGGGCGTGAGCGATGCCGGCTCCCCAGAAAATCAGCACCATGCGGCTGGCTGTCAGCGAAATCGAGATCCCGGACCGGTTGAGGGATGTCGATCCGAAGAAGGTGGCGCTGATCGTGCAGTCTGCCAGCGATGGCCATGGCATTCGCGATGCGATCCACGTTCGCAAGACCAGCAAAGGGTATTTCCTGATTGATGGGCGCCATCGTTTGGCGTCTTGCGATCCGCTAGGTCTGGATGATCTGGAAGCGGATATCTGGAAATGTACAGAAGATCAGGCGCGGTTTATGGAGGCCGATGCCAACCTCTCGGGGGGCTTCCTGACTCCGCTCGACATGGCTGTCAGCTTGGCCGAGCGCAAGCGGTTCTATGAGAAGATGTACCCGGAAACTAAGCGCGGCGTGGCCGGCGCAATGGCTCGGCATGGACAGCAACAGACAGAAATGTCGTTTGCTCAGTACATCGGTGAAGTCGTCGGGATTACAGCGCGCCAGGCGCAACGCATCGTTGCTGCCGGTGAAGGATTAAAGAGCGACGATGTCGCTGCGCTGCAAGTCGTGTCGCGCCAGCTCAAGATGAACGATCTGTACGAGATCGCGAAGGTCTCCGAGGATGCCGAGCGGCGTGAGGTGGTCCGCGCGTTGGCTGCGGGCAAGGCGAAGACAGCATCGAAAGCCCGCAAGCTCTACGCCGCCGCAACCGGTGACGCACCTGCGCCGGTCGATCCGGTCGATGCCGAGTTCCAAGCGCTGCTGAAGGCTTGGGGCCGTGCTCGCAGGTCTGCCCGGGCGCGTTTCCTGGATCGAATCAGCGATGAGCTGCGCGCAATGCTGGAGGCCGACAATGCCTGAACTGCGCAGCCCCGATCGCGTATGGTGGACGCCTGACCAATTGGCAGAGGCGGCTCTGCCCGATCTTCCGCAGACTGGGCGTAGGATCAACGCGATGGCTGCGCGATTCAACTGGCGCGCGGTGACAGGCAAGGCGCGCCGCCGGAAAGGAAAGGGCGGCGGTTGGGAGTACCATTGGACCCTTTTGCCGATGCGCGCGCAGCAGGCCTTGCTGGCGACCGTCAAGCAGGATGGTGCTCCGCAACAGATGCCGCGGGGCGAGGCATGGGAATGGTTCGAGGGCCTGCCCGAGAAGCACCAGGCAAAGGCGCGGCAGAGACTGGCCATGATCCAGCGGGTCGAGGCCCTGGTCGCCGGCGGTCTTGGTCGCGATCTGGCCGTGCGGGAAGTGGCTCAGATCGAAGGCGTCAGCGGAAAGACGATCTGGAACTACATGGCCGACATCGCGGGCGTCAGGATTGATGACCGGTTGCCATATCTTGCGCCACGCTATCAGGCCGCAATGCGCAGGGTGCAGCGCGCCGAAGTTGACGATGCGTTCTGGGAGTTCCTCAAGAGCGACTACCTTCGCCCGGAAGCGCCCTCTTTCGCCAGCTGCTACCGACGCGCCGTGCAGGTTGCCCGCGATCAAGGGTGGCAGACCGGCAAGGAACGGACCATGCGCAACAGGCTCTCCGCAGAGGTCCCGGAGCTGACGCAAACCCTGTGTCGTAAGGGCGTGGATGCGCTCAAGGCACTGTATCCCGCCCAGACCCGGGACCGTGTCTCGCTCCATGCGATGGAAGCGGTAAATGCCGACTATCATCGGTTCGACGTCTTCGTTCGCTGGCCGGTCGATCCTGGCTCGAACAGCGGTGGGGGCCAGATCGTACGCCCGCAGCTGGTGGCGTTTCAGGATATTTATTCCGGTCGCATCCTCAGCTGGCGGCTGGACCGGACGCCCAACAAAGTGGGCGTGAGCCTCGCGCTCGGCGACATGATCGAGCGGTTCGGCATTCCCAGCCACGGCGTGCTGGATAACGGCCGGGAGTTCGCCAACAAGTTCCTGACCGGCGGCGTCAAGACGCGGTACCGGTTCAAGGTCAAGGATGACGATATCCCAGGCATCCTCACAACGCTGGGTGTCGAGATACACTGGGCGACGCCCTACAGCGGCCAGTCAAAGCCGATTGAACGCGCCTTCAGGGACATGGCCGACGACATCGCAAAGGATCCCCGGTTTGCCGGTGCCTATACGGGCAATCGTCCAGACGCCAAGCCGGAAAACTATGGCAGCACGGCGATCCCGCTCGAGGAATTCATCGCTGTCGTGGCGCGCGGTATCGAGGAACACAACGCGCGTCCGAACCGGCGTGGCCAGACCACCGCAGGGCGCTCGATCATCGAGACATTCGAGGAATCCTATGCCAATGCGCCGATCCGAAAGGCGACGCCGGAGCAACGCCGGCTCTGGCTGATGGGGGCCGAGGGGGTGAAAGCCGACAGTCGCAACGGGCTGATCCGCTTCATGGGCAACGAATACCACGCCGAATGGATGTACGAGATCGCCGGCGACTGCGTCGTGGCCCGGTTCGATCCGGCCGACCTGCGCGCGCCGCTGCATATCTACGCGCTCAGCGGGGGATATCTGGGAGAGGCCGAGTGCCGTGTTGCGGCTGGCTTCTTCGACCTCGACGAGGCCCGACAGCATAACGCAGCGCGCAAGAAGTGGATCAAGGCCGAGAAGGAGGCCGCCACTGCGGCGCGTACTCTGCGCACCAAGGAACTGGGTGGCTATCTCGACGGGATCGCAGCCCGGGAGCCGGCCCCTGCGCCGGAAACCAAGGTGGTGCGGATGATGCCCCAGCAACGCCCGGTCAAGGGCGCGCCGAAGGCAGCGCCATTGTCCGAGACCGAGAGTGCGCAACGCGCGGCCTTTGTCGCCGACTTCCAGGCGCGCAAGACCGAGAAGGACGAAGCTGCCGCCAAGCGCGACGACGCGCGGGAGCGGTTTGCCAGGGCCGAGGAAATCGAGGCCCGGTTGGCCGATGGCGAAGAGGTCTCTCGGGACCTGATCCGCTGGATGGAGGGCTATCGGCAGACACCGGAATATCGCGTCTTCAAACGCGAGAAAGAGACCCCCGCTCGGGACGCTAGACAGGATTGATCGGGGTGAAGGTGGCGCAGCGGGCTGGACCCCCGCCAGCGCCTGTTGACGAAAGCAACGAGGTCAGAATGACAGAGAGCAGTCAGATCCACAATACATTGGCGCCCCTGAGGAACGTCATGAGTTTCATGACTATGGTCGAGCGCCTCAACGGCCGCAGCAGCGGCATCCCCGGTATGGGGTGTTTCTACGGCCCGGCCGGTTTCGGCAAAAGCATGGCGGCGATGTACTGCGCCATGCGGACCGAAGCCTGCCTTGTCCAGTGCGAGAGCTGCTGGACGCCCACCGCGCTTTGCGAGGCGATCCTCGACGAGTTGGGGATCAAGCCGCAGTCGACCGTCTGGCGGATGGCCAAGCAAATCCAGCAGGCGCTGGCGAGCGAAGGCATTCCGCTGATGATCGACGAGGCCGATCACATCGTGGCCAAGAAGTACATCGAGCTGATCCGCGACATCTACGAGAAGAGCCAGGTGCCGGTGATCCTGATCGGCGAAGAGGCGATGCCCTCGAAGCTGCGGCACTGGGAGCGGATCAACAGCCGCATGCTGGCGCGCGTTCCGGCGCAACCGCTGGACGACGAAGACTTCGAGGTTCTGAGGAACATCCGCTGCCCGGACGTCGAGCTTGCCGATGACCTGGTCGCGGCGATCAAGGGTGCAAGCCGCGGCTCGGCCCGGCTGATCGTCAACAACCTCGACAGCGTCCGGCTGGAGGCCCAGGTGCGCGGCGTGCGCCGCGCGCTCTCTCTGGCCGACCTGGGCAAGTTCGAACTGCATGACGGCATCCCGGCCGAGATGCGGAGGCTCGCATGAGCTGGCGCACCAAGGATCCCGAGCGTCTCGACTACATCTGGCGCAAGGCGCAGGCGCTGAGCCTGGCTGGCCCGTTCACCTATCAACAGCTGAGTGCCGATGTCGGTATGGACGTCAAGTATATCGGCGTGCTGTGCCTCGATTGGGAAAAGGAAGGCAAGCTTCAGCGCGTGCCGTCGGAGCGGTCTCAGCATGTGCACATGCAGGTCCCCCAGCATCTGAACCGCGGGCGGATTGCCGTCGACGAGGATGGGAGGGATACCGCTCAGGACCGGATGTGGCGGGTGATCCGCAAGATCGGTTCCTTCGATGCGCGCGACGTGGCGATGTATGCCAACAGCCCCGAGCTGACAATCTCGGAACGCGCCGCGGCCGAGTTCTGCCGGATGCTCTGCCGCTCCGGCTACCTGCGCGTTCTGCGCAAGGAACAGCCTGGCAAGAAGCTGGCGGTCTATCAGCTGGTGAAGAACACTGGGCCGCGTGCACCCCGCGTCCGCCGCCTGAGTGTGATCTGGGACGACAACCTCGAACGGATCACCCATCTGCCGGACGGGGTGACGACATGACCTCGGATCCGCTTGCCAAGGCCCGCGCCGCCTGGGGTGCAGACATGCCCGACTGGGTCGCTCTGCTCGCCAGCGCCTGCGCCGGCGCCAGCCAGAACCAGGTGGCCAAGCGCCTGGGCGTCTCGGCGACGCTGGTCTCGAATGTGTTGGGGGCCAAGTACACCGGTGACATGACCCGCGTCGAAGACATCGTTCGCGGCGCCTACGCCCGCCTGGTCACCGACTGTCCGGCACTGGGCGAGTTGCCCACCGACATTTGCCGCAAGTGGCGCCGGAAGGCGCGCAAGCTCAACAGCGCCAATTCGCTCAATGTCACCATGTTCCGGGCCTGCAACCGGTGCCCGATCCACAAGGGAGCCGATGATGGTCAGTAAGCGTGACGAGGCAATCGCCCTGGCCCGACAGGGACACCCGCCGGCCGAGATCGCTGTCAGGACCGGCCTCGCGGTCAACTCGGTCTATCACTACCTGCGCGAGGCGCGCCGTGCCGGAGAGGACATCCCGAACTTCCAGCGCGGCCCACGTTTGGGGAAGGTGATCTGCATCGACGCCGCGACCGTTCAGGCACTGCGGCCGCATGCCAACCGGCGGATGTGCAGCACCGACGAGCTGGCGCGTCAGATCGTCCGGCGCGCGGCACAGGGCGAGCTGATCGATTCCATTCTCGACGACGAGGTGGCGCTTCATGGCTGAACCGGAACTGACACCGATGCAGGTCATCGAGCTGACCGCCAGCGCGATCAAAAAGGTGCACCTCCGCGGCCGGCGCGGCGTCGAAATGGTGACCCACGACGAGATCGTCGCCGTGATCGGCACGCTGCTCGATATGGGAGCCGGCGCCCTGGCGGGTCTAGAGGAGGCTTTGGCCGAAGACCGCGATGCTGTGCGGTACCGCTGGCTGAGGATGCGCAATCCCGATGCGATCGAGGCCGGCGGCGTCTTTGCCGGTCTCACCCCCGACAACGTGGTTCTGACCGGCGAGGACCTCGATCAAGCGATCGACGCCGCGATGGCCGAGGTCGACGTCGCGATGGCCGCGACCTCACCCATTCTCAACGAAGGAGAGCAGAGATGACAGAGCAGACGCCAATTCCCGGTGTCGAGATGATCAATGGCACCCCGCACATGCAGGACGGCAAGGGCCGTTGGCAGCCGGTCAGCACCATCAAGCCGCAGGACCTGCTGGAGCATGAGACCGTGTGCAAGATCATCGGCCATGCCGAAGACCTCAGCGCCCAGGTGACCCGGTTCAAGGCGCACACCTTCGACGATCTCGGCGACTTCGAGGCGCTGTTGGCGCAAGAGTACGAAGCGACACGCGGCGGGCAGAAGGGCAACAAGACCTTCCTCAGCTTCGACGGGCTCAAGAAGGTCCAGATCGCGGTGCAGGATCACATCGATTTCGGGCCGCAGCTGCAAGTGGCCAAGGAGTTGATCGACGACTGTCTCAACGAATGGGCGGCCGAGGCCAATGACAACCTGCGCGCCATCGTCACCCGCGCCTTCAATACCGACAAACCGGGCCAGGTGAACCGGGCGGAGATCTTCATGCTGCTGCGGCTGGAGATAGACGACACCCGCTGGAAGCAGGCGATGGTGGCGATCCGCGATGCGATGCGCGTGGTCGGATCCAAGACCTACGTCCGCTGTTATCGCCGCGAGACGCAGGAGAGCCCGTGGCAGGCGATCACCATCGACCTGGCGAAGGCCTGACATGACCCTGGTGATGTCCAAACCTCGTCAGGCCGATCCGGGCCGCGTTCGCAATGCGGTCACAGGGCTGCGCGAGGTGCTCGGCGATTTGCCGGATAATCACGACTTCGGTGACTACAAAGCCTTCGAGGCAGCCTTCTGGATTGGGCTCGACGGCTTGGAGGCGGCGTTCCGCAAGCTCTGCAAGGACGGCCGGATCAGCCGGAACGACGAGTACTGCACCATCGCGGGCTTTGGCGGGTGGCCACCTCTCGCTTGGGCCTTATCGGCGCGCTGGAGAAGTGGCTGCGCGTCGTTGAACGCAGCCTGAAGGAGGATTGAGACCCATGTTCAAGACACTCTTCGACCGTCTTTTCAAAGCCTCGGAACGCCTGTTTCGCGTCGACCGCTGGGACACGAGCGAATGGAAGTATGGCTTCGGCTGGTGGGATGAGGCTTTCGAGATTTACATCGGCAAGCGGATCATCCGCTTTTGCCCGGACGAGGCGGACTTCAGATGAGGCGGCTGACGAAATGGTACGGCTCCTGGAACCCTGCGCCGGGCTGGTGGCTCGCCCCGGCCGGGATTGTCAGCATCGGGCTCTGGCTGGCCTTCGTATTTGCGTGCGCGGCATGACTGGCGTCCTGCAACGCAAGATCTTCGTCGGCTGCAAGCAGCTGGGCCTCGACACCGAGGCGCGCCACGATCTGCAGCTTGCGGTGACCGGCAAATCCAGCTTGTCGGACATGACCGACGAGGAAAAGCGCAAGGTGTTGGCGCGGCTGAAGCAAGCGGGTTTCAACCCCGAGCCGAGGAAGCATGGCGCCAGGCACAAGCGCGCGCCGCGCAATGATCTGCGGCTGATCCATGTCCTGTGGAAGAAGCTGGGCGAGGCCGACGCGCTGCGAGACCCCAGCCGTAAGGCGCTGAACACTTTCATCCGCGCGCGCTTCGAGAAGGTCTGGCAGACCGTGCCGGCCGACGTCGACATGCTGCGCGAGTGGCATCAGATCGACGACGTGATCCAGGCGCTCAAAGCCTGGGCCGAACGGGCAGACGCTGATTTCGATTTCGGGAAGCACAGGAAATGAAGAAGTCCATCCATCCGGTCACTGACCGCGTCGTCGTTCGCTACCTGGAACACGTCACCGGGCTCGACATCGAGGCCATCCGCGCCACCATCGGCCGCAAGGTCGAGACCGGTCTGGAGCATGGCGCTGGCGGCGTCCGGGTGGACGGGCTGCATTTCGTGCTGGCAGGCGGCACGGTCACCGATCTGTTTCCGGCCTGCAAACCGCCGAAGCACATCGGGTCCTGCAAACGCCGCCGGGAGATCGAGTGATGCTGACCAGGTGGCCATTCGGAACGCTGACGCCAATGAAGTACGGTGCGATCCTGGCCGACCCGCCCTGGGCGTACAATATGCGCTCCGAGAAGGGACACGCCAAGTCGCCGGAGGCGCATTACGCCACGATGTCGATGGAGGATCTGAAGCGCTTGCCTGTCGCGGATCTGGCTGGGCCGACGTGCTTGCTGTTCATGTGGAGCACCTGGCCGCATCTCCCCGCGGCTCTGGAGCTCATGGGCGATTGGGGCTTCACCTACGTCACCGGGGGCAACTGGAACAAGCGGACGGTGACTGGCAAGCTGACCTTCGGCACCGGATACGTGCAGCGATCGGCCAACGAACCCTACCTGATTGGCCGGATTGGCAAACCGTCAACAGCCTGCAAATCCGAACGTAATGTGATCGAAGCGCCTCGGGATGGTCTCGTTCCGAATACGATTGAGGCGATCCGCCGCGAGCATTCCCGCAAGCCGCCGGAGATGCGAGAGATGATCGAGCGTCTTCTGCCGCGCGCTCACAAGTGCGAACTCTTTGCCCGCGAGCCTTGGCCCGGGAACGAAGTCTGGGGCAACGAGTCCGACAAGTTCGGAGCGCCGCAATGACCGATGTCCCCCAGCCGCTTTACCCGCGCCCGCCAGCGCATGTCGCGCCCTTCGTCGAGGTGTTGGGCGTCGACCTCGCGATCCAGTATTTCCTCGAGTTTGGCGGGACGCCCGTCTACCTGGCCAAGAACCCGGCCGGACGCTCCGAGGTCGAGGCGCTGATCGGCGCCGAGGCCGTGCGCGCCCTGCGCGATCATCCCTACCAGTTGCCGGCGCGCTGTCCCTTGCCGAAAAAGTGGATGGCCCAGGTGCTCTACGCAAAAGGCTTGCCCGTTTTGCAAATTGCCCGCAAACTGCGGACAACCGATGTCGCCGTGCGCCGCAACATCGCTGACATTCGCACCGACCGCGTCCCCCGGCGCGATGATCGGCAGCTGAACCTCTTCTGATACTCCCCACCTGATCCCGCCCCTAGCACAGCCTTGCGAGTGTTTTGCCGTGCTCGCCTCAGGCCATTTTGAGGCGAGGGCCGACCGCCGTGAAGGCGGGCCATGCAGCGGAGATCATCATGCGGACATCCCCAAAGGGCATCGCCTTTCTGGAGCGCCACGAGGGCGTCGTGCTCAAGGCCTATCGTGACCCGGTTGGCATCTGGACGATCGGGGCGGGGCTGACCAAGGCCTCCGGCGTGGTCGCGCCGAAGGCCGGCATGGTGATCAGCAAGGGCGATGCAAGCCGTCTGCTCTCTCTGGCGCTTGGCCGGAACTACGAGCCGGCTGTGGCTCGCGCCATGCCGAAGGCGCTGCAGCACGAATTCGACGGCGGCGTGAGCTTCCACTGGAACACCGGGGCCATTGGCCGCGCGAGCTGGGTCAAATCGTGGCGCGCCAAGGCACCTTGGGACAAGATTGCCGATGGTCTGCGCGCATGGCGAAAGGGCGGCGGGAAGGTTCTGCCCGGCCTGGTGCGTCGTCGCGAGGAAGAATATCAGCTGGTCCGCTACGGCGATTATGGTGCCGGGCTGAGCCCGTCGAAGCCAAGTGGTATGGCGCGGATCGTCATGGCGCTGTCGAAGGTTGAGCTGGAGCAGGCGCGCCAGGCCTTTGCCAAGCTCGGCTATGATCCCGGTGACGACGAGCGCGGCATTCTCGTGGGCGCTGTCCGCGATTTCCAGGAGGACCATGATCTGACGATCGATGGCCTGCTGGGGCGCGCCACGCTGTCCACCCTGCAGCGCCGTCTCGACGCGGTTACCAAATCCACCACTGCCACCTCCGGCGCGGCCGTGGCCGGCGGCGGGGCCACCGTGGTGCCTGAGGAGCTGACGGCTCAGGTTCCGGGCGGCGACTGGGCTGCCTGGATCGTCTTCGGCCTCTGTGCGCTCTGGCTGGCCAGGACCGCCTGGAGCTACCGCGATGTCATTGCCGTCAAGGTGCAGGGCCGTCTGCCCGCCACGGCCCGTTTCCTGAGGAGCTTCTGATGAACACTGCCTTGCTCATGACCCTTGCGGCCGAGATCGGCGCGCCGATGATCGAACGCATCCTCGGCAGCCGGATCGGCCAGGGCAATGCCGAACTGGCCCAACAGGTGATCACCCGCATTGCCCGCAGCGCCGGGGTGCAGTCGGGCCCTGAGCTCGATGCTCTCATGCAGGAGAGTCCGGAAAGCGTGCGGGACGCGATCATCGACGTCGAGACCCAGACGCCGGAACTGCTGGCGCTCTATGCCCAGGGGCTCGAATTCCAAATGGCCCAGCTATCCTCGGAGCAGAACGATCCGCTCTGGTACCGCGCCTGGAAGCCGGGCGGCATGTACCTCGTGGGCTTCCTGATCCTGTGGAACGCGGTGATCCTGCATTCGCTGAATGCCGCCTTAAAGATCGCTTTACCGCCCGTTGAATGGGCCATCATCCTGCAGCTGGCGACGCTCTATCTCGGCCTCTACATGGGCGGCCATACCGTCAAGGATGTTGCCTCGAAATGGGTGGCGAAAGGCGGTCGCGCGTGATCGAGTTTACCCTCGCCGACCTCAGAACGCTAATCGGGCTCCTGCTGCCCGTCGCCGGCATGATCTACACCTGGGTCGCCACCCGTCAGAAGGATGTCGAGACCCGGTTCGCCGACGTCAATCGCCGTTTCGGCGAGGGATCGGAGCGAATGGATCGGCTCGACAGCCGCCTGGCCCGGACTGAGCAGACGGTGCAGGGCCTTCCGTCTCGCAACGACATCCATGCGATCGAGCTGCACATGGAACGCCAGGCCGGGTCGCTGGCCCGGATGGAAGCCGTGATCGAGGGCACGAGCAAGGTCATGGAACGGCTGGAGACCATCGTCACCCGGCACGAAGACCACCTGCTCAAGAAGGGGAACAGCTAAATGAGCGACTACAGCGAAACCATCCGCAAGCACCGCCGACTTGCGATCCTCCGCCACCTTGAAGGCTGCACCGACTACACCTCGAACGCCTCGATCCTGACCGACGTGCTCGACGGTGTCGGGTTGCCGTGTTCGCACAGCCAGGTGCTGACCGAGCTCTACTGGCTGAAGGAGAACGAGTTCCTGACGCTGGAGGACAAGTCGGGCTTCGTGGTGGTCGAGGCGACCCGCGCCGGCGCTGAAATCGCCCGGGGCCGTGCCCAGCATCCCGAGATCCAGCGCCCGCGTCCGAAGGCCTGATCCGATGCCGCCCCCCAAGAAAGTTGAATTGCTGCCGGGCGAGCTGCGCAGCTGGCTGCACGACGAGCTGAAGGCCCGCGGCTTCGGCGATTACGTCGGGCTGGCCGAGGCGCTGAACTTCCGTTTGGAAGAAGAGGGGCTGGAGCTGCGCATCGGCAAGTCCGCCCTGCACAACTACGGCCAGGAGTACGAGCAGTTCGCCAAGCTGCAGGAGGAAGCCGGGGCCTGGGCGCAGCAATGGATGTCCGAGAACGATCTCTCCGACGAGGCCGAGCAGCACCGGGTCCTGTTCCAGATGATGACCTCGGTCGCCTTCAAGGTGCTCAAAGCGCAGATGATGAAGACCGGCGAGGAAATCGATCCGCGCGAGCTGCACTTCCTCGGCAAGATGATGAAGGACGTCATGAGTTCCTCGGGGATCCGCGAGAAGCTGATGTCCGACGAACGCGATCGCATCGCCCGCGAGGCGCGCGCCGCGGCGCAGGCGGAGATGACCGAGCGCTTCGATGAGGCCGTGGCAGAGGCCGGGCTGGGCGAAGAGACGGTGGCCAAGATGCGCCGCGACTTCCTGGGGCTGAGAACATGAGCGATCCTGTCATCAACCTTTACACCTTTCGGGGCCTCGACGGGATCGAGGCCGAAGAGCACGAGGCGCTGGGCCACCTGATCGTCAGGCATGACGGCACCATCACCTGGGATCAGTTGCAGGCGGTCAAGAACGAGGTCTGGGGCCCCGACGCCCGTGCGATCGAGGTCTACCCGGTCCAGGGCGACGTGGTGAACGCGGGTAACATGCGCCACCTGTGGCGACTGGGTGCCGGTGACTTCTGCCCCGACCTGCTCCGCCACAATCCCCAAACGCCCACCGACGACACCGACAGCCTGTGCGCCCGCCACGGTGCCGCATGGGCCGAAGCTGAAGAGGTCTTCTCATGATCAGAGCAATTCCCTTCGTCGACCAGCTCAGGCATCGAGACGCCGGCATTCCCGGTTCGATCTATATTGACCGCCGCGCCCAGGGCGGCACCACGCTGCAATTCTTCTGCCCCTGCGGCTGTGGTCAGATGGGCACCGTATCACTCACACCGGACGCCGGTTGGAACGGCGACGAGACCAGCCCGACCCTGGCGGAAAAGATCGGCCTTCCACATCGCGGCTGCGCTGCTCAGTTGAGGGGCAGGTACTGGGAGCCGGGACAATGAGCGAGAACGATCGCCACGACGATCTCGCGGCAGTGGCTTTCTTCCTTGCCGGTGCAGAAGAAGAAAAAGCGACCTATGCCGGCCGCACCGGCAATGACGCCTTCGAGAGCTTCTGCCGCCTGATGGGCTGGCCAGCTGACAAGGTGCGCCGCATTGCCCAGGGCGAAGGGCTGGAGCGATGACTGCGCTTGACCCTGCAACCATCGCCCCGACGGAACCGATCCTTGCCCGCGACGAGACCGGGCTGCCCGACGAGCTGCCACGCGGCGCCTCGATCCCCGCGGACCTCGATCCGCTGGCCGAGGGTATTCTCATGCTGCACCAGAAGGAGTGGCTGGAGGACAGCAGTGACCTGAAGATCGCCGAAAAAGGCCGTCGGACCGGGATCACCTTTGCCGAGGCGCTTGATGACACGCTGATCGCCGCGGCCAGCCGTTCGGCCGGGGGCGACAACGTCTTCTACATCGGCGACACCAAGGACAAGGGTCGGGAGTTCATCGGCTACGTGGCGCATTTCGCCAAGGTCATCGCCGGCGAGCTTCACCAGGTTGAGGAGTTCCTCTTCGAGGACAAGCGCGACGACGGTTCGTCGAAGATGATCACCGCCTATCGCATCACCTTCGCCTCGGGCTACCGCGTCGAAGCCCTGTCATCCAACCCCGCAAATATTCGGGGCCTTCAGGGCGTGGTGGTGATCGACGAGGCCGCATTCCACAGCGATGTGCGCGAGGTCATCGACGCGGTGAACGCCCTGCTGATCTGGGGCGGCAAGGTGCGCGTGATCTCGACCCACAACGGCCGCCTCAACCCCTTCAACGAGCTGATCCGCGAGGCCCAGGCCGGAAAGAACCCGTTCAACATCCATCACATCCCGTTTTCGACGGCGGTTGAGAACGGGCTTTATCAGCGCGTGTGCCTGATCAAGGGCAAGCCCTGGAGCCAAGAGGCCCAGGACGCCTGGGAGGCGCAGATCCGCGGCTCCTACGGCGGACGCACCGCAGCCATGGGGCAGGAGCTCGACGCGATCCCGGCCGACATGGAGGGTGCGGCGCTCACCCGTGTCCAGATCGAGGCCTGCATGGCGCAGGGCATTCCTCAGCACCGTTGGGCGCGGGGAGACGACTTCAAGAATGCCGAGGACAGCGAGCGCAAGCGCCAGGCGGACGAATGGTGCAAGGCGCATCTTGGCCCTGTGCTGAAATCGCTCGACGAGGATCGCCAGCACTTCATGGGCGAGGACTTTGCCCGCTCCGGCGACGTGACTGATATCGTGATCTTCGAGCTGGGTCAGGACCTCGTCCGGCGCTGCAAGCTGATCGTCGAGCTGCGCAACATCCCCTTCGACCAGCAGCGCGACATCCTCTTCTACATCTGCGATCGCATCCCCAACTTCGCCAAGGGCGCGATGGACAAGACCGGCAACGGTGCCTACCTCGCCGAAAAGGCCACCCAGCGCTATGGCAGCCGCATCGTCGAGGTGTCGTTCAGCCGGGAATGGTACGCCCGCGAAATGCCGCCCTACATCGAGGCCTTCAGTGACAAGACGGTGCTCTTGCCGGCACATGAAGATGTGCTGAGCGACCACCAGGCGCTGCAGTACGTCGATGGGCTGATCCGGGTGCCGGCCGATTTCCGCTTCAAGGGTTCCGACGGGCTGACCCGTCACGGCGACAGCGCCGTCGCCGCAGCGCTGGGCTACTACGCCAGCCGGCAGGACTACACCGAATACGGCTATCGCGGCCTGAGTGGTCAAGTTGGCGCCAGCCTCGGGACGGCGGAAGAGGCTGAGGGTGCCGAAGGTGCACGTGACGATTGGTGGCGTTCGCCGCTTGGTGCCCGGCTGCGAGGAGGGCTGTGATGCTCGCCGTCTGTCAAAGGTTAACCTTTCGTGAAATCCATCGCCGGACGTTTGCCACGCATTGCAGCCTGTCCACCAGACTCCTGTCTTTTCGCTCTTTTTCAAGGAGCCGTTAAATGAACAACTCGCCGATTATTCTCGACCGCTGGGGCCGTCCGATCAAACGCACCGAGCTGCGCCAGGAGGTCGCCGCGCCGACGTTCGGCGGCGTGCGCAGCCCGATGTCCGGCTATCCGGCCGACGGGCTGAACCCGCTGCGGTTGGGGGCGATCCTGCGCGAGGCCGATATGGGCGACCCGGTGCGCTACCTGGAACTGGCCGAAACGATTGAGGAACGCGACCTGCATTACCTCGGCGTGTTGGGCACCCGCAAACGGTCGGTCAGCCAGATCGAGATCACCGTCAAGCCCGGTGGCGAGAGCGCGCTCGACGAAGAGCTGGCGACGATGGTGCGCGACTGGCTGCAACGCGACGAGCTGCAGGATGAGCTGTTCAACATCCTCGACGCGATCGGCAAGGGCTTCAGCTTCACCGAGATCCTCTGGGACACCTCGGCCGGGCAGTGGCGGCCGGAGCGGCTGGAGTATCGCGATCCGCGCTGGTTCCGCTTCGACCGCGTCGGGCTGTCCAAGCCGATGATGCTGAACGCGCAAGGGCAGGAAGAACCGCTTCCGGCCTACAAGTTCATCTACAACCAGATGGCCGCGAAATCAGGTCTGCCACTGCGTTCCGGTCTGGCCCGTGCGGTGGTCTGGGGCTGGATGTTCAAGGCCTACACCCAGCGGGACTGGGCGATCTTCACCCAGACCTACGGCCAGCCGCTGCGCGTCGGCAAGTTCGGCCCTGGCTCCAGCGAAAGTGACCGCGACACGCTGTTTCGCGCGGTGGCCAACATTGCTGGCGACTGCGCTGCGATTATCCCCGAGTCGATGCAGATCGAGTTCGTCGAGACCGGCAACCTCGGCAGCTCGACCGATCATTACGAGCGCCGCTCGGACTGGCTCGACAAGCAGGTCTCGAAGGCCGTGCTGGGCCAGACCTCGACCACGGACGCCGAGACCGGCGGGCTGGGCTCCGGCAAGGAACACCGCGAGGTACAGGAGGACATCGAGCGCGCCGACTGCAAGGCGCTCTCGGCCGTGCTTAACCGCGACCTGGTGCAGCCATGGGTGATCCTGGAACGCGGGCCTCAGGCGCGCTATCCGCAGATCGTCATCGCCCGGCCGGAGGCGGAGGACCTCAAGGCCTTTTCCGCTGCCATCGGTGGGCTGATCGACCGAGGGCTGGCCGTGCGTGCCCAGGAAGTCCGCAACAAGTTCGGGCTGGCCACGCCCAAGGCCGGTGACGAAATCCTGCGCCCGACCGCCAAATCAGGGCTGCAGTCGCAGCCAGACGCGGGCAATGGCGACGGGATACCCTCTGAGCGCGGCGTTAAATACCCATTTGATACCCGCGGGCCGAATTCCGGAGCATCGGCCCCACTCCAGACCAAAGGCCCCTCAGCGGGCCGTACAGCGCCTCTCGATCCGGCGGCCGAAATCGCCACCCGGCTGGAGGCCGAGGCGGCGCCGGCGGTGGAGGCGATGCTGGGCCAGGTCGAGGTGATGCTCGAAGCCGCCTCCGACCTCGCCGAGTTCCGCGAGATGGTGCTGGCGGGCTTTCCGAAGGTCGACAACAGCCAGCTGACCGAGGTCGTGGCGCAGGCGCTCGTCGCCTCCTTTGCGGCGGGCCGCGTCATGGTGGAGGAGGAAGACGGTGGCTGACCCGCTGGCCGCCGTCTTCCGCCGCCCGTTCCCCGAACAGGTGGCGGCCTTCCGGCTGCGCCTGGGCAACCTGGTGCCCACGGCGCGCTGGGATGACATCTGGCAGGAGGCGCACGACCGCGCCTTCATGGTGGCGGGCGCGACGAAGGCGGATCTTCTGGCCGATCTGGCGGGCGCGGTAGACAAGGCGATCTCCGAGGGGCGCAGCCTCGAAGAGTTCCGGCGGGATTTCCGCGCCACTGTCGAGAAACATGGCTGGCACGGCTGGACCGGCGAGGACACCGAGGCCGGGCAGGCCTGGCGCACACGGGTCATGTACCGAACCAATGCTCGCACCACCTACGCCGCCGGGCGCTATGCCCAGTTGACCGAGGGCGGCTTTGCCTACTGGATTTACCGCCATGGCGGCTCGCTGGAGCCGCGCGAACAGCACCTGGGCTGGGACGGGCTGATCCTCGAAGCCGGTCATTTGTTCTGGCAGACCCACTATCCGCCGAACGGCTGGGGCTGCAGCTGCTACGTCACCGGCGCGCGCTCGATCGAGGGTGCGCGCCGGCGCGGAGGCGATCCGGCGGTGGAACTCGGCGACGGCTGGCAAAGGCCTGACGCCAAGACCGGCGCTCCGGAGGGGATCGACCGCGGCTGGGCCTATGGGCCGGGTCGCAGCGTGGCCGAGGAAGTGACCCGGATGGTGGCGGAGAAGCGGGCGAAGCTGCCGCAGGCCTTGGGCACGGCGTTGGCCATCGCTGCATCGCCGGGCCGAGCCGTGACGTTTGAAGAGCTGCTGGCTGAATTCGAGACGGTGCTGAAGGCGAGCTCTCCGGCTGAAGCGGAACGACGGATCGAGGAGCTAGTGGCGCGGCTGCCCGAGGTGGAACGGCCCATGGCGCGGGACATATTGCGCGAGGCGATGAAAGCTATTTGGCATTGAGAAGCCACCACCACGCGCATTCTTGGCCGACGTGTCTACCAGCGCCCTTGGTCTAAATTTGAGGAGACGCTAGGCCTAGTCTATCAAATGCACCGTGTAGGGTGCGTCGACTAGGGATAAAGACGCTATGTCATCTCTCCATGCCCGAACATCTCGACGACAAGCACGACAGCACCGTTGATAACGTCGTTGAGGTCCAGAGCCATTGTGGGGCCGAACTCCGTGTGCGGATTCTGGTATTGTGAAAAATTTGCAATTCGAAATGTCTCAGAGGCCCCCGAGTCGACACCGTTTGCGTAGGCAATAGAAATGCAAATGCCCGCCGCCGCACCACCACGAACGCCCGGCGGTGGCGGATCAAATTTATAAACTTTGGTGAACTTCTGTGTGTAGGAAGCATTTGGCGCGATCCACGTCCCCTCACCGGCCTTCCAATTGCGCAAAGCCGCGCGGCTGATTTCTTGTATTCTCTGGTTCCGGCCGGTGTCGGTCAGATCACCCGCAATGAGGCTCGCCCTGGCGGCGGAGTGTCCGGAATTCCGGACAGTGATTGTGCCGGAGATCCAAATCCATGTTTGTCCGTTTTCATCAATCTCAGGGCCTGCATGTATGTCTTGAACTTGGACGTCTTCCACCCACAACCAAGCACGCTGCTCTTTGCGCATCACGAGTACGCCAGCGGCGGTCTCCCGCAACGTAAGATAGACGAACACGACGCCGCCACCAGTGATTGCCAAAGTGGCTAAGGCAATAGCAGCCATTCCAAAAGCCCACAGCGACATGTGCTGCTGAACCTTTAAATCCTTTTCGGCGGTGCTCTTTTCATCTTGGGAGGCTATGGCACGCCCGACGCAGGTTATTTTCGCGAGTATGCTGGGGATTTCTCGGCACGCCTTGATTTCGAAGTCAGACTGAATGCTGTTTGGCGTGTCGGCGTTCTGTTGATCCTTCACGTAGTCTTTGTGTAGCGAAAAGGCATACAGGAAACCGGCCATCAGTATCCCTGATGGGATCAGGATAAATATAGCTGCGAAGAACAAACGGCGCCTACGATTTGTTAACAACTTGCCACCATAAACTCGCCACTGAGATCCCATGTTACAGACGTTGGCCGGTTTTTACTGATTCCGATGCCTGTCAGCTTTTCAACAAGTTGTGCCTAAGTCACCCCCTAGCTTTCCAACAAAGCCTACAGAAGGCGCGCATGTAGCGCTTTGCCGAGATCTAAACTTCCATCTCGTACTCTTTGTTCAGGGTTTGTGCTCTCTTGACCGTTGGGGATATTCCAGCGGGGTGAGCCTGTCGAGGCTTGAGTTCAGTAAATGTTCCAGATCAAGAAAGTTATGGTAGCGCTACAGCGGTACTCGAACCCTCCTAGACCGACTCCACGCATTCTTGCAACGCATCAACCTATTTTCTATCAACCTAACAATGGCGGATGCCTTGGGCGCGTTAGCTGGTCAACAACGTGATATGCGGCTATGATTTTGGTTCGTTTGATACGCAAGGCCGAAGAGGTTTGCCGACGATTAGTCGTACTTTTGTGAACCGTTCAAACTGTGCGGGGAACGAGACAACACCAGAAGCTGCCGGCCAGCAGCGACGCAAGACGAAGAGGCATCAGCGTGATCAGCACCTCGCTCGACGACGCCAATCTCACTGCCGGCCTGCAGCGCTTGCGGATGCAGCTGACCGACATGACCGATCTAATGCAGGACCTTGGCGAGCTGCTGACCGACAGCACAAAAAGCCTGTTTGCCGAAGGCATCGCGCCCGACGGCACGTCCTGGGCCCCGAAATCCCAGGCCACGATCGACGGCTACCAGCAGCGCGAGAAGAAGGCCCGGGTCGACTTCCGTCCGCTCTTCGGACCGACCGGCCGGCTGTCCTCCGAGGTCTTCTACCAGGCAGGGACAACCAGCATGGAGATCGGCTCGGCGCTGATCTATTCGGCCGTGCAGCAGTTCGGTGCCAGCAAGGGGCAATTCGGCACGGCGGCAAACGGCAGCTCGATCCCCTGGGGAGACATCCCGGCGCGGCCGTTCATTGGCCTGTCCGACGAGGACCGCGCCAATGTGAACGCTGAAATCCTCGAATACCTGGCACGGATCACCGCCGCTTGACCTGAGCCGAGAGGCCACGCAAAGTGGCGCCACGGGCAGTGCGCCACGCCCTCGCACAGCGTTGTGAGTGTAAGCACAGGCCCCTGAGCGGCAAATATCGCCGCATGAGCAAGTTTTCCCATATTTCGCTTTCAGCACTGGAGCTGCCCTCGCTGGGGGAGGTGCCCGAATGGGTTCACCTGGTCCCCAAGGGGCAATTCGGTGCGCGCGATGGACGTGGTCCCTGGAGGTACGGCAATGCGCAAGATCTGATCACCGCCAGCTTCGCCGCGCGCAAGCGCATCCACATCGATCTCAACCACTCGACCGAGACCGCCGCCAAGCAGGGGCTCGAAGCTCCGGCCGTCGGCTACGTCACCGAGATGGAAGAGCGCACCGATGGCATCTGGGGCCGCGTCGACTGGACCCGGCGCGGCAAGGAACTCCTGGCAGATCGCGCCTACTGGGGCATCTCGCCGGTCATCCAGTTCGACAAGACCACCGGCGATGTTCACGCCGTGGCTCGCGCCGCGCTCACCAACGATCCGGCGCTCACTGAGCTCACCCCGCTTTCCACAGAGGAGACACAGGAGATGTTCCTGCAGAAACTGGCCAAGTTGCTTGGCCTGGGCGAAGACGCGTCCGAAGAGGATGTCACCGCCGCGCTGAAAAAGGCGCTCGACGCCAAGAAGGACGGCGGCGAAGGCCGCGGCAATGCCGCGCTGGCCAGCCTGGCCACGGCCTTGGGAGCGGAGGAAGACGCGGACGTCGCCGCGCTGACCACCCTCGCCAAGACCCTGACGGCCAGCAAGACCGAGACCGCCGAGGCGCTGACCGCGCTGCAGGCCGAGGTCAAGGAACTGCGCGACGGCGGCAAGACGTCCGCCGCCGAGGCCTTCGTCGACCAGGCGATCCGCGACCGGCGCGTCGGCGTCAAGTCCGCGCGGGAAGAATACGTCGCGCTGCACGTCGAGAACCCGGAGCGCTGCGAGAAGATGATCGCCGGCCTGCCGAAGCTCGACGCCACCAACACCACGATCGAGCCGCCGAAGACCGAGGGCACCACCGCGCTCAGCGCGCAGGAGACCGATGTCGCCGCGATGCTGGGGATCGATCCCGAGAAGATGGCTGCCACCAAGGCGGCTGAAGAGAAACGGAAAGGGGCTCTCTGATGGCTGCTCTCACCAAGGACCGCAACACGCCGCGGCTGCAGGGCGACGTCCTGTCGGGTCTCGTGGCCGCATCCACCACGATCTTCGCCGGCGCCCTGCTGATGCGCAACGCCGCCGGCTACATCGTCGAAGGCCAGACCGCCACCGGCCTGGTTGGCGTCGGCCGCGCCGAAGAGCGGGTCGACAATGGCTCGGGCTCGAACGGCGACCTGACCGTCAGCTTCCGCCCTGGCGTCTACCCGTTCGAGAACTCGGCGGGTGCCGACGAGATCACAATCGCCGAGATCGGCGACGTGGTTTACGCGGTCGACGATCAGACCGTCGCCAAGACCGACGGGACCGCGTCCCGCTCACCCGCCGGCGTCGTGGCCAATGTCGATGCCGCTGGCGTCGTCTGGGTCCGGCTCGACGAAGCCCTCACCAAAGCGTCTTAAGGGAGACACCTGATGCTGGTAAACGCCGCAAACCTCAACACCCTGCGCACCGGGTTCTCCACTGCCTTCCAGGGTGGCCTGTCGCAGGCCTCGACGATGCACGCCCGCGTGTCGACCGAAGTCAAATCGACCCAGAAAGAACAGAAGTACGGCTGGCTGGGCAAGATCCCAAACGTCCGCGAATGGATCGGTCCCCGCGCCGTGCAGAACCTCGCCCAGCACGATTACTCGATCAAGGAAAAGCCCTGGGAACTGACCATCGGCGTCGATCGCGATGACATCGAGACCGACAACCTCGGGATCTACGGCCCGATGTTCACCGAGATGGGCATGTCGACCGGCTCGAAATGGGATCAGCTGGTCTTCGATCTGCTCAAGACCGGCTTCACCACCGAGTGCTATGACGGCCAGTATTTCTTCGACACCGACCACCCGGTGCTTGACGAAAACGGCGAGGAAATCTCGGTCGCCAACACCAACGGCGGGGCCGGCACCCCCTGGTTCCTGCTGGACGTGAGCCGCGCGATCAAGCCGATCATCCTGCAGAAGCGGCGCGACTTCGATTTTGTGGCCAAGGACAAGCTGACCGACGACAACGTCTTCGACAACAAGGAGTTCGTCTACGGCGCCGATGCGCGCGGCAACGTCGGCTTCGGCTTCTGGCAATTCGCCTACGGGTCCAAGCAGACGCTGAGCGCCGCCAATTATGCCACGGCGCGCGCCGCGCTCTCCGGCATGAAAGGCGACTACGGCCGTCCGCTGGGCATCATGCCCAATCTGCTGGTGGTGCCGCCTTCGCTGGAAAGCGCCGGCCGGAAAATCCTCAACTCGGAATACGCCTCGGGCGGCGAAACCAACGAATGGAAAGGCACCGCCGAGCTGCTCGTCGTGCCCTGGCTGGCCTGAGGGAGCTGAGCGATGGCTGACAAGAGCGAGAAGCGCAAGGAACTGGAAGCCCGGGCCGCCAAGCAAGGCCTGGACTACCCGCACAACATCGGCGACGCCAAGCTCGAAGAGCGGGTCCTGGCTGCGGAAGCGGCCCAGGGCAGCGGGGGGCAGGATGCCGGGGGCCAGACGCCGCCGGCATCCACCAAGCCCGAGGGCGAACCTGTCGTCGAGGTCACTGGCCCGAAGCAGGGCCGCCGCCGCGTCGGTCATCGCTTCGGTCCGGAGCCGGTCCTGTTCCACGCGGGTGAGCTGACCGAAGACGATCTCGTGGCGCTGGAAGCCGATCCGCTTCTGACCGTGGTGGTGCGCGCCGCCGATACCTGAATTCCAGACCGAAAGGATCAGTCGCGAACCGAGTGGAGCCCGGGCAGATAAGCAGACCCCGCCACCGGCGATCCGAGTAGGGGAGGCCCACCCGAGTTGGAGCCTGCAACGTCTGAGAAAGGGACGTGACAGCCGGGAGAGACCGGCACCTGAACACCCTTGGCCCTCGCGCAGGCGTAGAAACATCCCCCCAGGTGGCGCGCGCGAGAGCCAGAGCCCCGGCCGGGGGAAGGCAGCTCTCCGGCCGGGGCATATTCACCGCGGAGCCCAGAGCATGCCCTATACCTCGCTTTCCGACCTCACCGACCGCTACGGTGAACGCACGCTGATCTCGCTCACCGACCGGGCCGACCCTCCGGCAGGCGCGGTCGATCCCGATGTGATCGACGAGGTTCTGGGCGACACTGACGCGCTGATCGACGGCTATCTCGCCAACCGCTACAAGCTGCCGCTCGCGGAGACGCCGCCGCTGGTGGCCGACATCGCCAAGACCGTCGCGATCTACAAGCTTCACGTCTATTCGCCCGACGACAAGATCGTCGAGGACTACAAGGAGGCGCTGCGCCAGCTGAAGGACATCGGCTCCGGTGCGATCAAGCTGCCGGTAGCGGGCATCGCGCCGGCCGACACCGGCGCCGGTGGCGCGCAGATGACCGACCGCGAACGGCCGATGACCGAAGCCAACATGAAGGGCTTCATCTGATGATCGACGCGGTAGTGGCCCGGCTAAGAGACCAGGTAAGCGATCTGCGCAGCGTCGAGGGCGCGGCGGAGTTCAAGAGGCTTCTTGCCGGCCGGGGCGCGCCGCAGAATGACCCCGCCGCCTATGTGATCCCGCTGGGCATGCGGGGCGGCCAGGCCGAGGCGATCACCGGGATGTTCACCCAGCAGGTCGCCGAAAGCGTCGGGGTGGTGCTGTTCCTGCGCGGCCATGATCAGACCGGCGCGCGCGCCCTGGGCAATCTCCGGCCCTTCATCGGCACGGTGATCGAAGCCATCGCCGGCTGGCAGCCTTCGGGCGAGATCGGCGTCTTCCAACTAAGCCGCGGCGCGCTGGTCGACATCAACGGCGGGCTGCTGAGCTACCAGCTCGACTTTTCCATCAATGATCAACTGAGGATCGCATCATGACCGAGACGGCCAAGGACAATGCCGCCCCGCTGCCCGCCTCGGGCGGCAGCTACACCAGAGAGGCAGACGGCTCTCTCACCGCCAACCCCGCGCCGAAGAAGCCCGGTCGCAAGCGCCCCGCGAAAGCGGCGGAGAAGGAGGCGTAAATGCCGATTTACTGGAACACCAAGATCGTCACGGTCGATCTCGAAAGCACTTACGGCACCGATGCGACACCTGACGGTGCGGATGCCGTACTGACCGTCGAGGGCTCGATCACGCCGATGGAAGGCAACGACGTGAACCGCAACCTAGAGACGCCCTGGCTCAGCGCCGATGCGACCATCCCGGCCGAGCTGCACGCCAAGGTGAACTTCAAGGTCGAGTTGCAGGGGTCCGGCACCGCCGGCACTGCGCCGGGCTGGGGCAAGCTGCTGCGGATGTGCGGCTGCGCCGAGACCGTCGTCGCCGCCACCTCGGTCACCTACAACCCTGTCTCGGATGACCACGAGAGCGGGACGCTCTACTTCTACGTCGGCAAGACCCTGCACAAGCTGGTGGGCACGCGCGGCAACGCCAAGTTCACCGTGAGCGCCCAAGGCATCCCCTACATCGAGTTCGAGTTCACTGGTCTCTTCACCGATCCCGCCGAGGCCACCCGGCCGACGCCCGATCTCTCGGCCTTCCTCAAGCCCTCGCTGGCCACCTCGGTCAACACGCCCACCGGCACCATCGACGCCACCGACTTCGTGATCCGGTCGCTGTCGCTCGATCTCGGCAACCAGGTCGAGAACCGCTTCCTGATCGGTTCCGAAAGCGTGCTGATCACCGATCGGCAGGAGGTAATCGAGGCCACCGTCGAGGCGCAGCCGCTGACCTCCTTCGATCCCTACGCTCTGGCCCGGGCGCAGTCCGAAGTGGCCGTTGCGGTGACCCATGGCACCACAGCCGGCAAGATCGTCACGCTCAATGCGCCGACGGCACAGATGCAGCGTGTTCAGGGTCTGGAGAATGCCCAGAACATCACCGAATGGCCGCTGCGCCTGGTTCCCCTGGCGTCCTCTGGCAATGACCAGTGGACCCTCGCCCTCACCTGATCCGGAGACCGCCCCATGTTCAACGTAACCGCCCGCCCGACCTTCACCCGCACCGTCACCATCCAGACGCCTGAAGGCGACGGGTTCCGCGAAGACAGCCTGAAAGCCACATTCAAGGTCACGCCCTCGGCCGAGTTCAATCTGCACCGGCTGGAGGATCAGAAGGCCTTCCTGCGCGAGGCGGTCACGAACCTCGACGAGGTGGTGGGGGAGGATGACGCGCCGGTCGCGTTCTCGGCCGAGCTGCTCGACCGGGTGCTCGGCTTCGACAACGTCCGCCTGGCGATGATGTCGACCTATTCCTCGGCCGTGGCGAAGTTCAAGCTGGGAAACTGATCTGGGCAGGGCGGGCCTGGGCCAATGGCACGCTCTGCACCGGCAAAGCCGCCCATGCCGAGGCGATCGACGACGCAGCCCTCTGGGGCATTGATCTCGCGGAGGATGAGCTGGGTCCGGACATCGGCGCGGTCTGGCAGCACAACGTCGCGGCCGTCGAGGCCTTCCTTGCCTGTCAGACCCAGTGGCGCTGGGTGCCGCGCTACGGTGCGAGGGACAGGGCGGCGGGCCTCGATTACGCCGGCTGCGACGTGGCGCTGCGACATGCGGGCGTCGCGGTGACGCCGGACCTCTGGGAGCAATTCCAGGTGATCGAGCTGGCCGCGAAAGCTGCATTGAACGAGGGTTGAAATGACGTTCAAGGTCTCATTGACGATCGACGCGGATGGCAAGGCAGCCGTCCAAGAGGTCAAGCGCGTCGAGCAGGCTCAGCGGGGTGCTGCCAAGGCCAGCGACGAGCTCGGCCGCAAAAGCCGCACGGCGGCCGGCGGGGTCAGCACGCTCGGCGGATCGGCCAGCGGCGCCGGCGGTCAGGTCGACGAGATGGCCGATGCCAATCGCCGTGCCGCCGGTTCATTGGGCAACCTCGTGGCCCAGGGCAACGACGTCCTCACCATGCTGATCGCCGGGCAGGACCCGATGCAGCTTGCGATTCAGCAGGGCACCCAGATCAACCAGGTCTGGGGCCAGATGGGCGTGAGCGGCAAGGGCGCCTTCAAGGCGATCGGCGGCGCTCTCATGTCGATGCTGAGCCCGATTAACCTGATCACCATCGGCTCGATCGCCGCGGCAGGCGCAATGGCCAGTTGGTTCGCCAGTGGTGAGGAAGAGGCCGCGTCCTTCGAGGATGCCATGAGCGATCTGGAAGCGGCGATGTCGGCTTATGCCGACGCGTCGGAGGCCGCCGAGGTCGGGACCGACGAGCTCCGCGCCAAGTTCGGTGAGGCGGTTGTCGAGGTGCGCCGCCTTCTCGAAGAGCAGCGCGAGGCTGCCCGCCGCGACATGAAGTTCCAGATCAAGGCGGTCATCGAGACCGATCTGGACGAAAGCGCGCTTGACCTGCCGAGGTTCGATTTCGGCGATCAGCGTTCGCTGGCCAAGGACTTTGACCTGAGCCTGTTCGGCTTTGATGCTTCGGCACGGCGCGAACGTCAGTCGCTGGTCAATGCGGTGCTCAATGACTACGCCGAGTTGGCGCGCGCCGCCGAGGGATCGGTCAGCCAGCAAGTGGCGGCGGTCGAAACCCTCATCGGCAGCTTCACCCGCGCGGCCCAGGCCTCGGGCGAGATCAGCAAATCCGAGAACGATCGGATCCTGAAACTGCAGGAGCTTCTGATGAAGCTGCGCGAGCTGCAGGCTCTGGAGCCGGACCAGGGCGCGATCCCGACGGCGCAGCGCGAGGCCTATCAGGAATACTACCAATCGCGTATCCAGGGTGAAGAGTTCCTGCAGAGCGCACGCGATCGTGAGGCTGCGGCGCTTGAGCAAATCTACGGTCTCAACAGTCAGACCCGTATCGAGTCGGACGCCAATGTCGCGGCGGTGCGCGAGATGTTGGGTGAGCTGGAGAGCCAGGTCGAGCGGCAACGCCTGATCGCCCAACATGGTGAAGACAGCGCCGAAGTCGCCGCGCATCGTGCGGCGGCCGAACGGGCCGTCCTCGAGGAGACGCTTGCCACCTACGAGGCATCCGAGGCGCTGACCGAAGAAGCGCGGGCGACACTGAGCATCCTTCAGGCAATCTCTGGCATCGACGTCTCTTCAGGCATCTGGGACGGCGCCAGCGCGGCTTCGGCAATGGCTGCCAACCTCGGGGCGGCTGTTGCCCAGATGAATGCGCTGCGGGGCGCTGCTGTCGCATCGGCGCGGGTCTCGGCCCAGCGGGCACAAAACCGGCTCGACACGGTTGGTGATCCGGCGGCCCGCGCCGGCGGCGAGGCGGTGATCGATTTCCGCGAAAGCCTCGACGACGGTGGCTATGGGCTCATTTCAGGCGGCCGTGCCGGTGAATTGGCGGCCGCAGAGGCTGATGTTCGCACGGCAGCCGAGGAAGCCGAGCGTCTGAACCAGGCGGCGAATGCGGCGGATACCGAGTACCGGAAGCTTCAGAGCACGCTGGCAGGCGGGGGCTCTGGGCGTCGCGGCCGTAGCGGAGGGCGAGGCGCGAGCGCAGCGCAAAAGGAGCGCGACGCCGTTGCCGACCTGATCGGAACCCTCGAAGACCAGCTGGCGATCCTGCGCGAGACCGATCCGATCCAGAAGGAAATGCTGCGCAACCGCGAGGTGCTCAAAGCGGCAACCGACGCTGAGCGTGCGGCGGTGCGCGACCTGATCGAGGCGCATGCCGATGAAGAAGAGGCGCTGGAGCGCAAGGGTGAACTCACCGATTTCCTGAAGTCTGAGGGCTATGACCTCTTTACCAGCGCAACACAGGGCGTCGACGCCCTGACCGCAGCGGCAAACCGCGCCGTCGAGGCCTTGGCTGACATGGTCTTCCAGGCGATCCTGCTGGGGGAGGGTCCGCTTGCCGGATTGTTCGGCGGCACCGGTCTTCTTACCGGTCTGGCAGAATCGGTGGCTGGCTCACTTCTGGGCAAGGGTGGCGCGGCGCCGCAGACGCGCGCCGCGGGCGGTATCGTTGGCGAAGATTCGGCGCTGCAGAGGCTCGCGGCCGGCGGGATGGTGGACACCACGCCGAGGCGCAGCGCGCAGCGCCCAACCGAATGGCGCACCATCGACGCCCGGGCCGCCGGCGGCATGATCTACGGCAAGGGTGGCGGCACCTCCGACGACAACCTGACCTGGACCTCGAACGGCGAATACGTGGTCAACGCCCGTTCCACGGCGCGCAATCGCGGCCTGCTGGAACGGATCAACGCTGGCGAAGAGTTCCCGGCGCTGGCCCAGGGCGGGATGGTCGGTGGCGGCGGCTCGGGCGGCGGCGGCGCCATGGCGGTCTCCTTCACCGTCGAGAACCGGTCTTCGGCGCCGGTCGCCGGAGAGGTTCAAGAGGTCGCGGCCCCGGGTGGAGGCCGGGCCTACAAGATGGTGCTGGCCGACATGGTGGGCGATGCGATGGCCACGCCGGGCGGCGGCGCCCGCCGGCAGCTGCGCCAGGGCTATGGCATCAAGCCGCGGGGAACACGGCGATGACAGTGCCCGTCTGGCCCTCACAGCTGCCCAAGCCCACGCGGCCCGGCTACCAGACATCGCCGCAGGAGGCGCGCATTCGGCGCAATGCCGAAACCGGGCCGCCGGGGTTTCGCCGGCGGTTTTCGTCGACGGCACGGATGGTGGCGCTGTCCTTCATCTGCAGCCGGTTCCAGAAAGGCTACTTCGACCAGTTCTTCGACGAGACCCTGCAGAAGGGAAGCCTGCCGTTCTGGATGCCTGACCCGGTGACCGACGGCTGGCAGCTGCTCACCGAGGACGGCACGCCGCTGACCACCGAAGACGGCACGCCGCTCCTGATCTCGGCCAACTGGCTTTGCCTGATCACCGAGCCGCCCAGTGAGGCCATCTATGGTCAGCTCGAGTTCGAGATCGCCTTCCAGGTGGCGGTGCTGCCATGAGAGAGGTCTCGATCAACGCCCGCACTGCGCATGAGCAGGCCAATTGCGCTGCCGTCGAAGTCATGCTGATCTCGATCGACCACGAGGCGCTGTCGGCGCCGGTGCGGCTGTCGACCGACCCGACCGAGCGTCTCTCTGTCGAGCCGCTGCGCTACGGCACGCGCTCGCGCTGGAACGGTGCTGACCCGGTGACCGATCCCTATTTCTTCGTCCTTGTCTCGGCCACGCTGCCCTCGGATCAAGAGGACGCGCCCACCGCGTTCTCGCTGACGCTGGCCAATGTCGACAATGACATCGCCAAGCTCCTGCGCTCCTTCACCACGCCCGCCACGGTGCACATGGCGCTTGTCATGGCCGACACGCCAGATGTCATCGAGCGCGAGGCGCGCGGGCTTCACATGACCTCAGCCGACGGCGATGCCGAGATCGTCGAGCTGGTAATCACGCGCGAGGAGATCGAGGCCGAGACCGTGCCGATGGATCGCTTCACGGCACAGCGATTCCCGGGGCTCTTCCGATGAGCTGGTCGGACAGATACGTCGGACTGCCGGCCGCCAGGCTCGGCCGAGGCTGGCAGGGCGTCGATTGCTGGGGGCTGGTGGAGCTGGTCTATCGCGAGGAGCTGGGCATCGAGCTTCCGAGCTATGCCGGCGCCTACGTCGATCCGAGTGAGGTGGCCGAGGTCTCCCGCCTGATCAACGCCGCAGAGGCTCGCGGCCCGTGGGTGCCGTCACATGTGATCCGAACCTTCGACGTGCTGACCTTCGGCGTTGGCCGGTGGCGCAGCCATGTGGGTATCGCCCTCGACGCGCGGCTGATGCTGCATGTCCAGGGCCATGACTGCGCCAAGCTCGAACACTACCGCACCGGCCGCTGGCAGCACCGGTTCAGGGGCGGTTTCAGGTATGTTGAAGGAGCCGTTCAATGACCCGTGAACTGATGTCCACCACATCGATCCCGGTCCTGGACATGGGCGAGGTCCGTTCGGTCGAGGTGCCCGCCGGGCTCACCATTTCCGAGATGATCGAGCGGGCCTTTCCGGCAACGTCCGAAGAGGAACTGGCGGGCCTGCGCGTGCTCATGGTGACCTCGGCCGACGTCGCCGTCGTGCATCCACGCTTCTGGCCAATGGTGCGGCCCAAGCCCGAGGTCCAGGTCATCCTGCGCATGGTGCCGGCAGGCGACAACGCGATGCGCACGGTGCTGACCGTGGTGATCTCGGTCGCGGCGATGGCCCTGGGCCAGTTCTGGGCGGCCGCAATCGTGCCCACCGCGGGGCTCGGCCAGACGCTGGTGGGTGGGTTGATTACCGCCGGGCTTACCGTTGCCGGCACCATGCTGCTGAACGCGCTGATCCCGATCCAGCCGCCGGAAGGTCCCTCGAAACCTGGTCAGACCTATACCATTCAAGGCTGGCAGAACACGGCGCGCCCGAACGAGCCGATCCCCTTTGCCCTGGGCAAGATGCGCACCGCGCCCCCCTTTGCCGCGCCGCCCTATACCACGATCGTCGGCGACGATCAGTTTGTCACCGCGCTCTTCACCTTCGGCTACGGCCCGCTGACCATCTCCGACATCCGGATCGGCGACACATCGATCGACGAGTATGACAACGTCGAGCTGCAGCTCTTCGAAGGGCGGACGGATGACGATCCGGTAACCGTCTATCCCCGCCAGGTGCTGGAGCAGCGCGAGGGTGTCGAGCTCACCCGGCCGAAGATCGATGGCGTCTGGACCGACAAGCCGATCGTGCGCCAGGGCGTCGGCAATGCCACCGAGGTGGCCTTCATCTTCGGCTTTCCCGCCGGGCTCTTCCAGGTGAATGACGACGGCGACACCAAGACCACCGAGGTGCAGGTCCGGATCCGCCAGCGCCTTGTCGGTGCCGAGACGTGGACCGACATGATCTCGCTTTCCTTCAAGGCCAAGAAGCGCAAGCCGTTCTTCCGCCAGTATCGCACCCAGCTGCCGGCGCGCGGCAAGTACGAGTTCGAGGTCATGCGTCTGACGACACAGGGCGAAGACGCGCGCCAGTCGCGGACCGTCATCCTCGCGGCGATCCAGAGCTTCCGGCCGGAGCACCCGCTCAACTTCGACAAGCCGCTCGCGCTCTTGGGCGTCCGGATCAAGGCCTCCGAGCAGCTGAGCGGCGCGCTCGACTCGGTGAACGCCGTGGTCGACCGCCAGGCACTCGACTGGGACGGCACCACCTGGACCGAGCAGGAGAGTCGCAACCCGGCCACAGCCTATCGCGCGGCGCTGCAGGACGAGCAAAACCCCTGGCCGGTCTTGGATGCCGAGATCGACCTGGAACAGCTGCAGGACTGGCACGAGTGGTGCGCCGCCAAGGGCCTCAAATACGACCACATTCACGAGCAGCCGCAGAGCTTCGGCGAGATGCTTCTGACCATCTGCGCCGCGGGCCGCGCCACCCCGCGCCATGACGGCGTGAAATGGGGCGTGGTCATCGATCGGCCGGGCGATCCCGTGGTCGATCACATCAGCCCGCGCAATGCCCGCGAATTCCGCTGGCGCCGCAACTACCTCAAGCCGCCGCATGCCTTCCGGGTCGAGTTCCGCGATGAGACCAACGACTGGGAGCTGGCCGAGCGCATCATCCCCTGGCCAGACCACGAGGGCGACATCACCCTGACCGAGGACCTGCCGATGATCGGCAAGACCGACCCCGACGAGGTCTGGATCGAGGCGCGCCGCCGGCAGTACGAGCTGATCCATCGCCCCGACAGTTTCTCGGCTCTTCAGGACGGCGGCGCTCGCGTGGCCACCCGGGGCGATACGGTGATGGCCGCCTTCGATGTGCTCGACCGCACACTGACCGCCGCGCGGATCCGCGCCGCCGACGGCCAGATGATCACCCTCGACGAGCCGGTGACCATGGAGGCCGGCACCGACTATGCGCTGCGCTACCGCACCTACAGTGACGCCGAAGACGGGATCGGCAGCTCTGTCGTCGTGCCGCTGGTGACCCGCGCCGGCACGTCGTCGATCGTGCTGGCCAAATCCGCGATCGATCCGCCGCGGATCGGCGAGATCGCCCACTTCGGCCTGCTGGGCGAGGAGAGCCGCGCGCTGCGCATCCGGGGGATCGAAGCCGGTGATGAGTTCGCCCAGGTGGTGCATATGATCGCCGCCGCGCCGGAGATCGACACGCTCACCGACGCCGAGGTGCCACCGCCATGGACCGGCTACGTCGGCGAGGAGATCGACCTTTCGGAGATCGCGCCGCAGGTGCCGCGCTTCGTGACCGCAGAGCTGATTGTCAACACCTCGGAGTTCTCCGGTAGCGAGTTCGTCGTCGGCTATCAGCTCTTGATCGAATTGGCGCCGGGCCTCGCCTCGACGGCTCCGGTCTCCGAATACGAGCTGGAATACCGCGAGGCTGGCGACGTCGCTTGGACGATCGAGATCATCTCGGCCGCCGAAGCTGGCATGGAGCTGGGGCCATTCGACGGCGGTAAGACGATCGAATACCGCGCCCGTGCCAAGGCGGCCGACGGCACGCCGAGCGCCTACACCACTACCGGAAGCCAGCTCATCCAGGCCGACGCCGCGGTGCCGCAGCCCTCCGACGAGATCACCGTCGAGGGTGGCCTTGGCCACGCCACGCTCACCATTCCGGTGACCGATCCTGCCTGGTCGAAGATCCTGCTCTTCCGAGTGCCGGACGGCGAGACCTTAGGCTCCGAGCACATCGTCGGCGATTATGTCTCGGTCACGCCTGGCACCTTTGCCACCGTGGTCGACGGCGATTCAACACGCGTTGATCTGGCGTTGAATGGCGATTTCGCGACCACCGATGACTGGACTGAAGGCACCGGCTGGAGCATCGGAACCGGCGACGCCACCCATACCGCGGGCAGCACCGGCCGGCTGTCTCAGACCACCGGCGCGCTCGCAGGCCAGCAGCGGATCGCCCTGACGGTGAGTGGCCGGACCGCGGGCACGATTACGCCCATCCTGACCGGCTCCGACGAGGTCGCGGGCGCGGCGATCTCGGCCAATGGCACCTTCAGCCAGACCCTCGACGCAGACAGCGCCGCCACCGCGCCCACCGGCTTCGCCTTCGAGGCCAGTTCGGATTTCGATGGTACGGTGACGGCGGTGGTACGCTTCATCGAGACCTCGGTCTGCATCCCGGCCGGGCTCTACGAGTACTACGTCGCGCCGCACAATGTTGCGAATGTCCCGGGCCAGCTCGACGGGCCAGTTTCGACGCAGGTGATATAGGCCTGAAGGGGCAGAGAATGGCAGGTCAATCCACAGACAGCCTTCCGATCGTTGAAACGAGCGAGCACGTACTGGCGATGAGCGGGGGCTCAACGGCACGCCAGACGCTGGCAGGACTGACCTCTCAGGTGCTGGCAGCACCCGAGCTACTGGAGGCTGTTGACCAAAACGACATTGCCTTGGCGAAGGCTGGCGCCGCTGCTGACGGGGAAACGGACGATACCCCAGCCTTCGCTGCCGTGCGCAGCACATATGGCCGCAGAAAGATCTTGGCCGACGGCAACTACGCTGTGAAAGACCTTTACTTGGGAGACACGCCGATTGAGGGCGGCGGAACCCTGAAGGCGCTTCCAGGTTCCAGTTTTATTCTCGGTGTCAGCAACAACAGCCTGAACGGCTGGCGCTACGGCCTGGTGAGTGGGCTCTATCTGAATGGCGTCGACAGAACCCGGGGCGACGGCATCGATCTCAATCGGGCGGGGTCCGATGATCGCCTTGCCGGTCGGCGGGATTTCGAGCGGCTGCTGATCGAAAACTGCGATGTGGGTATTCGCAAGCGGTTCGGAAACATTGGCAACAACTTCCGCAGCGTTTCCACCAAATACTGCAACTACGGCTACCGTGCCGAAGACAAGCCGCTGCCGAACGAAATGCACGCGGGCTGCGATACCTTCCAGGGCGGCGAATGGGCACGTTCCTACAAGGCCGCGTTCCTTATCGACTCCGAGCTGACCGGCACCGGTCAGACCTCCTGGTTGCCAGGCACCGTTATCGAGAGCAACTATGGCTTTGGCATCTTCGTGCGCAATTACGCGTCATCCGTGGTTCCGGTGCTGATTGACCATGTTTGGTTCGAGGGTAACGCATCGTTCGCGACGGTCGATATTGACGGGGTGATCTGCGTCCCTCGTGACATCCGCCTGGACAACACGGCCTATGCGATTATCCGCGGTTCGATCATGCGCAAGGTCGAGTTCAACAACAGCAGCGTTTTGCTCGACGGCGTGTTCGTCGATGACCAGACGGAGTTCACGATCGGAGCCACTAACCGGCTGCGGGTCATCAATCTGAATACCGACGGTTTCAAGGGAGTTCCGGGCCTTGCGGTCGAGAGCCTCGTGCACTGCAAACGACCGGCGGGGACTTACTCGGATGCCTATCAAACCGCGCCGCGAACCAAACTGATCAAGCGGCCGACAAACAATGGCACGTCGCTCATTTCTCAGACCTTCGACGGGACCAGCGGAATCACGCTCGGCGGCGATCCTGGCAACCTCATATCCACCCAAGTTGACGACAGCGTTCTATTCGAGAAATGCTCTGAATTTACCCAGCCTGATGGCTATGTGAACGTTGGCACGCAGGCATCTTTGACGTCTGGAAAATGGTACTGCTACCGTTTCGATTACCTGCAAGTCTCAGGGATGCCGACGTCTCTCCGGCTCCAGGCAAACACCACACTCGCCCGTGATTTCGAGAACCTGATCGTGACCGGTGAATGGGTGCCGATGGGCGGAGTCGCGCGAGCTGTCGATACGAACACTGTCGGACTTCGCATCGGCAATGGTTCGGGTGCAAGCCACACGTTCCGAGTGTCGGCGCTGGACGTCGTCGAGTTCGATGCTGAGGCTCAGGCCATTGCATATTTTAATTTGCACGTTTCCGTGCAAGGTTAAATTCTCTGAGAAGCTAGCAGAGATTCGGAAAGAATAATCTTTGCCTGACACGCGTCCCACGGCGCAGTCACTAAGGGACATCTTCAGTGCCGATCGCGTTTGCACGAGGTTAATTGTAGAAGTTTCGACATAATGATCTTCAATCGAGATGGTTACTCTATGAAACGTTTAAAGGTAGCGGTACATTCTACTGGCTTGGCTGTTGTAGGGGTCGTTGGGTTAAGTGCGACTGTTGCGACAACTACGCTAGGGATCGCTAAATATATTTATGTCGTATTGGAGTTCGCCAATAATCCCAATGCGAAGACACTTGAGGCACTCGAAAAGATCAGCGTATTGCCGTGGCAATTATCTCTGGTGTTCGCATTAGTGTTGGCGTTGGTGCTTATTGTTCACTACCACAACTTAGCGCATGCTCTCAGGGAGCACTGTAAGCTCCAAAAACAGCATGAATCACTGCAGAACGAGTTTGAATCCGAGCTTCGAAAGATGGCTGATGAGGTTAGGCTTATGGAGGAGAATCGCCGGATTTTCTTCTCTATGTTCGGTAGAATCTCACGGGACGCGATTGTCGCTTCGCGCGTTTCGGCATTTTTTTCAGCCAAAGAGGAAGTCGTTAGGGAATTGG
The DNA here is from genome assembly GCF_034669705.1 of Marinovum sp. GTDB lineage: Bacteria > Pseudomonadota > Alphaproteobacteria > Rhodobacterales > Rhodobacteraceae > Marinovum. The sequence goes on from NZ_JAXMOR010000001.1 coordinate 113,156, forward strand.
TGGAGAGAGCCGAGGTGCTCGGTGTTCTTGATAATGACGATGAGCCCGACGAGGGTTGGACCATTTGGGAAGCCAAATTCAAAGACTTTGAGGCGGCGTACTGTAGCTTGGAGTCGGAATTGAAGGCTCTCGCTGAGCTGACGGAGGAGTATCTACCGTTCGAACTGACCCCCCACTCTACTTTCAAACATAATCGAAAATTTGGTGAATATGGAAGGCTGACTCAAGAGGCCGAAGTTAAGCGAGGAAACCTGCGAGCCATGGCGGCAGCGCTTAAGACCTCTTTGCACGAACATTCGCCGGACTTGTTGAGGGGCAGATTTTTTGTATCGTTCACTTAAGGAACTCATCGAGCGCGGGGCGCTTCTGGCACGGGAGCTTTTTGGAAGTGACCTCCCCGAGCCGGATTTGGATTCGATAGGTAGTTGATGAACGCGAAAGACCGCTTGGCGTAGGGTGTCCTTTTGCCCACCAAGTCCCTCACTTGTAGGGTCCAAGGTCCGCGTGGTGAAGGCGGGTCAAAAGCACGTCTGCTGCAAATATTGCTTTCAAACTCTGCAAATTTTGGTTTCACGCTACAACGAGACTGGAAGCCAGGCTGGCAAGGATACGACCGGTGGACGTCATTGGAGCCACATGACGCGCTGACCTGCCACACAATATTGTTGCGCGATTTTCGCTCTACCCAAATGCGGGCGGCTCTCCTATACTTTGTGGATAAGTGGGCGATGAGACCCATGGGAGGCGGAACAGAGGAAAAGGGGAACGGCCGATGCGCTGTCCGTTTTGCGGAAATATCGACACTCAGGTCAAGGATTCACGGCCCGCCGAGGACCACGTCTCGATCAGGCGGCGGCGCTTCTGCCCGGCCTGCGGTGGCCGGTTCACCACCTACGAGCGGGTGCAGCTGCGCGACCTGGTGGTGATCAAGACCAACGGCCGGCGCGAGGATTTCGACCGTGACAAGCTCGAGCGCTCGATCCGCATCGCGCTGCAGAAACGCCCCGTCGAACCCGAGCGCATGGATCAGATGATCTCCGGCATCGTCCGGCGACTCGAGAGCATGGGCGAGACCGACATTCCCTCCAAGCAGATCGGCGAGATCGTGATGGAGAGCCTGGCCCGGATCGACACGGTGGCCTATGTGCGCTTTGCCAGCGTCTACAAGAACTTCCAGGCGGCCGATGATTTCGACAAGTTCGTCAGCGAGCTGCGCCCCGACGCCCCGAAAGAGGGCTGAGGCGACAGCAGGTGTCATGAGAGACGAAGATCTGCGCCACATGGCGCATGCGCTGGGGCTCGGCCGTCGCACCCAGGGCCGGTGCTGGCCCAACCCGGCGGTGGGCTGCGTGATCGTCAAGCAGGGCCGCATCGTCGGCCGCGGCTGGACCCAGCCGGGCGGGCGGCCGCATGCCGAGCCGCAGGCGCTGGCTCAGGCGGGCGCCGCGGCGCGGGGGGCCACCGCCTACGTGACTCTGGAGCCCTGCGCCCATCACGGCCAGACCCCGCCCTGCGCCGAGGCGCTGATCGCCGCCGGCGTGGCGCGGGTGGTGGCGGCGCTCGAGGATGACGACGCGCGGGTCTCGGGCCGCGGCATCGCGATGCTGCGCCACGCCGGCATCGCGGTCGAGACCGGGGTGCGGCAGGCCGAGGCGGCGCGCGATCATGCGGGCTTTTTCCGCAGGGTCCGCGAAGGCCGGCCGTGCGTGACGCTGAAGCTTGCCACCACCCTCGACGGTCGCATCGCCACCGCCACCGGCGAGAGCCAGTGGATCACCGGCCCCGAGGCGCGGCGCGAGGTGCATGCGCTGCGTGCGCGTCATGACGCGGTGATGGTGGGGGCGGGCACGGCGCGGGCGGATGATCCGTCGCTCACCGTGCGGGACCTGGGTGTGAGCCATCAACCGGTGCGGATTGTGGTCTCGCGCAAGCTCGACCTGCCGCTCCCCGGCACGCTGGCTCGCACCGCGGGCGAGGTGCCGGTCTGGCTTTGTCATGGACCCGATGCCGAGCCGGCGCTGCGCGACGCCTGGGACGGGCTCGGGGCGCGGCTGTTGCCCTGCCGGCTGACCGGGCGGCAGGTGGACATGGGCGACGTGTTGCAGGGGCTGGGGGCTGCCGGGCTGACGCGGGTGTTCTGCGAGGGCGGCGGGCAGCTCGCGGCGTCGCTGCTGGCGGCGGGGCTGGTCGACGAGCTGATCTGTTTCACCGCCGGTGCGGTGCTGGGGGCCGAGGGCCAGCCGGCGATCGGCGCGCTGGGTGTCGAGCGGCTGGCCGAGGCGCCGCGGTTGCAGCTGGCCGAAACCCGGCCCGTGGGCGGTGATGTGATGTCGGTCTGGCGACGCAGGGAGGACTAGCCGCTTCTCCAGCCCGTGCGGGCTGTCGGCGCGCGGACGGGCCGCACGGGCTGGAGAAGCGCTCAGCGGCGCCAGAGATGCGCCTGGCTGGCGAAGGCGCCCTGCAATTTCGACAGCAGGCGGTTGGCCATGCCGGGGCCGGGCAGGGCGCCCTCGGCCAGTCGGTTCACCACCACCTCCGGCGGGCAGGGCAGCCCGGTGACGGGGTCGTAATACCGCGGATAGGCGATCAGCGTGGCATGCACCAGCGCATCGAGCGAGGGCCGCGCACGGCGCCGCTCGGGGACGTCACCCAGATCACGGGTCAGCCCCCAGCCGGCATAGAACGGCACGCCAAGGGTCGTCACCGCCACCTCGCGCAGCAGCGCCTCGAAGCCCAGCAGCGAGGTCAGCGTCCAGACCTCCTGCACCTGATCGAGCAGCGCCACCGGGTCGGCGCTCTCGAGAACCAGGTCGGCCAGCTCCCGCGCCTCTGGCACCGCGCCCTGGCGCAGACCGGCCTCCACGTCGGGGTGCGGCTTGTAGAGGATCACCGCCTCGGGGTTGGCCGCGCGCGCCGCCTCGAGCAGCCCGCGGTTGGTGCACAGCACGCCGCAGCCGGTGCGGATCGAGGCATCGTCCTCGACCTGTCCCGGCACCAGGATGCGGTGGCCCTCGGGCAGGTCGGGCGCGGCGCCGCGCAGGTTGTACTTGCTCAGCCGCGCCTTGAGGATGTCGCGGCGCAGCCCGTAGGCGCGGTGCAGCTGGTCGGGGCGCAGCGCCGCGCTGTCGGATATCAGCCGCTCCAACCGGCTCTCGCGGCGCGGATCGTAATAGATGCCCAGGTCATCGGCCACCAGCGACAGCGGCGGCACCAGCGCGGCGCCCAGCCCGCGCGAGCGCAGGAAGCCATCCTCGACCCGCACCACATCGTCCTGCGCGCCTGCCTTGCCGGCCCAGGCCATGCGGCGGCGGCCCTCGGTCTCGGCCAGGCTGCGGGCCTTGGCAGGGTCCTCCTCGAACACCATCGGCCGGGCGTGGCCAAAGACCTTCTGCAGCGGCCGACGCTTCCACAGACGCATGCCCGAAGCGACCCAGCCGCGGTGATCCTCGCGCCAGGCGCGGGTCTGCGCCTCGAAGGTGTCGAGCGCGGTCTCGATCTGGCAGAGCCGGTCGCCGTAGGGGTCGTACCACTTCGGATAGAGGATCATCGCCGCGGCAAAAAGCTGGTGCCGGGTCAGCCTGCGTTCGCGGCGGGGCACCGGGTTTTCATCCGCCGTCAGCCCCCAGCCGGCATAGAACGGCTGGCCGAAGACCCGCGGGCGGTGGCCCGCGAAAATTGCCTCGAAGCCCATCTGAGACGACACCGTATAGACCCCGACCGCGCCCTCGAAGAGCCGCCAGGGGCTGACCGGATCGCTCAGCAGGGTGATGCGGTCCGTGCCGTCGGCCTCGGTGAAATGCCCGGCGCGCAGCCCCCGCGCGGTCTCGGGGTGGGTCTTGATCACGACCGGCGTGCCCGGATGCTCTTCCTGGGCAAAGACCAGCATCTCCTGGAACTGTGCCCGGCCGGCGCGCGAGGCCCGCACCGAGGCATCGCCGCGGGTTTGGTCGATCACCAGCACATAGCCCGGCGCCGGGGCGGGGGCCGTGTCATCGAAGCCGCTGTACTTGGTCAGATGGGCTGCCTTGATGCGGGCGATGGCATCGCAGGCGCGGGTCATCAGACCGGCATCGTCGAGCGGCGCCTGCGCCAGCAGGCGTTCCAGGTCGCTGACCTGCGCCGGGTCGAAATGCACCCCGCCGTGGTCGATCATCAGCCCCAGCGGCGGCTCGTGACCGGCGCGGCCGGGCTGCAGCGAGCGCAGGAAGGCGTCCTCGATGCGCAGGATCGCGGCGCCGCGGCGGGCGGCCACGGCCTCGCCGCGATGCGCGGTCGGGCTCTGGCCCCAGAGGCCCACAAGGTCGTCGGGGCCGGGCAGGCCGAGGCGAATGTCGTAGCCCGCGAGCGTCAGCATGCGGCGCAGGCGGCGCTGGGTCAGGAACCCGCCGTTGTAGACATAGAGACGCCGGGGCCTTTCGGTCCCGGCGTCCCTGTCGTCGGTGCGGGCCGTCACGCCGGTCAGCCGCCGGTCAGGTCGCCAGAGGCCAGCGCGCCGACCGAGGTCGCGGTCGAGGTCAGCGTGGTGACCGCACCGAGGCTGCCGGTGAGGGCGGCGATGGTCTTGCTCCACTGTGACAGCGGCGCTTCGGTGACATAGAGCAGGTCGTCGTCGCGGATGATGAAGTCGCGCGCCATGAACAGACCGTTGGGTTCGGTCAGGTCGAGCACGTAGACCATCCGCTGCGGGCCCTGCAGGTCGTCGCGGCCAAGCACGTTTTCGGCAATGACCTCGGCCTCGTTGCGCAGCACGAAGACGCCGGTCGGATCGGCCGAGCTTGCGAGCAACCCGCCGACCTGGGCGATGGCCTCGACCGCCGAGAGGGTCTGGGTCTCGAAGGGCACGCGCGATTGCGCGCCGGTGGCGCCGAGGGCGACAAAGGCGCGGGTATCTTCCTCGATCAAGATCTTGTCGCCGCCGCGCAGGGCGATGTCCATGCGGGGATGGGCGTAGAGGTCCTCGAACCAGATCTTGCCGGTGTGACCGCCCCGGGTGACGGTGATCTGCGCGATCTCGGGCTCGATCGTCACGCCGCCGGCGCGCGCCATCATCGACGACAGGGTGCGGGTCGGCCGCTCGATGGCATAGACGCCCTGGGCGCCCACGGCACCGACGATCGACACCGTGGCGCCGTCACCGGCCTCGCGGCGGATCTCGACCTGCGGATCGGGGGTCTGTTCTTCGAGCTTGCGGGTGATGATGCGGCGCACCGCCTCGGTGGTGTTGCCGGCAGCCTTGATGCGGCCCGCGTAGGGCACAAAGATGAAGCCAGCGCCATCGACCTGCACGGTCTCGAGAATGGTGGAGGAGCCGGTTTCGCCCGCCAGCAGCCCGTCATCGACGTTTTCCCAGATCGTCAGCCCCATCGTGTCGCCCGGGCGGATCACGTCGGAGCCGATGACGCCGGCGGTCTTGAAACTCTCCGAGAAGCCCAGCGCCGGCACCACGCCGGTGGCGCGGGTCACCCGGTCATTGACACTGACGACAAAGGCATCGCCCTCGCGCTGCACCGATCCGGCGAAGATCTCGCTCTTGTTCGGGCCGGAGCGCGGCAATCCGCAGGACGCCGCGAACGATACGGCAAGAAGCAGGGCCACGGAACGGGCCCATCGTGTCTGATGGTTCTTCACTGCTCGGTCTCCTCGACCTTGTCGTTATGCTGCCTCAGCTTTTTGCGGTAGGCTACGGGAATCCGTATCTAAAAGCCAGAGGGCGCACCGACAGGGGTCAGGTCACCAGCCGCAACTGTTGCCGCGGGGCCGCGGTGCCGGATTTAAATCCGTCATAGGGATCTTCGGGTGACAGCATCATGTCGACCACCAGCCGCAGCAATTGCCGGCGCCCCTTGGAGGAGTAGAAGCCGCCGGGCACCTGGCTGGTTTCCAGCAGGTAGCGGCGATAATCCTTGTACGCCCGGTTGTCGGGCCGGTCTGGCGCCGCAAAGAATTCCTTGAGCGGCTGCATCGAGACGAACTCGGGCTTGGCATAGACGGCGCGGCCGAAGACACGCAGCGGAATGCCGCGCCAGAGCACCTGCTGGCCGGCGGTGGAATTGACCGTCACCGCGCTGCGGGCGTCATTGAGCAGCGGCGCCAGCTTGCCGCCGCGGACGTAGTGCACCCGTCCGGTGACGCCGAACTTCTCGGCCAGGCGCCTGAGCTCGCGGCGGATGTTGGTGCGGCCGTTCTCCAGCGGATGCGCCTTGAACACCAGGTGATGGTGGCCCGGCGCGCCCTGTGCGAAGCCTTCGACCACCAGTTCGAGAAACTCGGTCATCCGCTTGAACGGCGAATGTTCGAGGAACGAGGCGTCATGTTCCAGCTGCAACAGGCAGAGGTGATAGGGATAACCGCCGTGGCGGATGCCGAAGGTCGAGGCGCGGCGCTCGAGCGCGTGCAGCGGCATCAGCAAGAGCCGCTTGAGATAGAGCGCGAATTCCATCGTCACCGGCAGGTCGCGATGGGCCCGGAAGTTGCGGTAGTCGCCGTTTCGGAACATCACGAACCAATGGTAGAGCGCGCCGTAGAACACGTGCTGGCGGGTGTCGCCCCAATGGCCCGGCGGCAGCGGCGCCTCCATGTCAGACAGCTGCAGCGCCTGCTGCATCTCGTCCACCGGCATCTCCATCAGCCGCGAATGGCCGTTCGATCCACCACGCTCGTAGGTCACCCAGTAGGGGCGCATGTAGCCCTCTTCAAAGACATGCACGGTCAGCCCGCGGTCGCGCGCGATCCGCACCGCCTCGGCATGCACCGCACGGGTGTCGCCATAGAGCACGATGTCGGTGACCTGCTTGTCGGCGATCAGCCCGGCAAAGGTCTCGGGCCAGTCCTCGGGCGCGCCGGTGTAGGGAATGAAGCTCTTGGGATGGAACCAGAACGCCCGGTCGCCGGCGTTGAACCCCACCCGCCAGACCTGCGCCCCGGTCATCCGCAGCATCCGCCCCAGCCGGTGGAAAAACGGCCCGTGCGGACCCTGCAGGAACAGGAAGACCCTTTTCTCTCCGGCGCCGTTGCCCATCAGGCGGAATTCCCTCATACGGTTTTTTGACGGGCCATGGGTAGCAAGCCATCTGGACGAAAATATGGCCGAAAGCAGCACAAGCGGCGAGGGAAAACGATGTTTACCGGGATCATCACCGACATGGGCCGGATCGCGGCTCTGGAGAAACGCGGCGACCTGCGGGCGCGGATCGCCACCGGATATGACACCGCGACACTCGAGATCGGCGCCTCGATCGCCTGCGACGGGGTCTGCCTGACGGCGGTGGCGCTGGGCGAGGGTTGGTTCGATGTCGACATCAGCGCCGAGACCGTGTTGAAGACCAATCTCGACCTCTGGGCCGAGGGGCGGACCATAAACCTCGAACGCGCGCTCAAGGTCGGTGACGAGCTGGGCGGGCATATCGTCTCGGGCCATGTCGACGGTGTGGCCGAGATCGTGGGCATCCGCGCCGAGGGCGATTCGACCCGGCTGACCCTGCGCGCGCCCGAGACGCTGGCGAAATACATCGCGCCCAAGGGCTCGGTGGCGCTCAACGGCACCTCGCTGACGGTCAACGAGGTCGAAGGCTGCGATTTCGGCATCAACGTCATCCCGCACACCCAGCAGGTGACGACCTGGGGCCGGGCGGCAGAGGGCGACCGTGTCAACCTCGAGATCGACACCCTGGCGCGCTATGTCGCGCGGCTGCGCGACTGGGGCTGAGGGCGGAAAACGGCGGCAATTCGCGGTGAATTGCAAATTTAACATCTTGGCAACCATGGGCGGCTAGCCTCTCCCGAAAGCATGACCTTTCGGTTGGCGGAGCCTGTCGATGATACATGAGTTGAAGATACATCGGGTGAACCTGCGGTCGGCCCACCGGCCGGACTGGACGAATTTCCTTGCGGCGCTGCCGCTGCTCTGGGCGCTTGCGGTGCTGGGCCTCGGCTGGGGTCTGGGCTTTGAAAGCGTGGTACGCTTGCGGGCCGATCTGCCGGCGATGGTGCCGGAAACGGCGCTGGCGCTGGTCTTTGCCAGCATCGGCACGCTGGCGGTGATCAACCGCTGGCCCCCGGTGGTGGCGAGCCTGGCGGTGTTGGCGCTGTGGGCGGTGGTCGGCGCCTATTTCGTCGAGCCGGTGATGCGCCGCGGGGGGCTCGAGGCCAGCGATGGCATGGCCTGGGCCACCGGCTTCTGTCTGCTCGGGCTTGGCGTCGCGGTGGCAGCCATGGCGGTGCCGGTCCCCGGCGCGCGCACCGTCGCCATCACCGCCGGCGGGCTCTGCGCGCTGATCTCTGGCACCGCGCTGATGGCTCATGCGCTCTCCACCGCTTCGGTGCGTGACGTGCTGGGGTTCAAGGAAATGTCAGTGCATACCGCCGCCGGCATCTTCCTGCTCAACCTGTCGCTGGCGCTGTCGAACCGCGAGAGCCCGCATTTCCGCGGCCTGCTGGGCCCGCGCCGGCAGAGTGTGATCCTGCGCGCCTCGCTGATCCTCTCGGTGCTGGGCGTGCTGGCGATCGGCGAGCTGACCCGTTTCATGACGCTGCGGGACTGGATCACCCCGGATTTCCGGCTGGTCTTCCTGTGCAGCGCGATGATTGCCCTGCTGGTGGCTTCGGCGCTGGTCGTCGGCTTCCAGATCGACCGGCTGGAGGACAAGAAGAAACGGATCTCGGCGCTCGAGAACGCCTCCGACCGCGCCCTGCAGAACATCGAGATCAACAGCGCCCGCGACGAGAACCTGCGCATCCTTGGCCAGATCGTGGCCGGCGTGGCGCATGATTTCAACAACGCCCTCACCGCGCTGCGCGGCAATCTCGAGCTGATGGAGATCGATCCCGCAGGCTCGGCCAAGTACCTGCGCGAGGCAATCAATGCCGCCGACCGGGCCTCCGGTCTGACCAGCCAGCTGCTGGAGTCCGGCCGCCAGTCGCGCGGGCAGGGCGGCGAGGGAGATGTGGTCTCGATCGCCGAACAGGTGGTCGACCTGTTCACGCGTGTGGCACCGACCAATATCTCGGTCACCCTGACGGCTGAGTCCGGCATCCTGGGCCGGGTCAGGCTCGACGATGCCACGCTGGAACGGGCGCTGCTCAACCTTCTGGTCAATGCGCGCGACGCCATGCCGGCGGGCGGCGAGCTTCAGGTCTCGATCGCGCAGAAGACCCTCACCGAGGATGAGACCGCCAGCTACAACCTCGGCGCCGGTCTGGCACCGGGCGCGCATCTGGTCATCGAGGTCAGGGACACCGGCACCGGCATGGACCAAGCCACGATGCGCAAGGCGGTGCAGCCCTATTTCACCACCAAGGGCGCCGGCAAGGGCAGCGGCCTGGGCCTCGCCTCGGTCAACGGCGTCTGCCAGCAAAGCGGCGGCGGGCTGCTGATCGACAGCACCGAGGGCGAGGGCACCGCGATCACCATGGCGCTGCCGGTCGACAGCCTCGAAGAGGCCGGGCCCGCCCCGGCCGAGGAGAGCGCGCTGCCGGTCGACATCCTGCTGGTGGCCGATACCGGCCGGCGCAACCGGGAATTCCTCGGCTACCTCAACAGCCAGGGCCGCAAGGTCCGCCAGGTGGGCACCGAGCAGGAGGCGCTCGACAGCCTCGATGGCGCCAGGCTGCCGTCGGTGGTGCTGATCGACGAAGGCCGGTTCGGCGGCATCGACGGCGACCAGATCCGCGCCGACATCGAACGCCGCTTTCCCGACCTGCCGGTGGTCTATGTCGGCGACTACGGCGAAAGCCGCTTTGGCCGGCCCGCCCTGCCGGAGGCAGAGGCGCGCAAGCTGGCCGTCGCCTGAGCCCCGGTGCGCCGGCAGCTTTTCCCCGCCGCCCCTTGCAGCCCTCCAAGCCCATGACTAAGACTCTGGTCATTCCGGAGGGGGTACAAACCCCAGAGCACAAGAGGCAGGCTGCGATGCGCGACCCGATTGAGACCTACATGAACACGCTCGTCCCCATGGTCGTCGAGCAGACGAGCCGGGGCGAACGCGCCTACGACATCTTTTCCCGCCTGCTGAAGGAGCGGATCATCTTCGTCTCCGGCCCGGTGCATGACGGCATGTCGTCGCTGATCGTGGCGCAGCTGCTGCACCTCGAGGCCGAGAACCCGTCGAAAGACATCTCGATGTATATCAACTCGCCCGGCGGCGTGGTGACCAGCGGCCTGTCGATCTATGACACCATGCAGTACATCAAGCCCAAGGTTTCGACGCTGGTGATCGGTCAGGCGGCCTCGATGGGTTCGCTGCTGCTGACCGCAGGCGAAAAGGGCATGCGCTTTTCGCTGCCCAACTCGCGTATCATGGTCCACCAGCCCTCCGGCGGCTACCAGGGCCAGGCGACGGACATCATGATCCACGCCGAGGAGACCTTGAAGCTGAAGAAGCGGCTGAATGAAATCTACGTGAAGCACACCGGCCAGACCCTGAAAAAGGTGGAAGCCGCGCTCGAGCGGGATAACTTCATGTCTCCCGAGGATGCGAAGGACTGGGGTCTGATCGACGAGATCGTGGAAAACCGCGCCAAGGCTGGCGCCGAAGAATAACCAGGGGGCGGCAGGGGGCATTTTGCAATTGTGACCCCCTGCCGCCTGTCCTAAGCTGGGTGAAAGCCTGTGGCGGTGGTGAGCGCAGCGTCACAAGAGCACAGACAGGCTCCGAAAGGTAAGACATGGCGACGACAACCGGCGGTGACAGCAAGAATACCCTCTACTGCAGCTTCTGCGGCAAGAGCCAGCACGAGGTGCGCAAGCTGATTGCCGGACCGACGGTGTTCATCTGCGATGAATGCGTCGAACTCTGCATGGACATCATTCGCGAGGAAACCAAATCGGCCGGGCTCAAGAGCTCGGACGGGGTGCCCACGCCGAAAGAGATCTGCCAGGTGCTCGATGACTACGTGATCGGCCAGGCGGTCGCCAAGCGGGTGCTTTCTGTCGCGGTGCACAACCACTACAAGCGGCTGAACCACGCGGCGAAATCCGGCGACATCGAGCTGCAGAAATCCAACATCCTGCTGATCGGCCCCACCGGCTGCGGCAAGACGCTCTTGGCGCAGACGCTGGCGCGCATCCTCGATGTGCCGTTCACCATGGCCGATGCCACGACGCTGACCGAGGCCGGTTACGTCGGCGAGGATGTCGAGAACATCATCCTCAAACTGCTGCAGTCGAGTGAATACAATGTCGAGCGGGCGCAGCGCGGCATCGTTTATATCGACGAGGTCGACAAGATCACCCGCAAGTCGGAAAACCCTTCGATCACCCGCGACGTGTCGGGCGAAGGCGTGCAGCAGGCGCTCTTGAAGCTGATGGAGGGCACCGTGGCCTCGGTGCCGCCGCAGGGCGGCCGCAAGCATCCGCAGCAGGAATTCCTGCAGGTCGACACCACCAACATCCTGTTCATCTGCGGCGGCGCTTTTGCCGGCCTCGACAAGATCATCGCGGCCCGCGGCAAGGGCTCGGCCATGGGCTTCGGCGCCGATGTGCGCGACAATGACGACCGCGGCGTCGGCGAGGTGTTCAAGGATCTCGAGCCCGAGGACCTGCTGAAATTCGGCCTGATCCCGGAATTCGTCGGTCGTCTGCCAGTGCTGGCGACGCTCGAGGATCTCGACGAAGATGCCCTGGTGACCATTCTGACCAAGCCCAAGAACGCGCTGGTCAAACAGTACCAGCGGCTGTTCGAGCTTGAGGACACCACGCTCTCGTTCACCGACGAGGCGCTGGTGGCGATCTCCAAGCGCGCCATCGAGCGCAAGACCGGCGCCCGCGGGCTGCGCTCGATCCTCGAGGACATCCTGCTCGACACGATGTTCGAACTGCCGGGGATGGAGAATATCGACGAGGTGGTCGTCAACGAGGAGGCGGTCAATTCCGACGCCGCGCCGCTGATGATCTATGCCGACGCGGAAAAGACACCGGCGACGGCGGGCTAGTCACGCGGTGGCCGGGCCTTAGCCCGGCCGTCGTCTTTGCGGCTGGATCTTTGCCCACCGGTGCTCCATACCGGTGGCAACAATTCGGAGGCTTCCATGGGTATCCTGAACACGCTTCTGCGCGCCGTGACATGGTGGAACGGTTCGACGCTGAACACCCAGCTCTACACCCGCCGCAACGGCGTTCAAGTGGGCGAGGACGATCAGGGCAACGTCTATTTCGAGACCCGTGACGGCAAGCGCCGCTGGGTGATGTTCAACGGCGAGGTCGAGGCCAGCCGGGTGAACCCGGAATGGCACGGCTGGCTGCACCACACCTTCAAGGAACCGCCGAGCACACGGCCGCTGCTACACAAGACCTGGGAAAAGCCGCATCAGGAGAACCTGACCGGCACGCCGCTGGCCTATGCGCCGGCCGGCTCGCTGCGCCGGGTCGAGCCTGCGCCGCGACAGGACTACGAGGCCTGGACGCCGGAATAAGGCCGCTCACATGTCTGAAAACAAAGCCGAAGTTCTCGTCGGCGGCGCCGTCCTTGCGGTTGCCCTCGGCTTCCTGGTCTACGCCGGTCAGGCCGCCGGGCTCGCCCAAGGCAGCCAGGGCTATCCGCTGCAGGCCAGTTTTCGCTCGCTCGAGGGCGTTCAGGTCGGCACCGACGTGCGGCTGGCCGGCGTCAAGATCGGTGCGGTGACCGAGGTCGCGCTCAATGCCGAGACCTTTCGCGCCGACACCGTGTTTTCCGTCGCCGAGGGCATCCGCATCCCCGATGACAGCGCGGTGGTGATTGCCCAGGAGGGGCTGCTCGGCGGCAACTTCGTCGAGATCGTGCCCGGGGGATCGCCGTTCTATTTCGAACCGGGGCAGGAGATGGAGGACACCCAGGGCGCGGTGAGCCTGATTTCGCTGCTGCTGAAATTCGTCTCTGGCGGAGAGGACACCCGATGAAACAGCTGATCCTGGCCGCGGCTTGCCTGGCTGCCCTGCCGCTTGCCGCGCAGGAGCCCGCGACCCGCGGCACCGGCGCGGTACTGCGCGGGCTCGACAAGGTGTCGGGCGAGACCACCGATCTCGAGCTGGCCAATGGCGGCGTCACGGAATTCGGCAACCTGCGCATCGACATGACCGAATGCCGCTACCCCGAGGGCGACCCGTCGGGCGATGCCTTCGCCTTTCTCAACATCTGGGAAACGGGCGCCGATCAGCCGGTATTTTCCGGCTGGATGATCGCCTCGTCGCCGGCGCTCAACGCGCTCGATCATGCCCGTTACGACGTCTGGGTCATGCGCTGCAGCAGCTGATCGGCGCGCGCCAGGGGCGGCGCCTGAAAAGATGCCTCCTGTGAGGTCGCGGCGCGCAGCCGGCGGTGATACTCCGAACGCGCCACCTCTACCGCGCCCAGAGAGGCCAGGTGATCGGTCAGGAATTGGGTATCGAAGAGGCTGAAGCCGCCCAGGCGCAACCGGTCGACCAGGTAGGCCAGCGCCATCTTGGAGGCGTCGGTGCGACGTGAGAACATCGATTCGCCGCAGAACAGCCCGCCGATCGCCAGCCCGTAAACCCCGCCAACCAGTGCATCCTCCTGCCAGATTTCCAGGGAATGGGCGTGGCCATGCGCCTGCAATACCTGGAAAACCTCGAAAATCGGCGGGTTGATCCAGGTCTCGTCGCGGGCCGCGCAGGCCTGCATGACCTCGGCGAATGCGGTGTTGATCCGCATTTCGTGCGGCGTACGACGCAGCCTGCGGGCGAGCGAGCGCGACAGGTGGAACCCCTCGAGCGGCAGGACGCCGCGGCGGCGCGGATCGACCCAGAACACCTCCGGGTCGTCGCGCCGCTCGGCCATGGGAAAGATGCCCGCGGCATAGGCCTGAAGCACCAGGTCAGGGTCCAGCGCATGGGCCGGATCCGTCACGCGATCAGCCCAGGTTGCGGGCCAGCCACTTTTCGAGCCAGTGAATGTTGTAGTCGCCAGACAGGATCGCCGGCTCGTGCAACAGCTCGTGGAACAGCGGGATCGTGGTGTCGATCCCGTCGACGATCAGCTCGCCCAGAGCGCGGTGCAGACGCGCCAGCGCCTCTTCGCGGTCGCGGCCGTGCACGATCAGCTTGCCGATCAGGCTGTCGTAGTAGGGCGGGATGGAATAGCCGTCATAGAGCGCCGAATCCATCCGCACGCCAAGGCCGCCGGGGGCGTGATACTGGGTGATGCGGCCGGGGCAGGGCGAGAAGTTCGGCAGCTTTTCGGCGTTGATCCGCACCTCGATGGCGTGGCCGTTGATCTTCAGGTCATCTTGCGTGAAGGACATCGGCAGGCCAGAGGCGACGCGGATCTGTTCGCGCACCAGGTCGACGCCGAAAATGCCTTCGGTCACCGGGTGTTCGACCTGCAGGCGGGTGTTCATCTCGATGAAGTAGAACTCGCCGTCCTCGTAGAGGAACTCGATGGTGCCGGCGCCGATGTAGTTGATGTTGGCCATCGCCTCGGCGCAGATCTTGCCGATGCGGTCGCGCTCTTCCGGCGAGATCGAGGGGCCGGGCGCTTCTTCGAAGACCTTCTGGTGGCGGCGCTGCAGCGAGCAGTCGCGCTCGGCCAGGTGCACCGCCTGGCCCTTGCCGTCGCCAAAGACCTGGATCTCGATGTGGCGCGGTTTCTGCAGGTATTTCTCGATATAGACTTCGTCGTTGCCGAAGTTCGATTTGCCCTCGGCGCGGGCGGTCATGAAGGCGCGCTCCATGTCCTTGTCGGAAGTGGCGACCTTCATCCCCTTGCCGCCGCCGCCGGCGGTGGCCTTGATGATCACCGGATAGCCCATCTCCTGGCCCAGCTTTTTCGCGGTGGCGAGGTCGGGCACGCCGCCTTCCGATCCGGGCACGCATGGCACACCGAGCTTGATCATCGTGTCCTTGGCGGTGATCTTGTCGCCCATGATGCGGATGTGCTCGGCGGTGGGGCCGATGAAGGTGAGGCCGTGATCCTCGATCACCTGCACGAAATTGGCGTTCTCGGACAGGAAGCCATAGCCCGGGTGGATCGCCTGGGCGCCGGTGACTTCGCAGGCGGCGATGATCGAGGGGATCGACAGGTAGCTCTGCGGCGAGGGCGGCGGGCCGATGCAGATCGATTCGTCGGCCATGCGCACATGCATCGCGTCGGCATCTGCGGTGGAATGCACCGCGACGCTGGCGATGCCCATTTCACGGCAGGCGCGGATCACCCGCAGGGCAATCTCGCCACGGTTGGCAATCAGGATTTTATCGAACATCTGTGGCCCCTTACTCGAGGATCACGAGCGGCGAGCCAAACTCCACCGGGTCGCCGTCGCCGACCAGGATGCGGGTGACCTTGCCGGCACGGGGCGCAGGGATGTGGTTCATGGTCTTCATCGCCTCGACGATGAGCAGGGTGTCGCCCTCGGAGACGGTGTCGCCCACACTGATGAAGCTGGGCGCGCCCGGTTCGGCCTGCATGTAGACGGTGCCGACCATCGGCGAGGCCACGGCGCCGGGGTGATTGGCCGGGTCGTTGGCATCGCTGTCGGCGGCGGCAGGTGCGGCGGCGGCCGGGGCGGCGGCCACAGGCGCCGGTGCGGCAACCTGAACCGGCGCGGCGACCGGCGCGGCGCGGCTGACACGCACGTTCAGGCTGTCATCCTCGCCGTACTCGCGCTTGACCTGAAGCTCGGTCAGGTCGTTGTCGTGCAGAAGCTTTGCGAGCGCTTCGATAAAGGTCACATCGGCGTCATGCGTATTCTTCGTCATTCTCGTTTCCACCCGTTGTTGTGCCCCGCGGGCCGGTCTTGTGCCATCTCGGCCCGAGGTTGCTTATAGGCCAGCGAAACGGTTGTGAAAAGCGATCAAACCGGCCATCGGCAAGTGTGTAACCTGCCGATAACGCGGTTCGTTGGGGAAAAACAGGGGGTGGTGCAGAGATTTTCGCCCTTCTCGCGGCGGGCGCCGCGGCCCGGGTCCACAGGCGGGGCTCAGACCGCCTTGCTCAGCGCGGGTTCCGGCGCCTCCGGGGTCGAGACCGCGGCGTAAAGCGTGCTGACCGGGCTGTGCGGGGGGGGCGCCGGCGCCTCCGGCTCCGCAGGATCCGCCGGCTTAGGGGAGAGGGCGGCGAGGATCTGGCCGAAGTCAACCGGGTCTTCGGTCGGGGCGGTGCCGGCGGGGGTCTGAGCGCGCGCTTCTTCGGCGAGGCGTTGTTGCTGCTCTTGCAGCATGGTGTTGATCTTGAGCTGAAGGATGGTCGGCGGGGCGGTGGCCGGCTCTTGGCCACGGGCGGCATGCCGGGGCGTGTCTTGGCCGGTGGAGCGGTCGCTGCGGGCATCGCCGGCCTCGGCACCGGGCTTGGCCGCTGTGACGCGGGTGTCGGCCTGGCGCCGCTCCAGATCCTGCGGCAGGGCGGCCGGATGTCCGGTGGTATGCGGTGCCGAAAGCGGCAGAACGGCGGTAAACATCATTCTCAGCTCCCGAGGTGAGTGGTGACAGGATCGTGTGACTGTCTGAAGAATGATGAAAAAGCCTTAACGCAGCCTTAACAGGCGCCGCCCGCACGGGAGGTTCTCCTTAAAACCCTATTAATCAAGAAAGGTGGAAAAAGCCGCGCCCGCCGGGGTGCAGGGGCGCGGCCGAAATCGTTACCAACCCCGTAACGCGATCAGATCGCGAGATATTCCGCCCTCAGCTCGTCGTTCTCGAGCACCTCGGCGGCGGTGCCGTCGAAGACGATGCCACCGGTGTCGAGGATCACCGCGCGGTCAGCCAGTTCCAGCGCCCGCACTGCGTTCTGTTCGACCAGGATCGTCGTCATGCCCTGCGACTTGATATGCATCAGGGTCTTTTCGATCTCGTCGACGATCACCGGCGCAAGCCCCTCGTAGGGTTCATCGAGCAGCAGCACCTTGATGTCACGCGCCAGCGCCCGGGCAATCGCCAGCATCTGCTGCTCGCCACCAGAGAGCGTCACGCCCTCCTGCTTGCGGCGCTCGCCGAGCCGGGGGAAGAGATCGTAGAGCCGCTCGAGCGACCAGCCGATCGGCGGCGCGATCTGCGCTAGTTGCAGGTTCTCCTCGACCGTGAGGCCGGGGATGATGCGGCGGTCTTCGGGCACCAGCCCCAAGCCGTTGGCGGCCGCTTCATGGCTCGCCATCAGGTGCAGCGGCTGGCGGTCGAGCCAGATTTCGCCCTGGGTGACCAGCGGCGAGCCGATCCGCGCGATCGAACGCAGGGTCGAGGTCTTGCCGGCGCCGTTGCGGCCCAGCAGCGCGAGGATCTCGCCTTCGTGCACGTTGAAACTCACGCCCTGGACGATGTAGCTCTCGCCGTAATAGGCATGCATGTCCCAGACCGAGAGAAAGGCCGGGGCGGTTTCCGCCCGATTGGCGTTCTTTGAAAAATCCGGTTTGATGGTCATCTTGCGCTCCCCGCCCCGGACTTGATCCGGGGCCTCATGGCGGTGGAGGCCCCGGACCTGGTCCGGGGCGCGGTTGGATCAGGCGGCACTTTCGCCGAGATAGGCTTCGCGGACCTTGGGATGGCCCTTGATCTTGTCGGGCGTGTCCTCGACCAGCGGCGTGCCTTGGGCCAGAACGGTGATCCGGTCGGCCAGCGAAAACACCACGTGCATGTCGTGCTCGATGATGGCGATGGTGATGTCGCGCTCCGCCTTGATCTGCTTGAGCAGGTCGATGGTGTTGTTGGTATCGGCCCGCGCCATGCCGGCCGTCGGCTCGTCGAGCAGCAGCAGGCGGGGGTTCTGGCTCAGGCACATGGCGATCTCGAGCCGCCGCTTGTCACCGCGCGACATCGAGGCGGCATGCATGTGGCGCTTGTCGGCGAGGTTCATCTCCGACAGCATGTGCTCGGCCTGTTCCAGAACGTCCTTCTGGGCAAAGACGTTGGAAAAGGCGTTGAGTTCGAAGGCCCCGTCGCGCTTGGCGAATATCGGGATCATCATGTTTTCCAGCACCGAGAGATCGCCGAAGATCTCGGGCGTCTGGAAGACGCGGGAGATGCCCATCTGGCAGATCTGGTAGGGGGTGCGTCCGAGCACCGACTGGCCGTCGAACATCACCGATCCGGTGTCCGGGATCAGCTTGCCGATCAGGCAGTTGAGCAGCGTCGACTTGCCCGCCCCATTGGGGCCGATGATGGCGTGGCAGGTGTTTTCCTTGATGCTCAGGTTGACGTCACCCAGCGCCTGCAGCCCGCCGAAGCGCTTGCCGACATCCTTGACTTCGAGAATACCCATGTCGTTCGCTCCTTATTCCGCGGCCTTGCGCTGCCGGGCGGCATCGGCCTCGGCATCGCTGGATTTGATGTCACGGCGGCGGAACAGCCGTCCGACGCGTTGGCCGCCTTCGACCAGCCCACCTGGCAGGAAGATCACCACCAGCATGAACAGGATGCCCAGCGTCAGGTGCCAGCCCTTGCCGACAAAGGGATGCACCAGCGCGACCATCACTTCCTCGAGCCCGTCGGGCATGAAGGCAAACCAGCCGTGCAGCACGTTGTCGTTGAGCTTCGAGAAGATGTTCTCGAAATACTTGATGAAGCCCGCGCCCAGCACCGGCCCGATCAGCGTGCCGGCGCCGCCGAGGATGGTCATCAGCACCACCTCGCCAGAGGCCGTCCATTGCATCCGCTCGGCGCCCGCAAGCGGGTCCATCGAGGCCATCAGCCCACCGGCGAGCCCGGCATACATGCCCGAGATCACAAAGGCCGCCAGGGTGTAGGGGCGGGTGTTGAGCCCGGTGTAGTTCATCCGCTGCTGGTTCGACTTCACCGCCCGCAGCATCATGCCGAAGGGCGAGCGGAAGATGCGGATGGCAAGGTAGAAGGCCAGCAGCATGAAGATCGCGCAGAGGTAGTAGCCGACGTTGAAGGTAAAGGCCCAGGGCCCGATCACCATGTCGAAGGAGGACCGCATCTCGACGCCCGGCAGGATGTTGGTCACCGGGATCGAGCCATCGGCGCGGGCGGTTTCGCCCAGGATACGCGGATCATCCAGCGTCAGTTGCAGCCCGGTCTCGCCATTGGTGATCGGTGTCAGCACCGAATAGGCGAGGTTAAAGGACATCTGCGCGAAGGCCAGCGTCAGGATCGAGAAGTAGATGCCCGAACGGCGCAGCGAGATGAAGCCGATGAGCAGGGCGAAGAGGCCCGCCACCACCACCGAAAGCGCGATCGCCGGCAGCACGTTCATGCCCAAGAGCTTGAACACCCAGACCGCCGAGTAGGATCCGACCCCGAGAAAGGCCGCATGGCCGAAGGAGAGATAGCCGGTCAGCCCGAAGAGGATGTTGAAGCCGATGGCGAAGATGCCGAAGATCACGAAGCGCTGCATCAGGTCGGGATAGCCCGCGTTGAACTGCGCCATGCCTGAACCGGCCGGGAAGGGGTTGAGGATGAAGGGCGCGAACAGCGCCATCACCGCGACGATCAGCAGAAGCTTGGTGTCTTTGTTGTCCAGTCCGAACATGCGCTTAGTCCTCCATCACGCCTTTGCGGCCCATGAGGCCCCGAGGGCGCGTGAGCAGAATGATAATCGCGACCACATAGATGATGATCTGGTCGATGCCGGGCAGGATGGATTTCACCTCGTTCATCGAGGCAAAGCTCTCGAGGATGCCCAGCAGGAACCCTGCCAGCACCGCGCCGGGCAGGCTGCCCATGCCGCCCACGACGACGACGACGAAGCTCAGCACGAGGAAATCCATGCCCATGTGATAATTGGGCGAGTTGATCGGCGCGTACATCACACCTGCCAGCCCCGCCACCGCGGCGGCGACGCCGAACATGATGGTGAACCGCTTGTCGATGTTGATGCCGAGCAGACCCACGGTCTCGCGGTCGGCCATGCCGGCGCGGACCACCATGCCGAAGGTGGTGAACTGCAGGAAGGCAAAGACACCGCCGATGATGATCGCCGAGAAGGCGAAGTAGACCAGCCGCCAGTAGGGGTAGATGATCGCGTTGGGATCAAACCCCAGCAGCACGCCGAAATCGAACGAGCCGCGAAACACATCCGGCGCACCGGTGGGGATCGGGTTGGCGCCGTAGAAATACTTGATGATCTCCTGCAGAACGATCGCCAGTCCAAAGGTCACGAGGATCTGGTCGGCATGGGGACGCTTGTAGAAATGCTTGATCAGCCCGCGCTCCATGATGAAGCCGATGGCGATCATGATCGGGATGGCAAACAGGATCGCGAGCGGCACCGACCAGTCGATGATCGCGGCACCGGTCTCTGGGCCGAACCAGCTCTCGACATAAGGTACCTTGACCTTCAGCGGATTGCCGAGAAAGTCGGTCTGGGTCTCGTCGATGGTCTCGTAGCTCAGTGACAGGATGCGCTGCAGCGTCACGGCGCAGAAGGCGCCGATCATGAACAGCGCGCCATGGGCGAAGTTCACGACGCCCAGCGTGCCGAAGATCAGCGTCAGCCCCAGCGCGATCAGCGCATAGGCCGAGCCCTTGTCCAGGCCGTTTAGAATTTGCAGGAATATTGCGTCCATTGTTCCACCCCTCGCGGATACATTGGTGGCGCGCCCGGACGCTGTGGCCCGGGCGAACGGTGAAGGTGGGCATTGCTGCCCACCCTAGGTCTGCGGTGCGGTTTAAGCGCCCGGGTTGCACGACCCCAGCTGACCACCGGCGAACATCGGGTGATCGGGGGCGTATTCCACCTGTGCGCGGGGGGTGACTTCGACCACTTCGAGAAGGTCGAACTCCGAGGTCGGGTTTTCCTTGCCGCGCACCACGAGCACATCCTTGAAGCACTGGTGATCTTCGGCGCGATAGAGCGTCGGGCCGTTGCCCAGGCCGTCGAACTCGTAGCCTTCGAGCGCCTCGACCACCGCGCAGGGGTTGAAGCTGCCGGCCCGCTGCACGGCATCGGCATAAAGCAGCGTCTGCACGTAGCAGGTATGCGCCGCCTGGCTCGGCGGGAAGCCGTATTTGGTGCCGAAGGATTTCACGAAGGCCTTGGAGCCCTCATCCTGCAGCGACCAGTGCCAGTTGGTGGAACCGTGGATGCCCTTGACGTTCTCGCCGGCGCCCTTGGCCATCAGGCGCGAATAGAGCGGCACGACGATCTCGAAGTTCTTGCCGTTGACCTGTTTCTCGCGCAGGCCGAACTGCACCGCGTTGGTCAGCGAGTTGACCATGTTGCCGCCGTAGTGGTTCAGCACCAGCACATCGGCACCGGAGTTCAGCACCGGCGCGATATAGGACGAGAAGTCGGTCGCGGCGAGCGGCGTCTTGACCTTCTCGACGGTCTCCCAGCCCATCGCCTCGGTGGCCGAGGCGATCGATTCCTCCTGGGTCCAGCCCCAGGTGTAATCGGCGGTCAGGTGATAGGCCTTGCGGTCCGAGCCGTAGAGTTTCTCGAGCACCGGCGCCAGCGCGGCGGCCGACATGTAGGCGTTGAAGAAATGGCGGAAGCCGTTGGCCTTCTTGTCCTTGCCGGTGGTGTCGTTGGAGTGGGTCAGACCGGCCATGAAGATCACGCCCGCCTCCTGGCAGAGACCCTGGACCGCCACCGCCACGCCCGAGGACGAGCCGCCGGTGATCATGATCGCGCCGTCCTTCTCGATCATCGACTTGGCCGAGGCCCGCGCGGCGTCGGACTTCGTCTGGGTGTCGCCGGTGACATATTCGACCTTCATGCCGTTGATGCCGGTGCCCTCGAGCGCCTTCGAGGAGAAGGTGCTGAGCATGCCGCCGTCGCCTTCGCCGTTCAGGTGCTCGACCGCCAGCTCATAGGCGCGCAGCTCGTCGGCGCCCTCATCGGCATAGGGGCCGGTCTGCGGCACGTTGAAGCCCAGCGTGACGGTGCCGCCGGAGGGTGCATTGGTATAGCCCGAATGGCTGGCGGCAGTCAGGATCGTGGGCAGCGCGAGACCGCCGGCGGTGACAGCGCCGGTGCGCAGCACGCCACGGCGCGTGAAGTTCGAATTGGACATGGAAATCCTCCCGTTTGATGATTGGTGTCCCTCGGGGCTCCTCTTCCCAGGGACACACGGCACTTTTCGTGCAATGTCATTATCGCGGCAGCACAGAAAATTTCGCAACAAGGGCTTTATGCGGAACGGTTTTTTTGTAAATAAATGGACAATGCAGCGGCAGAAATTGTAAAGAAGTTTTTCTGCACTGCAGAACGCCCTTGAAACTGCCGGGGAAATGCCCATGGCCCGCGACACTCTGACAGGCACCCGTATCCGCGAGCGGCGCACCGCCCTCGGGCTCAAGCAGGCGGCGCTGGCCGAGGCGGCGGGCATCTCGGCCTCCTACCTCAACCTGATCGAGCACAACCGGCGCAGAATCGGCGGAAAACTGCTGCTCGCCATTGCCCGCATTCTCGAGGTCGAACCCTCGGCGCTGGTCGAAGGCGCCGAGGTGGCGCTGATCGCCGCCCTGCGCGAGGCTGCCGCCGCGCGCCCCGACCTCAAGGCCGAGCTCGACCGGATCGACGAGTTCGCCGGGCGCTTCCCCGGCTGGGCGGCGCTGCTGGCCGACAGCCGCAAGCGGATCGATGCTCTGGAACGCACGGTCGAGACCCTGACCGACCGGCTGACCCACGACCCGCATCTGGCGGCTTCGCTGCACGACATGCTCTCCACCGTGACCTCGATCCGGTCGACCGCCGGCATCCTCGCCGAGACCGGCGAGATCGAGCCGGAATGGCGCGACCGCTTCCACCGCAACATAAACGAGGACGCGCGGCGGCTGGCGGAAAGCTCGACCGCGCTGGTGCGATACCTCGATTCAGCCGACAGCGAGGCCAACCTGACCTCGCCGCAGGAGGAGGTCGAGGCCTTCCTCGAGGAGAACGCCCACCACTTTCCGGTGCTGGAAGAGGCCAGCCGCACGGTCGACGAGATCGTCGACGGCTCGGCCGCGCTCACCATGGCGGCCTCGCGGGATGCCGTGCGGCGCTATCTGACCCGCTATGCCCGCGACGTCAGCCGCATCCCGCTCGGGCCCCTGCGCGACTTCACCGCCAGCCACGGCTTCGATCCGGCCGGACTGGCACAGGCCTTCGACGCGCCGCTGGGCAGCGCGCTGCACCGGCTGGCGACCCTGCCGGCCGAGGCGGGCCTCGGGCCGCTGGGGTTGGTGATCTGCGATGCCTCCGGCACCTTGCTGTTTCGCAAGCCGCTCGACGAGTTCCCGCTGCCGCGGTTCGGCGCCGCCTGCGCGCTCTGGCCGCTGTTCACCGCGCTCACCCGGCCGGCGCAGCCGATCTACCGCCTGGTCGAGCAATCCGCCCGCGACGCCCGCCGCTTCGAGACCTTCTCGGTCGCCGAACCCACCGGCGGCATGCGCTTTGGCGACGTGGCGCGGATCGAGGCGGTGATGCTCTTCCGCCCCTCCTTCGCGACCGCGACCGCCGCACAGACCGGTCCCGCCCCGGTGCCGATCGGCGTCTCCTGCCGGATCTGCGCCCGCAGCGCTTGCCGTGCACGCCGCGAACCCTCGGTCCTGGCCGAAGGCCTCTGACCGACGCAGGCGCCCCTCTCATAAAGAAGCCCGGCAAAGGTTCTCCAATCCCGAAGAACACAGAACCGGCTCCCCAGCTTCATCTTGCCGGATAAACCTCCGGGGGAGGCCGCAGGCCGGGGGCAGAGCCCCCATCTCCGCCGCCAGCCCCCGGCGCCGCGCTCCCGTTTTGACAAAGCTTTTTGACTTGGCTCCGAAATCGGCGGATAACTGCCCGGCTGACAGTCTTGCACGACGCTGACCCGGGGAGGAGGATGCGATGGGCAAACGGGTTCTCGTCATCGAGGACGAGCCGAACATCATCGAGGCGATCAAGTTCTTCCTGTCGCGCGACGGCTGGGAGGTCTTCACGCATTCCAATGGCCATGACGCGCTCGAGACGGTGGCGCGGCGGAGGCCCGACCTGCTGATCCTCGATGTCATGCTGCCGGGCCGGTCTGGCTACGAGATCCTGCGCGAGCTCAGGGCCTCGGCGCGCTGGGCCGCGCTTCCGGTGCTGATCCTCACCGCCCGCGGCCAGACCCGGGATCGCGAGATGGCCGCCGCCGCCGGTGCCAGCCGCTTCATGACCAAGCCGTTCTCGAACACCGACATGCTGAAAACCGTGCGCGAGCTGACCGAGGCATGAGCGATCGCCCGCGGCACCTGTTTGTCGAACGCCAGACCTATCGCCGGCGCCGGCTGCAGGATGCGGCGCGGGTCCTGCCGGTGCTGGGCATCGTGCTGATCCTGGTGCCGCTGCTCTGGGCCGAAGGAGCGGGCGGCGTCGCCATGTCGAGCGCGGTGATCTACCTCTTCGCGGTCTGGGCGGCGTTGGTCGGTGCGGCGATGGGGCTGTCGATCTTCCTGCGCGACGACCGCGAGGACCTGCCCGAGGAGCGGCGGGGCGAGGCGGAATGAACACCGTCAACCTGCTGATCGCGGTCTGCACGGTCTACGTGGCGCTGCTCTTTCTCGTCGCCTTCGTGGCCGAGCGCAGCGCCCTGCGCGGCCGCGGCCGCTGGCTGCGCTCGCCCATGGTCTATACCCTGTCGCTGTCGATCTACTGCACCGCCTGGACCTTTTACGGCGCCGTGGGATATGCCGCGCGGTCGGGGCTGGAATACATCACCATCTACCTCGGCCCCACCATCGTGATGATCGGCTGGTGGTGGGTGCTGCGCAAGCTGGTGCGGGTCGGCCGGGCGCAGCGGGTGACCTCGATCGCCGACCTGATCTCGGCGCGGTTTGGCAAGTCCAACCTGCTGGCGGTGGGGGTCACCATCCTCGCCGTGGTCGGCACCACCCCCTATATCGCGCTGCAGCTGCAGTCGGTGACGCTCTCCTTCGCGTCTTTTGCCGATGCCGTGGGCCAGCCGGGCCGCGGCGATGGCGCCCGGGTCTCGACCGCGCTCTGGGTGGCGATGGGGCTGGCGCTCTTCACCGTGCTCTTCGGCACCCGCAACCTCGATGCCAACGAGCGCCACCACGGCGTCGTCATGGCAATCGCGGTCGAAGCGGTGGTCAAGCTCGTGGCGCTGCTGGCGGTCGGCGTCTTCGTGGTCTGGGGGCTCTCCGGGGGCGTGAGCGAGACCCTGGCGCGGATCGATGCCTCTCAGATCGGTCATTGGCAGATGGATGGCGGCCGCTGGGCGGCGCTGACCTTGCTGTCCGGCGCGGCCTGTCTCTGCCTGCCGCGGATGTTTCAGGTGATGGTGGTGGAAAACGCCGACGAGGCGCATCTGCGCACCGCCTCCTGGGCGTTTCCCGGCTACCTTTTGCTGATGAGCCTTTTCGTGGTGCCGATTGCGGTCATGGGGCTGGAGCGGCTGCCGGCGGGGGCCAACCCCGATCTCTTCGTCCTCACCCTGCCATTGGCCGAGGGCCAGACGGCGCTGGCGATCTTTTCCTTCCTCGGCGGGTTTTCCTCGGCCACTTCAATGGTGATCGTGGCGGCGCTGGCGCTGGCGACCATGGTGTCGAACCATATCGTCATGCCGCTCTGGCTGCGCTGGACCGGCGGGCGGGCCAGCGTGTCGGGCGACGTGCGCCACGTGGTGCTGCTGTCGCGGCGGATCTCGATCGCCGGCGTGGTGGCGCTGGGCTATGTCTATTACCGCATCACCGGCGGCGGCGCGGCGCTGGCCTCGATCGGGCTGGTGTCCTTTGCCGGGGTGGCGCAGGTGCTGCCGGTGATGATCGGCGGGCTCTACTGGCGCGGGGCGACGCGTCTGGGCGCGCTGGCCGGTCTCAGCGTCGGTTTCGGGCTCTGGGGCTATTCGCTGTTCCTGCCCAGCCTCGGCGGCGGGATCATGCCGCAGGCGATCCTCGATCAGGGCCTGTTCGGGATCGGCTGGCTCCGGCCGCAGGCGCTGTTCGGGATCGAGGGGATCGACCCGCTGGTGCATGCCACGCTCTGGTCGCTGCTGCTCAACGCTCTGAGCTTTCTCATCGTCTCGCTGGCAAGTTTTCCGACTCCGCTGGAACGGCTGCAGGGCGCGCAGTTCGTCAACGTGCTCAATCAGGCCGGCCCGGCGCGCAGCTGGTCGGCCGGGGCGGCGCAGACCGAGGATCTGATGGTCATGGCGCAGCGCATCCTCGGCGCCCGCGAGGCGCAGGCCTTTTTCGAGCAGGAGGCAGCGCGGCAGTCGGGCCGCCCGGTGCGGCCCGGCGAGCTGCCAGAGCCCAGCCCCGACTTCCTGCAACGGCTCGAGCGCGAGCTTTCCGGCTCGGTGGGTGCGGCGACGGCGCATGCGATGGTGGCGCAGATTGTCGGCGGGGCAAGCGTCTCGGTGCATGAGTTGCTGGCAGTGGCCGACGAGACCGCGCAGATGATCGAGTATTCCGACCGGCTCGAGGCGCAATCCAAGGAACTGGCCGCCACCGCCGCCAAACTGCGAGAGGCCAATGACAAGCTGACCCGGCTGTCGGTGCAGAAGGATGCCTTCCTCAGCCAGATCAGCCACGAATTGCGCACCCCGATGACCTCGATCCGGGCGTTCTCCGAGATCCTGCGCGATTCGGCCGATGTCTCGCCAGAAGAGCAGAGCAGGTATTGCTCGATCATCCATGACGAATCCATCCGGCTGACCCGGCTGCTCGACGATCTGCTCGATCTCAGCGTGCTGGAAAACGGACAGGTCAATCTCAACATCCGTCAGGGCGACCTGCGCGCGGCGCTGGACAAGGCGGTCTCGGCCGCCGCCGCCGAGGGCGATGCCGGTCTGCGGGTGCTGCGCGACGAGGGCGCCGAGGCAATCGCGCTGGAGACCGATTTCGATCGTCTCGGGCAGGTCTTCATCAACCTGATCGCCAACGCGCGCAAATATTGCGACGCCGCGGTGCCAGAGCTGCGGATCGCCGCGCAGTCGCTTTCGGATGGTCGCGTCAGGGTGGATTTCATCGACAATGGCACCGGCATTCCGCCAGAGGCCCGCGACCTGATCTTCGAGAAGTTCGCCCGCGCCAGCCCGCAGATGGCCGGGGGCGCGGGTCTTGGCCTGTCGATCTGCCGGCAGATCATGGAACGGCTCGGCGGCGCGGTGGATTACCTGCCGAGCGAGCGCCATGCGCATTTCCGCGTCACCCTGCCGGCCGTGGCGGCTGCGGCCCGTCCGGGGGTAAGGCGAAGTTAACCAATTGACGCCATAGATCGAGGGGTATGTTGAAAGGGCCTGTCCGGCCCCGTGGTGACCGGGAATCATGGCAGACAGCCAACGCAAGAATCTGCTCAGGGATCTGGCCTCTGCCGCGCGCAGGGCGCAGGACACGCGCGAGATGTCGCCGGCCCGGGCCCTGCGGCTGGGGCTGGCGCGGGCGGCAGCGCAGCTCTACGAGCTGCCGTTGCAGGTGACCGAGGTCCGGACATCGCAGCTCTCTCTTGACGAGGTGGCCGAGGCCTGCGGCGAGGAGATGCTGGTGGCGCTGCTCGACGGGCCAGAGGGCGCGCGCGGTGCGGTCGGGCTGAGCCGGGCGATGGTCGCGGCGCTGATCGAGGTGCAGGTGATCGGCGTGGTCAGCACGCTCGAGGTCGGCACCCGCCGGCTGACCCCCACCGATGCGGCAATGGTCGCGCCCTGGCTCGATGCCGCGTTCGAGCGGGTCGATCACGCTCTCGAGGAGGATGTGACGCCGAAGGGCAGGGGGCATGACTGGATGGTCGGCTACCGTTTCGGTGCCATGGCCGAGGACGGCCGCGCGCTGGCGCTGGCGCTGGATGCGGCGCGGTTCCGGCTGCTGCGGTTGACGGTCGACGTGGCGCTGGGCCGGCGGATCGGCGAGGTGCTGCTGCTGCTGCCGATGGCCGAGGCGGCCGAGCGCCCGACGCCCGATGCTGGTGCGGCCACGGGCGAGAGCTTGCTGCAGGTGCCGGCCGAGCTGAAGGTCATCGCCGGCCGGGTCTCTCTGCCGCTGGCACGCGCCGGGGCGCTGCAGCCCGGCGACCTGCTGCCCCTGACCGGCCTGTCGCTTGGCGCGGCAGAGCTGCGCTCGGTCGATGGCACGCTCGCCGGCAAAGCGCGGCTTGGCCGGATGGGCGAGCATTGGGCGGTGCGTTTCGGCCCGGCAGAGCGCGGGACGACAGGACGCTCTGACACAAGACGCAGCGAAGGCGGGCAGGCAGACCCGGGGCCCCGCGAGGCGCAGCCGCAGATCCCGCCTCAAGCCGCGCTGCCGCGTCAGACGGCTCTGGCAGCTCCGGCCGATCTGCCGGAGCTGCCGCCGTTGGATTTTGACGACCCGCCGGAAGGGGCGCCCGGCGTGGTGCCGCTTGGCAACGCGCAGGACCTCGGCAATGCGGGCTTCGAATGATCCGGCAGGCGGGCTCAGCCCTGGCGCATCATCTCGAGCTGTGGCCGCAGCCCGGCGAGGTCATATCCCGCCTCGGCGGCCCGCGCGAGGATGTCGTCGGTGCTGCGCGCGCCGGCCATCGCCTGGCCCAGAGACCAGATCACCGTGCAGCGGGTGCCGGAGGCG
Organism: Marinovum sp.; assembly: GCF_034669705.1. Taxonomy (GTDB): domain Bacteria; phylum Pseudomonadota; class Alphaproteobacteria; order Rhodobacterales; family Rhodobacteraceae; genus Marinovum. The sequence continues at coordinate 141,534 of NZ_JAXMOR010000001.1, forward strand.
CAATAGGCCAGCACCGGACCGTCGGCCTCGCTCACCAGACGTGCCTGCTCGGCGATATTCTCCGGCGTCATGGTCTGATGGGTCAGCGGCAGGAGGTGAAACGCCAAGCCCGCGGCCTCGGCCGCACTTTGCACTGCCGCGGCCTGCAGCTGCGGCGGCACTTCGGCGTCGGGGCGGTTGCAGATGACGGTCGAAAACCCGGCCGCGGCCAGCGCGGCAGTGTCCTCGGGGGTGATCTGGGGAGAGACGTGATAGCTCTCGTCAATATGCCTGATATCCATGCTGCTCTCTTAGTTCGGCGCGCCGCCCCTGTCCAGTTGCCGCCGCATCACCTCGGCCCAGGGGCCAACGGCCGGGTGCCGCGGGTCACAGAGACAATTTGTCGCCTGCCGGAAAATCGTGCAACGCCCGGAAGATGGCCGAAATCCCGGCCAAAACCAGCCGGTATACAACCATAGCCTGCATAAAACCGTTAAGCGAATCTGCCAAACTGCTATAACCGCATCTACGGGGAGGACCACTATGACGAAACTGCAATATCAGAACCTGATTGCCGATATCGAAGCCCAGATCGCCGACAGCGGCCCGATCGACCGCTCGCGCCTGCGGGCGCATCTTGCCGCGATGAAGCGCCGGGCAGCGACCGATGGCGTCAGGCTTTATCGGCCGGGTGCACGGCCGGAACAGGACCGCATCGAGGAAGAGATCGAGGCGCAATTCGACAACCTGCCGGTTTGAGCGCCGGACAAAGCCCGGTTGAGCGCCGGACAAAGCCCGGTTGAGCGCCGGACAAAGCCCGGGTCTGCCCCTTCGCGGGGCGGGCCCTTTTCTCAGCTGAAGGACCGGTTCGTCAGCCGAAGGAAATGCCGACGATCACCATCATCAACCCGATGACCGACAGGAACAGCGAGCCGAGGTTGCGCGGCAGCACCCGCTGCATCACCGCCCGCATTGCCGCGTCGTCAAGATCGGCCTTGCGCGCCCGGATCACGGTGACGATGCACCAGACCAGCCCGAGCAACCCTATCACCGACAGCGCGGCGCCGCCCCAGATCAGCCAGTCCATGTCTCGTCTCCTGCGTCATTTCGCGCGTCGGTAATAGAAGCGGCGTGCCATCGCAAGGGTCTTGCGGTAGACGCCCGGCAAAGCTAGCAACGTCTGAAAACAGGCAGGAGCACATCATGGACGTGACCGAGAACGACACCGGACTTTCCGACAGCTACAAGGTGACCGCAAATGAGCTGCGCCAGTTCATCGAGCGTTTCGAGCGGCTGGATCAGGAAAAGAAGGACATCGCCGAGCAGCAGAAAGAGGTGATGGCCGAGGCCAAGGGGCGTGGCTACGACACCAAGGTGATCCGCAAGGTGATCGCCCTGCGCAAGCGTGACAAGGACGACATCGCCGAGGAAGAGGCGGTGCTCGAGATGTACAAGGAAGCGCTGGGCATGTCCTGAGCCGATGGACTGGGTCAAGATCCTGCATCTGCTCTGCGTCATGGGCTGGATGACCTCGATCTTCGCGGTCCCCCGGGCGCTGATCTACTGGAAGCGCGAATGGGCGCGGTTGGGCGAATTCGGTCCGCTGGGGGATCTGACCTACCGGCTCTATCGCTTTTCGGCCGGTCTTGGGGTGATCGCGCTCCTGACCGGCCTCTGGCTCGGCTGGGCCTGGGATTTCGCGCCCTGGGTCTGGCTCAAGCTGGCGCTGGTGACGCTGCTGGCGGGGCACTACGTGCTGACCGGCCGGATGGTGGCACGGGCGCGCGGCGGCACCTTTCGCGAGAGCGATCTTTTCCTGAGAATATTCAACGAGATCAGCGTTCTGGGCGTGGTGGCGGTGCTCTGGGTGGTGGTGGTCAAACCGTTCTGAGCAGGCCCGGGTTGTAGCCCACCGGCGCAGCGCCTACCTTCCGCTCCAGACCCATTTGGAGCAGGCCCGCCATGAAAGACGCATCCCCCCAGACCATCCATCTCAAGGATTACACGCCCTTCGGCTTTACCGTAGAAAGCGTCGAGCTGACCTTTCGGCTGGCGCCGCATGCCACGCGGGTGCTGTCGAAGATCCGTTTTGCGCCCAATCCTGCGGCCAGTGACAAGACGTTTTTCCTGCATGGCGAGGATCTTACGCTGATCTCGGCGCGGATCGACGGCAAGGAGGTCTCGCCCGAGGTGAGCGACAGGGGTCTGACCTGCGCGGTGCCAGAGGGAGCCTTTACCTGGGAAGCCGAGGTCGAGATCGACCCCGCCAGCAACACGGCGCTGGAGGGGTTGTACATGTCGCCGCTGGACGTCAGAGGCGGCGAAAGCCAGACCAAAAAGGATGCGATGTATTGCACCCAGTGCGAGGCCGAAGGCTTTCGCAAGATCACCTTCTACCCGGACCGGCCCGACGTGATGTCGGTCTTTACCGTGCGCATCGAGGGCGATCTGCCGGTCCTGCTGTCGAACGGCAACAAGGTCGGGCAGGGCGCGGGCTGGGCTGAGTGGCATGATCCCTGGCCGAAACCGGCCTACCTCTTCGCACTGGTCGCCGGAGATCTGGTCAATCACCCCGACAGCTTCACCACGAAATCGGGCCGCGAGGTCGAACTCAATATCTGGGTGCGCAAGGGCGATCTGCACAAATGTGCCTTTGGTATGGAAGCGTTGAAACGCTCGATGGCCTGGGACGAAGAGGTCTATGGGCGCGAATATGACTTGGATATCTTCAACATCGTCGCTGTAGATGACTTCAATATGGGGGCTATGGAGAACAAGGGGTTGAACATTTTCAACTCTTCCGCGGTTCTGGCCAGCCCCGAGACGGCGACCGACATGAACTTCGAGCGGATCGAGGCGATCATCGCGCATGAGTATTTCCACAATTGGACCGGCAACCGGATCACCTGTCGCGATTGGTTTCAGCTCTGCCTGAAAGAGGGGCTGACCGTGTTCCGCGACGCGCAGTTCACCTCGGACGTGCGCTCGGCCCCGGTCAAGCGGATCGGCGACGTCATGGACCTGCGCGGGCGCCAGTTCCCAGAGGACAACGGCCCGCTGAGCCACCCGGTGCGGCCGGAGAGTTTCCAGGAAATTAACAATTTCTACACCGCCACGGTCTATGAAAAGGGCGCCGAGGTAATCGGCATGCTGAAACGACTTGTCGGAGAGGAGGCGTATTACAAAGCAGTCGACCTGTATTTCCAGCGTCACGACGGCGATGCGGCGACAATCGAGGATTGGCTGAAGGTCTTCGAGGACACGACGGGCCGCGACCTGAGCCAGTTCAAGCGCTGGTATTCGCAATCCGGCACACCACGGCTGACGGTCGAGGAGACCTGGGGAGAAGGCGACACCAGCGCGGGCGGTGCGCCCGCGTCCCGGCCCCCGGCCCGGGACATCCGCGCAGGCCAGGAGGCCCCGGATCAGGTCCGGGGCGCGGCGGCGACAGCCGCTGGCGGCACCTACACGCTCACCTTCCGGCAGCACACCCGCCCGACGCCGGGGCAGGCCGAGAAGCTGCCGCAGGTGATCCCGATCGCCGTGGGTCTGATCGGTCAGAACGGCGACGAGGTTCGCGCGACCGAGGTGCTGGAAATGACCCAGGCCGAGCAGAGCTTCCGTTTTTCCGGGCTGGCCGCCCGGCCGGTGCCGTCAATCCTGCGCGATTTCTCGGCGCCGGTGATCCTCAACCGGACCCTCGGCAGTGCCGAGGCCGCCTTTCTGCTGGCGCATGACAGCGACGCCTTCAACCGGTGGGAGGCCGGCCGCACCCTGGCCCGCGCCACGCTGATCGACATGGTGACCGGGGATGCCAAGCCCGATGCCGATTACCTCGACGGTCTGAGTGCCGTGCTGCGCGACCGGGCGCTCGACCCGGCGCTGCGGGCGCAGATGCTGGTGCTGCCGACGCAATCCGAGATCGCCCAGGTGCTGCACGACCAGGGCGAGACACCGGACCCGGATGCGATCTACAGCGCGCATGAGGCGCTGAAGCTGCGCATTGCCGAGCATCTGCAGGACCTGCTGCCGGTGCTCTATGCCGAGAACCAGGTCGAGGCGCCCTTCCGCCCGGATGCCGAACAGGCCGGCAAGCGGGACCTGGCCGGGGCGGTGCTGTCGCTGCTCAGCCGGATCGACGGCGGCGACCAGGCGGCGCGGCAGTATCAGAGCGCCGACAATATGACGCTGCAGCTCTCGGCGCTCTCCAGCCTGTTGATTGCCGGCAAGAAGGGCGAGGCCGAGCTGGCGGCCTTTGCCGAGCAGTGGCGGGAGGACCGGCTGGTGATGGACAAGTGGTTCGCGCTGCAGGTCGCCCACGCGGCCCCGGCGCAGGCGGCGGAGGTGGCGCTGCGGCTGACGCAGCATCCGGAGTTCACCCTGACCAACCCCAACCGCTTCCGCGCGGTGATGGGCGCGCTGGGGATGAACCACGCGGGCTTTCACCACGGCTCGGGTGCGGGCTATGCGCTGATGGCCGACAAGCTGATCGCGCTGGATGCCAAGAACCCGCAGACCACCGCGCGGATGTGTGCGCTGTTCCAGACCTGGCGGCGTTATGACGCCACCCGTCAGGGTCATGCAAAGGCCGCGCTGGAGCGGATCGCCGCGACCCCGGACCTCAGCCGCGACACCACAGAGATGGTCACGCGGATGCTCGCGGCCTCCTGAGCAGCCCCGCCGCCCCGGTCCGAAAGGGGCGGCGGGTTTCAGCGCAAGGCGGGCGGTTTTTGCACCCTTCGCCTTTCCCTGCTGCGAAATCGCGCCATATGTCATGAAGTTGTTGCCAAGCCATGACGATTTGGGCGAATGAGAGATCGCATAGACCCACTGATTCAAGAGCGCGCCAACTGGCTCTTCGCAGACCGGTTCCCCGCGCGACTGGCCCGCCGCCTCCTCGACCGCGTGTTGAGCTACGAGGAAACCGTTGCGTTGGCCGGCGAGCTGCGCGATGCGCCCTATCCCGAGATCATGGACCGCATGGGCCGGCTACTGGCGCGGCAGGTCGAGGCCGAGGGGCTCGAGCATATCCCGGCCGCCGGACCGGCGCTGATCGTCGCCAACCACCCCACCGGCATCGCGGATGGAATTATCCTGCACCGGCTTCTGGCGCGCAAACGTCCCGATTGCTACTTCTTCGCCAATCATGACATCCTGCGCGTTCTGCCGCAGATGGAGGGGATGATCGCCCCGGTCGAATGGCGCAAGGACAAGCGCAGCCATGCCAAGACCCGCCAGACCATGGCCTACACCTGCAAGGCGGTGACGGACGGCCGGCTCGGGGTGATTTTTCCCTCGGGACGGCTGGCCAAGCGGCGCGGCCTCAGGCTTTACGAGCGGCCGTGGATGTCCTCTCCGGTGACGCTGGCGCGCAAGTTCGGCCTGCCGGTGATCCCGCTGCGGATGGAGGCGCGCAACTCGGCGCTGTTCTACCTTTTCGACGCGATCCACCCCAGCTTGCGCGACATCACCCTGTTTCACGAGACCCTGAACAAGCACAGCCAGCGGTTCCGCATCCAAGTGGGCGCGCCGATCGCGGCCGAGGATATCCCGGCAAAACCGGAAGAGGGCATCGCCATGCTGCGCGAGGCCACGCTGTCGCTGGGCGGCGGGCGGTCGGACTACGAGCGCGCCCTGCCGCTGGTGCATGCGCCCGAGCTGGCCTGAAGCACCCGATGACCGGTGCGTTGCGGCGCCAGCTTCACCTTGAGTGGAGGGTGCTCCGCCCGACATTGCAAATAATTCATCAGATTTAGTGATTTACGTCGCGGCATGGACATGCTGCAGAGCAACAAATATGAAGTGCCGGCAGGGAATCGACCTGTAATCTTGCCAAGCGACGGAAGTCGCGTTGAAAGATTATTGCGCAGAGTTTATTGCGCCATGGAACGACGTAACCGACGAAGGAAACGCACACGTGAAAATCGGAACGCCAAGGGAAGTTTTCGAGGGCGAAGCGCGGGTCGCCATGACGCCGGACTCTGCCCGGCAATTGCAGAAACTGGGCCATGAGTGCCTGATCGAATCCGGGGCCGGGACGCGCGCCGGGTTCTCGGACGAGCTTTACCGTGAGGCCGGGGTGACCGTGGTCGACGGCGCCGAGGACCTCTGGGCGCAGGCCGACATCATCGCCAAGGTGCGCCAGCCCGATGCCAGCGAGCTGGGCTATCTGACCGCCGACAAGACGCTGATTTCCTTTTTCAATCCCGCCGGCAACGAGCCCGGCATGGAAGCCGCCAAATCCAGCGGCGCCTCTGTCATCGCGATGGAGATGGTGCCGCGGATTTCCCGCGCACAGAAGATGGACGCGCTGTCGTCGATGGCCAATATCGCGGGCTACCGCGCTGTCATCGAGGCCGGCAACAACTTCGGCCGCTTCTTCACCGGTCAGGTGACCGCCGCGGGCAAGGTGCCGCCGGCCAAGGTGCTGGTGGTCGGCGCCGGTGTCGCCGGCCTCGCCGCGATCGGCACGTCGACTTCGCTGGGTGCGATCACCTATGCCTTCGATGTGCGTCCCGAGGTGGCCGAGCAGGTCGAGTCGATGGGCGCCGAGTTCGTCTACCTCGACTTCGAGGAAGAGCAGGCCGACGGCGCCGCCACCGGCGGCTATGCCTCGGTGTCCAGCCCGGAATTCCGCGAAGCTCAGCTGGCCAAGTTCCGTGAACTGGCGCCCGAGATGGACATCGTCATCACCACGGCGCTGATCCCCAACCGCGAGGCGCCCGAGCTCTGGACCGAGGACATGGTCAAGGCGATGAAGCCCGGTTCGGTGATCGTCGACCTGGCGGCGGAGAAGGGCGGCAACTGCAAGCTCACCGTGCCAGACGAGAAGATCGTGACCGACAATGGCGTGACCATCGTCGGCTACACCGACTTCCCCTCGCGCATGGCGGCCCAGGCCTCGACGCTCTATGCCACCAACATCCGTCACATGATGACCGACCTGACCCCCGAGAAGGACGGCACGGTCAACCACAACATGGACGACGACGTGATCCGCGGCGCCACCGTGACCCACAAGGGCGAGATCACCTTCCCGCCGCCGCCGCCGAAAATTCAGGCGATCGCGGCGCAGAAGAAGGAAAAGCCCAAGGAGCTCACCGCCGAGGAGAAGCGGGCCAAGGAAACCGCGGCCTTCAAGGCGCAGACCAAGCAGCAGTTCACCCTGCTGGGTGTCGGCGGCGTGCTGATGCTGCTGGTGGGTCTCGTGGCACCTGCGAGCTTCATGCAGCACTTCATCGTCTTCGTGCTGGCTGTCTTCGTGGGCTTCCAGGTGATCTGGGGCGTGGCACACAGCTTGCACACCCCGCTGATGGCGATCACCAACGCGATCTCCTCGATCATCATCCTCGGCGCCCTGATGCAGATCGGCTCGGGGTCGTTCCTCGTGATCCTGCTGGCGGCGCTGTCGATCTTCATGGCCGGAATCAACATCTTCGGCGGCTTCCTCGTCACGCGGCGCATGCTTGCCATGTTCCAGAAATCCTAAGGAGTCCGTGCAGATGGAATTCGGATTCACCACTGCCGCCTATGTTGTTGCGGCTGTTCTCTTCATTCTTTCGCTCGGCGGTCTGTCGAACCAGGAAAGCGCCAAGCGCGCGGTCTGGTACGGCATTGTCGGCATGGGCCTTGCGGTCTTTGCCACGCTGGTCGGTCCCGGCTCGGGCCTGTGGCTGCTGTCGCTGATCCTGATCGCCGGTGGCGGCGTGATCGGTGTCTATGTCGCCAAGAAGGTGCAGATGACCGAGATGCCGCAACTGGTCGCGGCGATGCACTCTCTGGTCGGTCTCGCGGCGGTCTTCGTCGGCTTCAACGCGCATTTCGAGATGGGCCGGGTGCTGGCCATGGACCCGGCCGAACGCGCCGCGCTCGACGGGTTTGCCGGCGTGCTGGCGCATAAATCCGGTGCCGAACTGGCGATCCTCAAGGTCGAGCTGTTCCTCGGTGTGTTCATCGGTGCGATCACCTTTACCGGGTCGGTCGTGGCCTTTGGCAAGCTGGCCGGCAAGGTCACCTCGGCCGCCACCAAGCTGCCGGGCGGGCACATGCTCAACCTTGCAGCGGCGATCCTCTCGGTGGTCTGCCTGATCTGGTACTTCAACACTGGCGGCTTTTTCCCGCTGTTCCTGATGACCCTGGCGGCGCTGTTCATCGGCTACCACCTGATCATGGGCATCGGCGGCGCCGACATGCCGGTGGTGGTCTCGATGCTCAACAGCTATTCGGGCTGGGCCGCGGCGGCGATCGGCTTCTCGCTGGGCAACGATCTGCTGATCGTGGTCGGCGCGCTGGTTGGGTCTTCGGGTGCGATCCTGTCCTACATCATGTGCAAGGCGATGAACCGTCACTTTGTCAGCGTCATCCTCGGCGGCTTCGGCGGCCCGGCGGGTGAGCAGATGGCGGTCGAGGGCGAGCAGGTGGCGATCGATGCCGACGGCGTCGCCTCGGCACTGAACGACGCCGACAGTGTCATCATCATCCCCGGCTACGGCATGGCGGTGGCGCAGGCGCAGAACGCGGTCTCGGAACTGGTGAGCAAGCTGCGCGCCAAGGGCAAGAACGTCCGCTTCGCCATCCACCCGGTGGCGGGCCGGCTTCCGGGCCACATGAACGTCCTCCTGGCCGAGGCCAAGGTGCCCTATGACATCGTGATGGAGATGGACGAGATCAACGAGGACTTCCCGGAGACCGACGTTGCCATCGTCATCGGCTCGAACGACATCGTCAACCCGGCGGCGCAGGACGATCCCAACAGCCCGATCGCCGGCATGCCGGTTCTGGAATGCTGGAAGGCCAAGCAGGTGTTTGTGTCGAAACGCGGCCAGGGCACCGGCTATTCCGGCATCGAGAACCCGCTGTTCTTCAAGGACAATACGCGGATGTTCTATGGCGACGCGAAAGAGAGCCTGAACAGGCTGCTGCCGCTGATCGACTGACCCGCGGTTGGGGGGGACGCCCCAGCCGAGGCAACATCAGGGCCTTTCCGGAGCGATCCGGGGAGGCCTTTTCTTTTGCCGCTCCGGCAAACAAGGGTTTACGTATATACATTAGCTATATTATAGATAGCTGTGTCGCGGCGCAGACCGCGTGTGAAACCCTAGTGCAAGGAGCCAGACCATGGCGAGCAAAGCAAAGATCAAAGACCTGAAAAAAGAAGTGGCCGACCGCAAGAAGAAGGTCGCAAAGCAGGAAGCCAAGCTGAAGAAGGCCAAGAAGGCGCTGAAAAAAGCCGCCTGAACCGGGCTCTGTTTCTCCAGATCCTCCGGGGCGGCGCAGCGATGCGGCGCCCCGTTTGCCTCGGGCCACCGGGACGCTGAGCGCGGTATGCCATTGTATTCACGTAACTTGTTGAAAGTGCGACAATAACTTCCTTTTGCCAGCGGTGGTAAGCGGCTAGGTTGCGCAAAACATCAAGGCTGCAGCCATGCGTGAATTTACCGATCATCCCCTGCGATACCAGCTCTCCAACGAGCTGCATGCGCGGCCGTTTCCACGCGCACATGCGCCCGGTAGGGCGGTCTATCTCGTTGTCAGAAAAGAGAATAACGCGGCCTCTCGTGACAAGACCGAGGATCTGGCGCATCTGATCGACCTGCTCGACCGCTATGGCGCGCCGCATCCGCAGCCCGGCGCGACTCATCACTCGGCGCAGATCGGCAAGCACAATCTCAAGTGGGAAAGCCACACCGAGGTGGTGACCTATTCGGTCTTCATGGACGGGCTGGGCGAGCGGCCCTTCGATCCGGCGGATTTCGATGTCTTCCCGCGCGACTGGCTGGCCAATGCGCCGGGCCAGCGGGTGAGCTCGGCGCTGATCCGGGTCGAGGCGCCGCCGGAATACGACATGCTCAACCACGAACTGCAGGAGTGGTTCGTTCCGGAAAGCCTCGCGGTCAGCCACGTGCTCGAGGGTGCTGCGATCGTCGCCGGTGATTTCCGCATCGATCCCGCGGGTCACATGCGGTTCGCGGTGTTCCCGGCCGAGGGCACCGGCGCCAGCCGGGTGGGGCGCATCCTGCAGCGGATTTGCGAGATCGAACTCTACAAGTCGCTGTCGATGCTGGGCTTTGCCCGCTCGCGCGAGCTGAGCCCGGTTCTGGGGGTGCTGGATGACAAGCTGTCCGACCTGATGAGCCGGATGACCGACGAGGGCGCACCCGCCGACCAGACGCTGCAGGCGCTCTTGGCGATCTCGGCCGAGCTGGAGGCGGAATCGGCCACCTCCTCGTTCCGTTTCGGCGCCACCGGGGCCTATGAGGCGATCGTGTTGCAGCGCATCGAGATGCTGCGTGAGAGCCATTTCAACGGCCGTCAGAGCTGGCATGAATTCATGGTCCGGCGCTACGACCCGGCGATGCGCACGGTGAAATCCACCCAGCGGCGGCTCGAGACCATGGCTGAGCGGGCGATGCGCGCCAGCGAGCTCTTGCGCACCCGGGTCGAGGTCGAGCGCTCAGCGCAGAGCCAGTCGCAGCTCGAGGCGATGAACAAACGCGCCGAGCTGCAGCTGCGCCTGCAGGAGACGGTCGAGGGACTCTCGGTGGTGGCGATCAGCTATTACGCGGTGTCGCTGGCCGGCTACCTGGCCTATCCCTTCGGCAAGGGCCTCGGGATCAGCAAGGAATGGGTGCTGGCCGGGCTCACTCTGCCGGTTGTGCTGCTTGTCGCCTGGGCGCTGCACCGGATGAAGAAGCGCCTCGGCGCCCCGCATTGAGCGCCGCATTGGTGGCCAGCGCGCCGCCGGCAATCGAGACCAGTGCCAAGAGCGCCGCCACCGACAGGCTCGGCACGCCGGCCAGGCCCGCGCCCACGGTGCAGCCGCCGGCCAGCACGCCGCCGACGCCCATCAGCGCCGCGCCCGACAGGTAACGGCCGGTCTCGCGCGGCGAGACGAAGCTCTGCCAGCGGAACGAGCGGAAGGCGAGCGCGGCCAGCAGCGCGCCGCCGAGCACGCCGCCGAAGAAGCCGACGCCAAAGCCCGGCTCGATCGAGGTGCCGGCGACGACCCAGAACAGGCTCTCGGTGGCTGGCGCGGTGAACGACAGGCTCTCCATCGCGATCGGGTCGAAGTCATCATAAAGCACGAAGCCGGTGCCGACCCAGGCGGCGGGCACCAGCAGGCCGAGCAGCCCCGCCATCACCAAGTGCGCGGCACGGGAGCCCGAACGCAGCGCGAAGCCCAGCGCCAGAACCGCGATCCCCCCGGCCCAGAGCAGCGCGCCGCCGGGCAGGGCGGCCAGCGAGATGCTTTCGCCCAGCGGCAGGGTGACGCTGGCCAGCGCGGTGCGGGCCGGGGCGAGAACCCCCTTGAGCGTGGCATGGGCCACCACGGCAAACACCAAAATCACGGTCAGCGCCCGCAGGTTGCCGCCGGCGCCCAGCACCGTCAGCCGCGAGATGCAGCCGCGGGTCAGCACCATGCCGGCGCCAAACAGCGCGCCCCCCAGCGCAATCGCCAGCCATGCGAGATCGCCGGTCATGAAGCGGTGATCGTCAAAGCCGATCAGCCCCGCGGCCACAGCGGCCTGTGTGCCGATCACGGCGGTGGCTAGCGCCATCAGCCAGACGCCGGCGGCCTGCTTGCGGTCTTCGCCGACCAGCGCGCGGCGAAAGCAGAACTTCGTCCGCTCGGCCAGCACCCCGAAAAGCGCGCCAAGGATCAGGGCGAGCACGAGGCTGGCCTGTTTGACGGTGGTTTCCTCGAACCCGAATTGCTCGAACATGGGGCAGACTCCCTTTGGCAGATCCGCATGCACATGCGCCCTGAACGCCGCGCGATCAAGGGGGCAGTGTGGGTCTCGGCTGCAAAGTCAGGGAACAGTCGACTTGTCGCCGCGGGTTTGAGCGGAAAGCCGTTCCAGCTGGCACTAGGGGCGGGAACATCGCCTGCACAACGCGCCCGATAGGCCGAACAACCGGTCTTATTTGCCGCTCAGCGCCCGCGGATGCGCGGATCGAGCGCGTCGCGCAGCCCGTCGCCGAGGTAGTTCACCGACAGCACCGTGAGCGAAATCAGGATACCGGGCCAGACCGCGCGCTCGGGATAGCTCGACAGCCGTGCGACGCCGTCGTTCAACAGCCGCCCCCAGGTGGGGAAATCCGGCGGAAAGCCGAAGCCGAGGAACGACAGCGCCGATTCCGTGATGATCGCCGTGGCGATGCCAAGCGCGGCCGAGACCAGCACCGGCGACAGGATATTGGGCAGCAGGTGGCGGGTGATCAGCCGCGCATTGGTGGTGCCGATCGAGCGTGCGGCGAGGATAAACTCGCGCTCTTTCAGCGCCAGCACGTCGCCGCGCACGATCCGCGCCACCTGCATCCACGATGTCAGCCCGATCAGCGTGACGATCAGCAGAAAGGTGCCGCCTTCGGGGCCGAACCGCTGCGCCAGCGCCTCGCGAAAGAGCAGCGAGGCGACGAGGATCAGCGGCAGCAGGGGCAGGGCGAGGAACAGGTCGGTGAGCCGCATCAGCGGCGCATCCAGCCGGCGGTAGAAGCCGGCGATCAGGCCCAGCCCGGTGCCCAGCCCGACGGTGAGCGCCATGGCGGCGAGACCCACGGCAATCGAGACCCGCCCGCCGAACATCAGCCGCGCCAGCGTGTCGCGGCCGAGGTTGTCGGTGCCCAGCGGATGCGCCCAGCTCACCTTGGCCGCACCATCCCAAAGCGCCACGTAGATCGGCCTTGTGTCGCGCAGGTTCAGGAAATCGCGGCCGCGCGGCAGGAACTGCGGGTCCACCGTCCAGATCAGCGGTCCGAGGAAGACCCCGGCTATGATGAAGACAAACACCGCCGCGCCGAACATCGCGCCGCGATGGCGGCGGAACTGGTGCCAGACCTCGGCCCATTGGCTGCGCGGCGGGGCCTCGGCGCGGTCAGTCATAGCGGATCCTCGGGTCGAGCAGCCCGTAGGCGAGGTCGGCTAGCAGGTTGAAGAGCACGATCAGCACCGCGAACACAAAAGTCAGGGTCTGCACCATCGGCAGGTCATTGGCTTCGATCGCGGTGATCAGCAGCTGTCCGATGCCGTTCACCTTGAACACCTGCTCGGTGATGATTGCACCGCCAAAGATGTTGGGCACCCCCAGCGCGATCACCGTCACCACCGGGATCATCGAGTTCCTGAGCACATGCACCAGCACCACATTGGGCTCGCCCAAGCCCTTGGCGCGCGCGGTGCGGACATAATCCTGGCCGAGGTTGTCGAGCATCGAGGCGCGCATGAAGCGCGACAGCTGGGCGGTGATCTGCAGCGTCAGCACCATCACCGGCAGGATCATCTGGTTGATCTGGACCAGCAGGCTCTGCCAGTCGGTGACCTGATGCGTGGTGTCATAGATCGAGGGAAACCAGCCCAGCTGGACTGAGAAGATCACGATCACCAGCACGCCGGAAAAGAACGGCGGCACCGAAAAGCCGATCATCGACACGAAGGTGCCGGCCTGGTCGAACCAGGAATACTGCCGGTAGGCCGAGTAGATGCCGATCGGCACCGCGATGACGATGGCCAGCAGATAGGCGGTGCCCACCACCCAGAGCGTCTGCGGCAGCCGCTGCGCGACGATGTCCATCACCGGCGAGCGGGTCTGCCAGGAGATCACCCGCTGCTCGCCGCGGTAGAGCGCGGTATCGGGCAGCCAGCCAAAGAGCGCGCTGTCGCCGGTGAGCCAGTCGACCAGTACCCGCGGCTCGACCCAGACCATCTGCACCAGCCATTTCCAGAACTGGATGTGCAGCGCCTCGCCGAGGCCCAGCGCCTCGCGCATCTTCTGCTTGACCTCGGGCGGCACGGTCAGCGGCACCTGCGCCATCGGATCGTTGGGCGCGAGGTTGAGCAGCAGGAAGATCGCCAGCGCGATGAGGAGCAGCGTCGGCACGGAGAGCACCAGCCGTCTGATGGCATAGGTCAGCATGTCCGGGAGAGCCTGTCACGGCGCCGGTGCGCCTGTCGGGAAGGGGGGGCGCCAGGCGGAAAGCCCGTCTGGCGCCTAAGGATCGCTCAGTCGGCGCGGCGCCAGGCGTCGATGTTCCACAGCTCGCTGTCCCAGGCGTTCATCACCACGCCCTCGAGCGTGTTCGCGCGCGCCGCGACGGTGCCGCGATGGACCAGCGGGATCATCATGCCTTCCTCGATTGCCATGTCGTTGAGCTGCCGGCCGATCTCGCCGCGCGCCTCGTTGCCCACCGTCCGGGTGAGCTCTTCGTGCAGCGCGTCGAAGGCGGGATTGCAGTAGCGCGCGATGTTTTCGCCTTGCCACTGTTTCTCGGGGGTCGGCGCCTTGTCGCAGAGACCGTTGCCGAAATAGCCCTGCGGGTCGGTGCCGCCGAAGGTATTGGCGTACATCTGCACGTCGGCATAGAACCTCTGGAAGGTGTCGGGGCTGCCGGCATCGCCGCCGAAGAACACAGAGGCATTGATGTTGCGCAACTCGGTCTCGATGCCGATGTCGGACCACATCTGCTTGATCAGCTCCTGGCTGTCCTGACGCACCGCGTTGGTCGAGGTCTGGAACAGCACCTTCAGCGGCACGCCGTCCTTTTCGCGGATGCCGTCGCCGTCGGTGTCGATGATGCCGGCCTCGTCAAGCAGGGCGTTGGCACCCTCGAGATCCTGTTCGGCGCAATCGAATGTGTCGGAGTTGTACCATTCCGGCGCCGGCACCCAGTTGCAGGTGACCTTGCCGGCCGGGCCATAGCCGACCTCGACCAGCAGCTGCCGGTCAATGGCCATCGACATCGCCTTGTAGACCGCCGGGTTCTGCAGGAAAGGATGTGGCTTGATGATCGCGCGCTCGTCGGGGCCGAGGCTCGGGTCGGGGTTGGTGTGGTTGAGCATCAGCCGTTCCATCGTCGGCCCGAAGTCCGAGATGAAGACCCCCTTGCCGCCGGCCTCGAGGCTCTCGATGATGTCTGGTGCCAGCTGCTGGTTCCAGGCGTAGTCGAACTCGCCGGTCTCCATCACCGCCCGCGCCGCCGAGGCCGGATCGCCGCCGCCCTTGAGCGTGACCTTGGCGAAATAGGGCCGGTCGGGCTTGCGGTAGTTCTCGTTGGCGGCATAGACGATCACGTCATTCGGCCGGAACTCCTCGACCACGAAGGGGCCGGTGCCGATGGGAGCGAAATTGGCCTCGGTGCAGCTCGAGGCGGCCGCGCCCAGGCAATCGGCGAATTGCGCCGCCTGCAGGATCGGGCTTTCCATGCCGACAAAGGCCACATGCGGGTTGGGCGTCGGGCTGTCGAAGGTGACCACGACAGTCTGCGCATCGGGTGTCTCGACCGAGGTGATGCCGTTGAACTTGGACTGCTGGGCGCAGCCGCCCTCGGGGTGGGTGCAGTATTCGTAGGTGAATTTCACGTCGGCCGAGGTCAGCGGCGTGCCGTCTGACCAGGTGATGCCGGGCGAGAGTTTCCAGGTGATCTGGGTCAGGTCCTCGCTGACGCCGCCATTCTCGACCGTGGGAATCTCGTCGACCAGCCAGGGGGTCAGAATGCCTTCCTCGTCGAAACGCGCCAGCGGCTCGAGGATGATGCCACCCGCTTCGGTGTCCTTGCGCCCGCCTGACAGGAACGGGTTCAGCGTCGAGGGCGCCTGCCAATAGAGGATGCGGACCTCGCCATCACTGCCGCGTTCGGCCTGCGCGCCGGTGGCCATCGCAAAGCTCGCTGTCGCCCCGAGCAGAAGGGATCTGGCTGTCATGTGGGTCTCCTTGGTGGATGTGCCGCGCTGGCCGGAATGGGGCCGCGTGCGTTCGATCGTGTTAGGCTGGTGCGGAGGGCCTAAGGGTGAGAGAGGTTAATGGCTACCCCTTGCACGTGTGCATATCGAAACAGAAGCTGAAAGAAATGCAAGTGCTGTCGTGCGGCCACAGCCCGTGACCGCCGGCGTTTGACACCGGTCGAGGCGGGGCCTAGCCTGCCGGACCTCGCAGACCGCCCCCACAGGAGCCCCGCCAGATGCTCGATCAGCCGATTGCCAGGGTCGATCGCCTGCGCGTCACCTTTGACACCCGGTCCGGTCCGGTGGTGGGCGTGGCCGACCTGTCGTTTGACATCCACCCCGGCGAGACGCTTTGCTTGGTGGGCGAATCCGGTTCCGGCAAATCGGTCTCCTCGCTGGCGCTGATGCGGCTGGTGGAATTCGGCGGCGGCGAGATCGCCGGCGGGCGGCTGCTGTTTGACCGGCGCGAGGGCGGCGCGACCGATCTGGCGCAGGCCCGGCCGGAAGAGATGCGCGCCATCCGCGGCAACGAGATCGGGATGATCTTTCAAGAGCCGATGACCGCGCTCAACCCGGTGTTTCCCATCGGCCGACAACTCACCGAGGGGCTGCGGCTTCATCGCGGGATGAGCGCACAACAGGCCCGCGCCCGCGCGCTCGAGCTGTTGCAGCAGGTGCGGATGCCGGAGCCGGAGCGGCGGCTGAAGCAATATCCGCACGAGTTGTCGGGTGGCATGCGCCAGCGGGTGATGATCGCCATGGCGCTGGCCTGCAAGCCGCGCCTGCTGATCGCCGACGAGCCGACCACCGCGCTCGACGTCACCATCCAGGCCGAGATCCTGGCGCTGATCGACCGGCTCAAGCGCGAGACCGGCACGGCGGTGCTGTTCATCACCCATGACATGGCGGTGGTGGCGCAGATCGCCGACCGGGTGGTGGTGATGCACCGGGGCCGCAAGGTCGAGGAGGGGCCGGTGGGCCGGATCTTTGCCGCGCCGCAACATGACTACACCCGCGCGCTGCTCGCCGCGGTGCCGCGGCTGGGCGAAATGCGCGGCAAGCCGGCGCCGGAGCCGATGCGCCTGCCGGGGGCGGTGGCTCAGGCGGCCGCGATCCCCGGCAGCGCGGCGCCGCTCTTGCGCGTGCGCAACCTGACCACGCGGTTTGACGTCAGGGGCGGTCTCTTGCGTCGCCGGGTGGCGCAGGTGCATGCGGTCGAGGATGTCTCCTTTACCCTCAACCGGGGCCGCACCCTCAGCCTCGTCGGCGAATCGGGTTGCGGCAAATCCACTGCCGGGCGTTCCATTCTGCGGCTGGTCGAGCCGACCTCGGGGCAGGTGCTGCTGGACGGCACCGATGTCACCGGACTGGGGCCGGGTGGCTTGCGCCTCGCGCGGCGCGACATGCAGATGATCTTTCAGGACCCCTTCGCCTCGCTCAACCCGCAGATGCGGCTGATCGATCAGGTGAGCGAGCCGTTGCGCAATTTCGGCCTCGCCTCCGGCAGCGCGCTGACCGACCGGGTGGCCGAACTCTTTGACCGGGTGCAGCTGCCGCGCAGCTTCCTGCGGCGCTACCCGCATGAGCTCTCCGGGGGCCAGCGCCAGCGCATCGCCATCGCCCGGGCACTGGCGCTGAACCCGAAACTGATCGTTGCCGACGAAGCGGTCTCGGCGCTGGATGTCTCGGTGCAGGCGCAGGTTTTGAACCTGATGATGGGGTTGCAGGCCGATCTGGGGCTGTCGTTCCTGTTCATCAGCCATGACATGGCGGTGGTGGAACGGATAAGCCATGACATAGCCGTCATGTACCTTGGCCGTATTGTCGAGATCGGGCCGCGGGCGGCGGTGCTCGACACCCCGCAGCACCCCTATACGCAAGCGCTGATCAGGGCGGTGCCGGTCGCCGATCCTGAGCGGCGCAAGCTGGAAAAAGACCTTGCGTTCAAACCCATCCCATCGCCAGTTCATCCTCTCGGCCACAGGCCCGAACGCTCGGAATACCGGCAGGCCGGCCCCGATCACTTTGTCCTGACGACCGCGTCGGGATATTGACGGCGGGGTCGGAAAGGCGCACCCCTGAGCCAGTGCAGTAAAGGAGACCGATCATGCCCGTGAAGAACCGTTTTGCCGAGCTTCAGGAGGAAATCACCGCCTGGCGCCGCGATCTGCACGCGCACCCCGAGATCCTCTTCGACACCCATCGCACCGCCGGCGTCGTGGCCGAAAAGCTGCGCGACTTCGGCTGCGACGAGGTGGTGACCGGCCTCGGCCGCACCGGCGTGGTCGGCGTGATCCGCGGCAAGGCCGACAGGTCCGGCAAGGTGATCGGTCTGCGCGCCGACATGGACGCGCTGCCGATCCACGAGCAGACCGGCCTCGACTATGCCTCGAAGACGCCCGGGGCAATGCATGCCTGCGGCCATGACGGCCATACCGCAATGCTGCTCGGCGCCGCCAAGTACCTCAGCGAGACGCGCAATTTCGACGGCACCGTGGTGGTGATCTTCCAGCCCGCCGAAGAGGGCGGCGGCGGCGGCAAGGAGATGTGCGACGACGGTCTGATGGCGCGCTGGGGCATCCAGGAGGTCTATGGCATGCACAACTGGCCCGGCGTGCCGCTGGGCAGCTTCGCGATCCGCCCGGGCGCCTTCTTTGCCGCCACCGACCAGTTCGAGATCACCTTCGAGGGCCGCGGCGGTCACGCCGCCAAGCCGCAGGAGACCGTCGACAGCACGGTGATGGCGGCGCAGGCGGTGCTGGCGCTGCAGACGATTGCCAGCCGCAATGCCGATCCGGTCGATCAGGTGGTGGTCTCGGTGACCTCGTTCCAGACCTCGTCGAACGCCTTCAACGTGATCCCGCAGAAGGTCGAGCTCATGGGTACCGTGCGCACCATGTCGGCCGAGATGCGCGACCTGGCCGAGACCCGGCTCACGGCAATCTGCGAGGGCATTGCCGCCACCTTTGGCGGCACGGCAGAGGTGACCTATCACCGCGGCTACCCCTGCATGGTCAACCACGAGGAACAGACCGAATTTGCCGCCGAGGTGGCCCGCAAGGTCGCCGGCGACTGCGCCACCGCGCCCCTGGTGATGGGCGGCGAGGATTTCGCCTATATGCTCGAAGAGCGGCCCGGGGCCTATATCCTGGTCGGCAACGGCGACACCGCGGCGGTGCATCACCCGAAGTACAACTTCAACGACGAGGCGATCCCCGCGGGCTGTTCCTGGTGGGCCGAGATCGTCGAGAGCCGCATGCCCGCCGCCTGACGCGCGGCCCGCCCCGGACCTGATCCGCGGCCTCGCGATGGGTGTCGGACGCGAGGTCCCGGGGCAAGGCCGGAGGACGTACGCTCCTCTCGACAGCCCGTTGCCGACCCCGCTTGCCAAGGAACGCCTGCCGGACATACCCAATCCCCGCCCCGGACCTGATCCGGGGCCTCGCCCCCAACCCGGTAGGCGGTCCCGGCGCAGGGCCGGGACGGGGGACGACCTATCTCTCGACGTCGCGCTTGATCTGGGCCTTCTGCATCGCGCCCTTGACCCGCTTGGTAAAACGCTTCTGCCGGTCGCGCGATTGCGCCAGCGTCTCCGAGTTGTACCGGTCCTCGCGCAGAAGCTTCTGCCAGCGCGCCACCCGCTCGGGCTCGACCGCGCCGGCGTCCACCGCCGCCTTGACCGCACAGCCCGGCTCGCTGTCATGGCCGCAGTTGCTGAACCGGCAGGCCGAGGCCAGCACCTCGAGGTCGTCGAACACCGCGCCGATCCCCTCGGAGGCATCGGCAAGCTGCAATTCGCGCATCCCCGGCGTGTCGATCAGCCAGCCACCGGCCAGCGTCGGCCTGAGCGCGCGAAAGGTGGTGGTGTGCCGCCCGCGGGCGTCATCTGCGCGGGCTTCGCGGGTTTCCGCCGTCTCGCCGGTCAGCGTATTGCGCAACGTCGTCTTGCCAACACCGGACGAGCCGATCAGCGCCAGGGTCTGCGCCTTCGAGCACCAGGGCGTCAGCCGCGCGGCCTCCTCGGGGTCCTTGGCATTGAGCGCCAGCGCGGTCACCAGCGGCGAGAGCTTTTCGGCCTGTCGCAGGTAACCCGCGGCATCCTCGGCCTTGTCGGCCTTGGTGAGAATCACCAGCGGCAGGCAGCCGGCAGAGGAGACCAGCGCCAGATAGCGCTCGAGCCGCGGCACCGAGAAATCCTCGTTGCAGCTGGTGACGATGCCGATGGTGTCGATATTGGCGGCAATCCGCTGCGCCGCGACGCCCGGACCGGCGGCGCGCCGGCTGAGGTCTGAGACCGGCGTCAGCCGGCGCACCGCCGAGGTGCCATCAGTCAGCACCCAGTCGCCCACCGCATAGGCACCGCTGGCCTCGCGCGGGTGCAGGTTGAAGGAGCCGCCGGGGGTGACCACGACCAGCCGGTCGCGATGGATTTCCGCCACACGGGCAGGGCTGTGATCGGCGTCGCTCTCAGAGAGCTGACGCGCGAAATGTTCCGACCATCCAAGGTCAGGCAGGGTTTTGTCGTTCAAGGGTTTTGTCCTGTTTCAGGTGGATCGCATGCTCGGGGTCCAAGCATCATTCCGAACCGGGCGCCGTCAGAGCGAGGCCCGCAGGGTGCCGACATTCTCCATGAAGCCCTCCTGCGCTGAAACATATGCTGCGCGGACCTTAATCCGCCGTGGGCGGCGGATCAAGGGATTTGGCGGATGGCCGCAGCATGCCACCCGCCACAAGGCTCAGGCCTTGGGCTTGGCCGCGGCCCGGGGTTTTGCGGCGGCCTTGGCGGGCGCCTTCACGGTCTTGGCGGCAGCCTTCGCCGCCGGCTTGGCGGGTTTCGCCTTGGCAGGTGCCTTGGCTTTGGCCGGGGCCTTGGCAACGGCCTTCGCTGTCGCCGTTTCGGCCGACTTGGTCGCAGCAGCGGCGGCCTTCGGGGCTGCAGCCTTGCGGGGCGTCGCGCGGCGCGCCTTGGGCTTGGCGATGGCAGCGCTCAGAGACTGCTCGGCGCGCAGCCAGAATTCCTGATCGCGGCCATGCGGTTGGCCCTCGTCCAGCCAAAGATAAAACGCGGCTTCGGCAATGGCAGTGGTATCGGTGGTGTGACCCTGGGACATGGTTCCCCTCGCTCATGGGTGTGGTTAGCGCTAACAGGCATAGCAAATTTCAGGCCATCGCACAATTCCTCGCCGCTGTGCAGAAATGTCACATCCCCGCTGGCATGGCAAAATGATCCGCGATAAGCCGGGCGGGGCAGCAACAAGGAGCCGAGGATGACGCAAGCCCAGACCGCGAACATCATGTGCATCAAGTGGGGCACGCTGTTTGGCCCGGAGTATGTCAACCGGCTCTATTCCGGCGTGCGGCGCAATATCGACCACCCGGTGCGGTTTTTCTGCATGACCGAGGAGCGCGCCGGTCTGCATCCCGACATCGAACTGCTCGACCTGCCGGTGGAGCCCTTCGCCGAGCCGATGGCGGCGGCGCTTGCGGTGGCCAACCGGCAAGGCGCGATGCGCAAGGTCTCGCTGTTCCGCCCGGGCCTCGTGCCCGATCTCGACGGGCCGGTGCTGGGCTTCGATCTCGACGTGGTGATCACCGGCGACCTGACGCCGATCTGGGCGATGTCTCAGGGCAGGATCGCCATGCGTCACGACTGGACCGAGGCTCGCAAGGGCCGGCCCACCGGCCACGGATCGGTGTTCCGCTTCGACCCGTCCGCACATGGGTTCCTCTATGCGGACCTCGCCGCAAACCCTTATGAAGAGGTGGAAAAAGCCCGCGGCTCCGAACAGCGCTACACCTCACACAAGGCGATGGACAACGGCGTCTTCGACTACATCCCCGGCGATTGGGTGGTCAGCTACAAATACGATTGCAACCCGTTCCCCCGCAACTACCTCGCCGCCCCGCGATTGCCGGAAGAGGCCCGCGTGGTCTGTTTCCACGGCCGCCCGAAAATGCCCGACGCGGTCGATGGTTACAGCGGGTCGTTGATCCGCTATTCCAAGCCCTGCACATGGCTGAAGGATCACTGGATCGACCGCGCCCGCGCCGATCTCGGGCCAGACTGGGCCTGATCGAGACGTCACGTCCGGCGGCAGAGCGACCCTTCGGGGAGAGTTTGTCGGGCAAGATGAAGACAGGCGCGCGCTCCTTCATTCATCTTGCCAGATAAACCTCCGGGGGTGAGGCCCCTCGGCCGAGGGGGCTGGCCCCCTTTTTCTGCGCCGAGGGGTCAGCCGCCAGTATGGCTCATGTGGCGCGAAACCTGTCCATCGGCGCGCTGGCGGGAATAGTCGAAATCATGCCCCTTGGGCTTCAGCGCGATCGCGGCGCGGATGGCGGCCTCGAGCGGCGCGTCGTCCTCCGGATGGTTGCGCAGGGCGGCCCGCAGATCGGCGTTGTCCTCCTGGCCGAGGCACATAAAGAGCTCGCCGGTGCAGGTCAGCCGCACGCGGTTGCAGCTTTCGCAGAAATTATGGGTCAGCGGGGTGATGAAGCCGATCTTCTGGCCGGTCTCCTCGAGCCGGACATAGCGTGCCGGGCCGCCGGTGCGCTCCGGCAGATCGGTGAGGGTATACTGCCGGCGCAGCTGGTCGCGCAGGTCGTCGAGCGACCAGTATTGCCCGACCCGGTCCTCGTTGCCCAGATCGCCCATCGGCATGACCTCGATGAAGGTCAGGTCGATGTCGCGGCTGGCGCACCACGCGGTGAGGGCAAACAGCTCGTCCTCGTTGAACCCCTTGAGCGCCACGGTGTTGATCTTGACCCTGAGGCCCGCGCGCTGCGCCGCGTCGATGCCGCGCAGCACCTGGGGCAGGCGGCCCCAACGGGTGACACGGGCGAATTTCTGCTCGTCCAGCGTGTCGAGCGAGACATTCACCCGGCGCACCCCGGCGGCAAACAGCTGATCGGCAAAACGTTCGAGCTGGCTGCCGTTGGTGGTCAGCGTCAGTTCCTTGAGCGCGCCGCTGTCGAGATGGCGGGTCATCGCGCGGAAGAAGGTCATGATATCACGCCGCACCAGCGGTTCGCCGCCGGTGATGCGCAGCTTTTCCACCCCGAGGCCGATGAAGGTCGAGCCCATCCGGTCGAGCTCTTCCAGCGTCAGAAGTTCCTTCTTGGGCAGGAAGGTCATGTTCTCGGCCATGCAATAGACACAGCGGAAATCGCAGCGGTCGGTGACCGAAACCCGAAGGTAGGAGATCGGGCGCGCAAAGGGATCGACGAGTTTCACAGTCATGCGGTGAAGGTAAGGACGCGGGCCGGGCCGGACAAGGGGAATGTGGCGTTGACGGCCGCGACCAATGGCGTAACCTGCCGCCATGATGACCCGGTTTTTCCTCTGCGCTTCGGCGCTTGTGCTGACGGGCTGCGCCGAGATGGGCACCCCGTTCCAGCAGCGAGAGCGTCAGGCGGATGCGCCTGCCGAGACCTCTGCCGGTGACGCTGCCGCGCCGCTGGAGACGGTGGCGCCGGCGCCGCCGGCCGATGCCGCCTCGGAAGAGGCGTTCGACACCACCAGCGCCGAGGACCGCGAAGCCGCCGCCGCGGTGCCGGCAGAGACCGGCGCGCAGGCGCTGGGCTCCACCGTGGCCTCGCTGGGCGATCCGACCAAGCCCGGCTTCTGGCTCGAGACGCCGCTGGTCGATGCTCCGGCGCAGGGCCGGGTCGAATATCCCGAATCGGGGAAATCGGCCCAGGTCGAGCTGATCCCGATCGAGGGCGCCGCCACCGCCGGCAGCCGCATCTCTCTGCCGGCGATGCGTCTGATCGATGCACCGTTGACCGAGCTGGTCACGCTGCGGGTGTTCAGGAACTGAGGTATTTGCCGGCCTCGCGGCGGGCAAAGGGTTTCATCCGGTCGCCATGCTCGGCCAGAAAAGCCTCCGTCAGCTCCGGCGCATGTTTGGTCAGGTCGCGCAGCCACCAGGCCACGGCCTTCTGGATGAACCATTGCGGATCGTCCACATAGCCCGCCGCCCAGCCGAGGATGCGGGCGCGTTCCACCTGTTGCGGCGGTTTGGGATGGCTCAGCTTGGCCCATGGCAGGGTGATGACCAGCGCGGCGCGGCGGGTCCACATCTGCTCAGACGCGGTCCAGGTCTCGACGTCATCGATCCGCGACGGATCGGCGGTCAGCCGGCGCTGGCCGGCCATGCAGACGTGATCGGCGATCGCCCAGGCGTCGAACTCGGCCACCCACGAGGCGATCAGCGCCCAGACGGCATCGTCGGGGCGGATGCGCGCCTGGGTCAGCAGCTTGGCGGCGGCAATCCGCGCCTCGTGGATGTCGGTCCGCCACAGGGCGTCGGCCAGCGTCACGCGCTCCTCGACCGACAGAGCGCGCCGCCAGTATTTCGTCAGGTCGTTGATCGCGGTGTTGGGTACGCCCAGATACGGGCGGGGCGCCTTGTGATAGCGCGCCATGTCCGCTGCGCGGCCGTCCTCGGCATAGGCCCGCAACTCGAGAAGGGCGCCTTCGAGGGTCATCCGAGGTTGGCATCGATGCCGGTGGGCAGCCCGTCGATGGTCTTGCGGTTGCGGGTATCCCAATAGTCGCGGATCGCGGCCTCGCCCTTGTCCTCGTTCCAGCGGGTGAGGGTGTCGCGGTCACCGGTGAACTCCATGAAGGGGATCGAATAGCCGCAGGAGGTCTGCACCAGGTCGATCCTCAACTCATAGATCTGACGCGCGCCAAGCCGGTCGCCGAAATGGCCCAGCATCTCGTCCCAGTCTGCGGCATCGCGGTGCAGGGTGCGGGCGGTACCATAGGTGCGCAGGATCTGCGGCCGCCGGTCGAACGAGCACCACATCAGCGTCATCCGCGGGGTCTCCGCCAGATGGCCGGCGGTCTCGTTGCCCGAGCCGGTCATGTTGAGCCAGATGATCCGGTTGGGTCCCAGCACCCGCAGGCTGTCCATCCCCTTGGGCGAGATATTGACCCGGCCCTCTGCGGCGGCGGTGCCGCAGAAGAACATGTGCTGCGCTTCGATGAAGCTGCGATGGGCGTCGCTCAGGGCGTCGAACTGCTTGCCCATTATTCCACCGTGACCGATTTGGCGAGGTTGCGCGGCTGATCGACATCGGTGCCCTTGGCGATGGCGGTGTGATAGGCCAGAAGCTGCGCCGGGATGGCATAGAGCAGCGGCGTCAGAAGCTCTGGCACCGCCGGCAGGGCAAGGCTGTGCCAGACGTCCTCGCCGGCCTCTTCCTGGCCCTTGGCATCGGTGATCAGCACCACGCGGCCGGAGCGCGCGATGACCTCCTGCATGTTCGACACGGTCTTGTCGAAGAGCGAATCCCGCGGCGCAAGGACCACCACCGGCACATGCGGATCGACCAAGGCAATTGGGCCGTGCTTGAGCTCGCCCGATGCATAAGCTTCAGCGTGGATGTAGCTGATCTCCTTGAGCTTCAGCGCGCCTTCCAAAGCCAGAGGGTACATCAGCCCGCGGCCGAGGAAGAGTACGTCGCTGGCCTCGGAAAGGTCATGCGCGATCTTTTGCAGCGCGTCGCTCAGGGTCAGCGCGTCGTTGATCTGCGCCGGCAGCGCGCGCAGGGCGGCGAGGTGATCCTGCAGCTCTTCGGCACTGATCTGGCCACGGTCATGCGCCGCCTTGAGCGCCAGCAGGAAGAGCACCGTGAGCTGGCAGGTGAAGGCCTTGGTCGAGGCCACGCCGACCTCGACCCCGGCGTGGATCGGCAGGGCGGTGTCGCTCTCGCGGGCGATCGAGCTTTCGGGGACGTTGACCACCGAGATCACGTGGTCGGCCTTGTCGCGGACATAGCGCAGTGCGGCCAGGGTGTCGGCGGTCTCGCCGGACTGGCTGACAAACAGCGCGGCGGTGCGCGGCGTGATCGGCGGCTCGCGGTAGCGGAATTCCGAGGCGATATCGACCTCGACCGGCAGGCGGGCAATGCGCTCGAACCAGTATTTGGCGGTGAAACAGGCGTAGAAGGCGGTGCCGCAGGCCACCATGGTCACCCGCTCGACCTTGGAAAAGTCCGGCAGGCTGTCGGGCCAGGCAAGCCCGGTGCCGCTCTCGTCAAGGTATTCGGTGATGGCGTTCTGGATCACCGCCGGCTGTTCGGCGATCTCCTTGGCCATGTAGTGCTTGTAGCCGGCCTTGTCGACGCTCGAGGCATCGAGCGAGACGGTCTTGGTGGGGCGGTTGGCCAGCCGGCCTTGTTCATCGCGGATCTCGAGACTGGTGCGGGTCAGGACCGCGCGGTCGCCTTCTTCGAGATAGGTGATCTTGTCGGTCAGCGGCGCCAGCGCGATGGCGTCTGAGCCCACGTACATCTCGCCGTCGCCATGGCCGATTGCCAGCGGCGAGCCCTTGCGGGCGGCAACCATCAGGTCCTCTTCGCCGTCGAACAGGAAGGCCAGCGCGAAGGCGCCCTCAAGCTGATCGAGCGCGGCGTTGGCGGCCTCGACCGGGGTCTTGCCCTGGCTCAGGTGGTGGTGGGTCAGAAGCGCCACGGTCTCGGTGTCGGTGTCGGTCTCGGTGGCGTGACCGGCGGCGGCAAGCTCGGCGCGCAGGGCGCGGAAGTTCTCGATGATGCCGTTGTGGACGACCGCGACGGTGCCGGTGAAATGCGGGTGGGCATTGATCTCGGACGGCGCGCCATGGGTCGCCCAGCGGGTGTGGCCGATGCCGGACTTGCCGGCCAGCGGCTCATGCACCAGCTTGTCGGACAGGTTCACCAGCTTGCCGACCGCGCGGCGGCGCTCGAGATGGCCCTCGTGAACGGTGGCGATGCCGGCGCTGTCGTAGCCGCGGTATTCCAGCCGTTTCAGCGCGTCCACGAGGATCGGGGCGGCTTCATGGCCGCCAAGGTACCCGACAATTCCGCACATTATGCTTTGCTCCCGGCCTGTCTGGCCTTTCTGGATTTTAACTTTTCGAACAATTTTCGCGCGAGGCCGGGTTTGTTGACCTGATCGGCCCGGGCCAGCGCCAGCGCGCCCTCGGGCACGTCCTTGGTGATCACCGCGCCGCTGGCGGTCATCGCCTCGGCGCCCACCTTGACCGGCGCCACCAGCATGGTGTTCGAGCCGATGAAGGCATGCGCGCCGATCTCGGTGCGATGCTTGAAGACACCGTCATAATTGCAGGTGATGGTGCCGGCGCCGATGTTGGCCTTCTCGCCGATGTGGGCGTCGCCGATATAGCTCAGGTGGTTGACCTTGGCGCCCTCGTCGATCTGGGCGTTCTTTATCTCGACGAAGTTGCCGACCTTGACGTCCTCGGCCAACTCGGCGCCGGGGCGGAGGCGGGCGTAGGGGCCGACCACCGCACCGCGCGACACGTGACAGCCTTCGAGATGACTGAAGGCGCGGATATGGGCGCCGTTCTCGATGGTGACGCCGGGGCCGAAGACGACATTGGGCTCGATCTCGCAATCCGGCCCGATCCAGGTGTCATGGGCAAACCAGACGGTGTCGGGCGCCGCCATGGTCACCCCCTCGACCAGCGCCTCGGCGCGGCGGCGCGACTGGAAGCCGGCCTCGGCCGCGGCCAGATCGACGCGCGAGTTCACGCCCATGGTCTCGGCCTCGTCGCAGGAGACGGCGGTGGCCGAGAGCCCCGAGGCGCGCGCCAGCGCCACGATGTCGGTGAGGTAGTATTCGCCAGAAGCATTGTCGTTGCCGACCTGATCGAGCAGGCCAAAGAGCGTCTCGGCGCTGGCCGCGATCACCCCGGAATTGCAGAAGTCGATGGCGCGTTCGCGCAGGCCCGCGTCCTTGAACTCGACGATCTGCATCAGCTCGTCGCCTTCCATCACCAGCCGGCCGTATTTGCCAGGGTCGGCGGCGGTGAAGCCCAGCACCACCACGTCATGGCTCTTGCGCGCCTCGACCATCGCCTCGAGCGTTTCGGGGCGAATGAAGGGCGTGTCGCCATAGAGCACGATGACATCGCCGGTGAAGCCCTCGAGCGCCGGCCGCGCCTGCAGCACAGCGTGACCGGTGCCGAGCTGTTCCGATTGCAGCACGCAGGCCGCCGCGTCATCCAGACCCCGGGCCGCGGCCTCGACCAGATCGGCGCCATGGCCGGTCACGATCACCGTGCGTTCCGGTTCCAGGCTGGCGCCAGAGGCCATGGCATGGGCCAAAAGCGGTGCGCCGGCCACCTTGTGCAGAACTTTCGGCAGATCGGACCGCATCCGCGTGCCTTTTCCGGCGGCGAGGATGACCAGGGCAATGCTCATAACAGATTCTCTTTGTAATTGGCTTGGACCCGTTTTATCCGCTGACACGCGCGCTGCAAGGCGGCGCCGCTCACTTTGGATGTCTGTCTGTGACAGGAAAGGCCCACCAATGCGCACCGTGATCTTCGACCTCGACGGCACGCTGGCCGACACCAGCGGCGATCTGCTGGCCGCCGCCAATGCCTGTTTCCGCGCCATGGGCGAGGGCGATCTGCTGGGCCCCGGTGACGCCGGCACCGCGCTGCGCGGTGGTCGGGCGATGCTGCTGCTGGGGATGGAACGGCTGGGCCGGGCGGATGATTTCGCCACCATCGACGCCTGGTATCCACGGCTGCTGGAGGAATACGGCGCCGCGCTGCACCACACCACGGTGCTCTATCCCGGCGCGGTCGAGGCGATCGGGTGCTTGCAGAGCGCCGGTATCCGCACCGGCATCTGCACCAACAAGCCCGAGCGGCTGGCCGACAAGCTGCTGCTGGCGCTCGGCGTGCGCGATCTCTTTGGCTCGCTGGTGGGTGCCGATACCCTGCCGGTGCGCAAGCCCGACGCCGCGCCCTACCGCGCCTCGGTGGAACGGGCGGGGGGCACGGTGGACCGCTCGCTGCTGGTGGGCGACAGCGTGACCGACCGCGAGACCGCGCGGGCGGCCGGTGTGCCGAGCGTTCTGGTGACCTTCGGGCCGTCCGGCGATGACATGGCCGCGTTGGAGCCCGAGCATCTGCTCGAGGCCTATGCAGACCTGCCGGGCGTGGTGGAGCTGGCGCTCGGGGAAGGTGCGCAATAAATGCGCAGCTTGCGCGGTTGACGTTCCCTCGGGCACGCCGCAAGAGTTGCGCATGAGCGAGCGATTTCACGGCACATTCACCCAGCAGGAGCCGATCCCGGAAGAGGGGATCGCGGCGGCGCTGGCGGTTCTGCAATCGGGCCGGCTGCACCGCTACAACGTGGCCGAGGGCGAGGCCGGCGAGGTGGCGCTGCTCGAGCAGGAATTCGCGGCGCAGGTCGGGGCGAAATACTGCCTGTCGGTGGCCTCCGGCGGCTATGCCATGGCCTGCGGGCTGCGCGCCATCGGGGTCAAGCCCGGCGACCGGGTGCTGACCAACGCCTTCACCCTGGCGCCGGTGCCGGGGGCGATTGCCTCGGTCGGCGCGGTGCCGGTGTTCGTCGGGGTGACCGAGGGGCTGGTGATCGATCTCGACGATCTGGCGGCCAAGGTGGACCAGGCCGAGGTGCTGATGCTGAGCCACATGCGCGGCCATATCTGCGACATGGACCGGCTGATGGCAATCTGCGACGGGGCAGGCGTGCAGGTGATCGAGGATTGCGCCCATACCATGGGTGCCTTCTGGAACGGCGTGCCCTCAGGGCGCCACGGGGTGCTGGGCTGCTATTCCTGCCAGACCTACAAGCATGTCAACTCTGGCGAGGGCGGCCTGCTGGTCACCGATGACCAAGAGGTGGCGGCGCGGGCGGTGATGCTGTCGGGGTCCTACATGCTCTATGACCGGCATCTGGCGGCGCCGGGGCCGGAGGTCTTCGAGCGGGTGAAATACGACACGCCGAATGTTTCCGGCCGGATGGATCACCTGCGCGCGGCAATCCTGCGGCCGCAATTGCGCGCGCTGGAGGCCCAGATCGACCGCTGGAACGCGCGCTACAGGACGGTCGAAGACGGGCTGACCGACACGCCGGGGCTGCAGCTTATCCGCCGGCGCGAGGGCGAGACCTTCGTCGGCTCGTCGATCCAGTTCCTGCTGCTCGACTGGCCGGAAGAGAAGATCGCCGAGGTTCTGCGCCGCTGCGCCGCGCGGGGCGTCGATCTGAAATGGTTCGGCGGCGCCGAGCCTGTGGCTTTCACTTCGCGCTACGACAGCTGGCGCTATGCGCCGTCAGAGCCGATGCCCGCCAGCGACCGGGTGCTGAGGGGCATCGTTGACATGCGCCTGCCGCTGACCTTCAGTCTCGACGATTGCGCCCTGATCGCGCGGATCATCCGCGCCGAGGTGAGCGCGGTGCATCAATCCTGCAGCACGGCGTTGTAAAGCGGCACCGTCGACATCGAGACCTTGGCCGAGCCGTCGGTCAGTTCGGCGGCATGGGCGACGTAGATCAGGGTCTGGTTGTCCTCGTCGAAGATCCGTTTCACCCGCAGCGATTTCAGGATGATAGAGCGCGAGGTGCGGAACACGTCCTCGCCTTCCTCGTCGGTTTCGATGTTGCCGAGCGAGATCGGTCCGGTCTGCCGGCAGGCGATCGAGGCATTGGACGGGTCCTCGAACCAGTTGCCCTTCGACAGCCGGTCGAACAGGCCGCGCTCGAAATAGGCGATGTGACAGGTGACGCCCTTGACCTTGGGGTCGGCGACTGCCTCGACGATGATGTCGTTGCCCACCCAGTCGACGTCGATCTCGCCGACCTGTTCGGCCCCGAGAGGCGCGGCAAGCACGAGGCCTAGGGCTGCGGCAGAGCAGAGGCGGGCGAGGGCGGTGGGCATGGACGGTCTCCTGGCTGGGGTGGCGGGCCCGGCGGGCACGGCGAAAGATCCCGGTCGCGCGACCGGGGTCACGGCTCAACGCCTCTATTGCGCGCGCGGTTCCCGATTGCCTGCCACGCCGGCGCCACGCGCCCGAATGCAACAGCGTCCGAAAGGTTGCATCCCCCTCGCGCGGATCGGCGGCGAAACGCCGAGCATCTGGGGTGAAGTGGCGGAGATTTGCCAATAAATGGAATGATTTGCGGAAACAGGAAGGTGTGTCGTCGGGCGCGGAACAAACGCTGTCGGCCGGGCATTTACGCCCCGAACGCAGCGCAACCCGTGCTGCTTCAGACCAAAGTGAAAAGGAGACATTCCATGTTCCGCACAGCACTTCTGACCGCCTCGACCGCGATTTTCGCCGCAGGGTCGGCCTCCGCCGCCATGACCGCCACCGCTGTCACCGACCTCAACCTCCGCGCCGGCCCCGGCCCGCAGTACGAGATCATCGGCGTGATCGATGGCGAGGCAGAGGCCAACGTCGACGGCTGCATCGAGGAATCCAACTGGTGTAAGGTGTCCTATAACGGCACCGAGGGCTGGGCCTATGGCAACTACCTGACCGCCATGGTCGAAGAAACCCCGATGGCCATTGTCGCGCCCGAGGTCACCATCGAGACCGTGACCTACGATACCTCCAAGGACGCCGAGGCCTTTGCCGGTGCCGGCACTGTCGGTGCCGTGGCCGGTGCGCTCGTGGCCGGTCCGGTCGGCGCCGTGGCCGGTGGTCTGCTGGCCGGCTCTGCCGGCGCCGCGGCTCAGCCCGACGAGGAGGTGGTGACCTATGTGCGCACCAATACGCTCGACCCGATCTATCTTGAGGGTGAGGTGGTGCAGGGCGCCGTGGTGCCTGACACGGTCGAGCTGGTCGAGATCCCCGACGCCGAGCTGCGCTATGTCTATATCAACGGCCAGCCGGTGCTGGTGGATCCGACCGAACGCCGGATCGTCTATATCGTGCGCTAAGGCGGTTTGATTTCGGAGACTACGAGGGCAGCCTGATGGGCTGCCCTTTTTTCGTGAGTGGCGAGGGCGCTTGATCGGGCGCAGGTGGTCCAAGGGCGCCACGGCACATTGTGTCGCTGCTGACAGGTCTCTTGGTCATTGATGCGCCAGCCGTCAGCCGGCGCATTCTCCCGCGCGTTACCAGCGGGCTTCAAGCCCGCCACGCATCGTCATGCCGGAGGCATGCCTCTGATAAAGTGTGCCCGTCAGTTCGCCGCGATGCTTGGCGCCGCGACGGCCGGATCTCTGCCATTGACCGACTCGAAACCTGCTGGTATGAATTTATTGAACACTTGTTCATTAACCGGAGGGGAGAGGTCATGTTCAACGCGGTGATGGCGTTTGATCTGGGCGAAGACGTAAACGCGCTGCGCGAGATGGTGCACCGCTGGGCGCAGGACCGGGTCCGGCCGATGGCAGCCGAAATCGATGCCAAGAACGAATTCCCCAACGAACTCTGGAAAGAGATGGGCGAATTGGGTCTCTTGGGCGTCACGGTTCCCGAGGAATACGGCGGCGCCGGCATGGGCTATCTTGCGCATGTCATCGCGGTCGAGGAAATCGCGCGGGCTTCGGCCTCGGTCTCGCTGTCCTACGGCGCGCATTCCAACCTCTGCGTCAACCAGATCAAGCTGAACGGCACCGCCGAGCAGAAGCAGAAATACCTGCCGCGGCTGGTCTCGGGTGAACATGTGGGCGCATTGGCGATGTCGGAGGCAGGCGCCGGCTCTGACGTGGTGTCGATGAAGCTGAAAGCCGAAAAGCGCAACGATCACTACCGTCTCAACGGCAACAAGTTCTGGATCACCAACGGCCCCGACGCCGACACACTTGTGGTCTATGCCAAGACAGACCCCGAGGCCGGGTCCAAGGGCATCACCGCCTTTCTGATCGAGAAGGAGATGAAGGGGTTTTCGACGTCGAAGCATTTCGACAAGCTCGGCATGCGCGGCTCGAACACCGCTGAGCTGGTTTTTGAGGATGTGGAGGTGCCCTTCGACAACATCCTCGGCGAAGAGGGCCGCGGCGTGCGCGTGCTGATGTCGGGCCTCGATTACGAACGGGTTGTGCTGGCCGGGATCGGCACCGGCATCATGGCCGCCTGTCTCGACGAGATCATGCCCTATATGGCCGAGCGCAAGCAGTTCGGCCAGCCGATCGGCTCGTTCCAGCTGATGCAGGGAAAGCTCGCGGACATCTACACCAAGATGAACTCGGCCCGCGCCTATGTCTACGAGGTCGCCAAGGCCTGCGACCGCGGCGAGGTCACCCGTCAGGACGCCGCCGCCTGCTGTCTCTATGCCAGCGAGGAGGCGATGGTGGTGGCGCATCAGGCGGTGCAGGCGATGGGCGGCGCGGGCTTCATGAACGAGACCCCGGTTTCCCGCATCTTCCGCGATGCCAAGCTGATGGAGATCGGCGCCGGCACCAGCGAGATCCGCCGCATGCTGATCGGCCGCGAGATGATGAGCAAGATGGGCTGAACGGAACCGCGGCTTCCGGGCCCGGGTTGGGAGAGCGAACCGACGCGCAGCGAGAAGGGGTGTGATTTTGGGTAGTCTTGTCGATCTGGAACTCGAGGGCGGCATTCTGCATGGCCAGTTTCACTGGCTTGTGGAACTCCTCGAATGGGCCGCCGCCATCGTCGATATCGCTGCTGTGGTGCTGATCCTGCTGGGGGCGGTGCGTTTCATCGTTGGCGTCACCGGCGCCGAGATCTTCCAGCGCGGCTCGGACCGCGTCAACAAGACCAACCGCGAGCGCATCGAGCTTGGCCGCTACATCCTGGCCTCGCTCGAGCTCTTCATCGTGTCGGACATCATCCACACCGCGCTGAGCCTTGCCTTCTCGGACCTGATGTTCCTCGGGCTGCTGGTGGTGATCCGATCGATCACCTCCTTCTTCCTCGATCGCGAGCTGGAGCAGCTGAAAAAGGACCTGGGTGAGTAGGCTGTGCTAGGCTCGACCCCATGGGAGGAAACCAGATGACAGTCACAGCTAGATTTGCCGGGCTGAAGGCGCTCTACATCAACACCTCGTTGAAGAAGGACGGCGACACGAGCCACACCCGCCTGTTGATGGGCGCTTCGGCGGACATCATGGAAAAGAAAGGCATCAGCGTCGAGCATCTGCATCTGCTCGACTGGCAGGTGCCGCCGGGGGTCTATCCGGACATGACCGAACACGGCTGGGGGCAGGATGACTGGCCGCAGATCTGGGAGAAGGTGCAGGCCGCGCAGATTCTGGTGATCGGCACGCCGCTCTGGCTGGGCGAGAAAAGCTCGGTCTGCCGGGTGCTGATCGAGCGGCTCTATGGCATGTCGGGCGAGCTCAACGACAAGGGCCAGTCGGTCTATTACGGCAAGGTCGGCGGCTGCGTGATCACCGGCAACGAGGACGGCATCAAGCATGCGGCAATGACCATCGGCTATGCGTTGTCGCACCTGGGCTACACCATCCCGCCGCAGGCCGATTGCGGCTGGATCGGCGAGGCCGGGCCGGGGCCGTCCTATGGGGATGCGCAGGAGGGCGACGCACCGGTGGGCTTCGACAACGATTTCACCCGCCGCAACACCACGATCATGACCTGGAACCTGATGCACGCGGCCCGGATGCTGCACGACGCCGGCGGCTACCCAAACGAGGGCAACGACCGCAAGGCCTTCGAGGCGGGCTGCCGTTTCGACTACGAAAACCCGGACTACCGGGCCTGAAATGACGGGCGGGGCGCAGATCACCATGGCGGCTGCCCTGGCCGTGCTGGGCCTTGCCGATGGCGCGCGCGGGCAGGAGGCGCTGCCGCCGCTCGACGCTTGCATCGACGCCGAGGTGGCGCGCTACGAGTGGACGCTGCAGATGCATCGCGACCGGCCGCTCGACGCCGCGGATTTCGACCTCTGGGATGTGCGCGGGGTGGAATACTGCGGCAACATCGGCGTCACCCGCTGCGACCGGTCAGATGCGCCGCTGCCCTGTCAGAAGGCGCTGGCCGGCGCACAGCATGTGCTGCACGGGCATGTGATGGCGGGACTGCCCGAGCCCGAGACAGAGGGCGAGAGCCTGCCGGAGCGGCTCTATCACACGGCCTGGCATCTGGCGCGGGATGTCTCGGCCGGGCCGGATTGCGCCGGGGCGACCGAGGCGATGGCAACCTGGTGCGCGGCGCGCGAGGCCAACCTGCGGCTCAAGTCCGCGCTGCTGGCCTGGCAAGTGGGGCGCTACCTCGGGCTGGCGGAGCCGGCAGTGCGCGCGGGATGGGCCGACCCACCGCCGCCGCCCCGGCCAAAGGCGCGGCCGGAGCGCTGATGACCGGCGTCGAAAACCATGCGTCGGAAATGGGCGCCGAGACATTGCAACAGACAGGACGAAGGGCCCTCGCCGGAGGGCCGGAATTGCGCAGGAGGCGCGGAACATGAAGCTGACATCGAAGCTGGTGACCGGATCGGACGCGGCCAGGGCCAACCGCGCGGCGCATGAAGAGGCGCTGCGCGTGGTGCAGGAGGCGGCCGAGGCCGCCGCGGCCGGCGGCGGCGCGAAATCGCGCGAGCGGCATGTCTCTCGCGGCAAGATGCTGCCGCGCGAGCGGGTGGCCAACCTGCTCGACCCCGGCTCGCCCTTTCTCGAGGTCGGCGCCACCGCGGCGCATGGCATGTACGATGGCGCGGCCCCGGCGGCAGGCGCGATTGCCGGCATCGGCCGGGTGATGGGGCGCGAGGTCATGGTGGTCTGCAACGACGCCACGGTGAAGGGCGGCACCTATTACCCGATGACGGTCAAGAAGCACCTGCGCGCTCAGGAAATCGCCGAGGAGAACCATCTGCCCTGTGTCTATCTGGTGGACAGCGGCGGTGCCAACCTGCCCAACCAGGACGAGGTGTTCCCGGACCGCGACCACTTCGGCCGGATCTTCTACAATCAGGCGCGGATGTCGGCCAAGGGGATTGCCCAGATCGCGGTGGTCATGGGCTCCTGCACCGCCGGCGGGGCTTACGTACCGGCAATGTCGGACGTGACGATCATCGTCAAGGAGCAGGGCACGATCTTCCTCGCCGGGCCGCCGCTGGTCAAGGCGGCGACGGGCGAGGTGGTGACCGCCGAGGACCTCGGCGGCGGCGATGTGCATACCCGGCTCTCGGGGGTGGCGGACTACCTGGCGGAGGACGACAGCCACGCGCTGGCGCTGGCGCGGCGGGCGGTGGGATCGCTGGGCGGGCCCGGCAGCGGTGGGTTGCAAACCCACCCTACGGCAGAGGAGCCGGCCTATGACCCCGAAGAGCTGTTCGACGTGGTGCCGGGCGACCTGCGCACGCCCTATGACATTCGCGAGGTGATCGCCCGGCTGGTCGACGGCTCGTATTTCGACGAGTTCAAGCCGCGCTTCGGCGAGACCCTGGTGACCGGCTTTGCGCAGGTCAAGGGCTGCCCGGTGGGGATCATCGCCAACAACGGCGTGCTGTTTTCCGAGGCGGCACAGAAGGGCGCGCATTTCGTCGAGCTCTGCTCGCAGCGCAAGACGCCGCTGGTCTTCCTGCAGAACATCACCGGCTTCATGGTCGGCCGCAAATACGAAAACGAGGGGATTGCGCGGCATGGCGCCAAGATGGTGACGGCAGTGGCCACCACCTCGGTGCCCAAGATCACCATGCTGGTCGGCGGCTCCTTCGGCGCCGGCAACTACGGCATGTCGGGCCGCGCCTACCAGCCACGCTTCCTCTGGACCTGGCCCAACAGCCGGATCTCGGTGATGGGCGGGGCGCAGGCGGCGGGCGTGCTGGCGACGGTGAAACGCGACGCCATCGAACGCTCGGGCGGCAGCTGGAGCGCCGACGAAGAGGCCGAGTTCAAGCGCCCGACGGTCGAGATGTTCGAGGAACAGAGCCACCCGCTCTATGCCTCGGCGCGGCTTTGGGACGACGGCATCATCGATCCGCGCAAGTCGCGCGAGGTGCTGGCGCTGTCGCTGTCTGCGGCTCTGAACGCACCGATCGACGAGACGCGCTTCGGCGTGTTTCGGATGTGAGGCCTGCAATGAACCTTGAACAAGCCAAGGCCCGCTATCCCGGCGCCACGACATTCACCTTCGGCGACAGCGCAGCGCTTTGCACCGAGTTGCTGGCGCTGGTGCGCTCCGGGCGCAAGACCGCCACCTGCGGCGCCTTGCGGGAGTTTCAGGAGGGCGGCGAGACCCTGCCCGAGCTCGGACGCCGGGACATCGCGCTCGACTGGGCGGGCCGCCCGGCGCTGGTGATCGAGACCCTGGACCTGCGCCAGTGCCGCTTTGACGAGGTTGAGGCCGATTTCGCCATGGCCGAGGGCGAGAGCGCGGATCTGCCCGGCTGGCAGCGCGACCATCGCGCCTATTTCGAACGCAACGGTGGCTGGAGCCCGGACATGCTGCTTGTCTGCGAACGGTTCCGGCTGGTCGAAGATTTTCTGGGAGAAACCGATGTTTGACACGATCCTGATCGCAAACCGGGGCGAGATCGCCTGTCGGGTGATGAAGACGGCGCAATCGCTGGGCGTGCGCTGCGTGGCGGTCTATTCCGAGGCGGACGCAGGCGCGGCGCATGTGGCGATGGCCGATGCGGCGCGCTGCATCGGGCCGGCGGCGGTGGCCGAAAGCTATCTGCGCGGCGACAAGATCATCGAGGTTGCGCTGGCCGAGGGCGCGCAGGCGATCCACCCGGGCTACGGGTTTCTCAGCGAGAACCCGGAGTTTGTCGAGGCGGTGGAAGCGGCGGGGCTGACCTTCATCGGTCCTTCGGCCAAGGCAATCCGGGCGATGGGGCTGAAGGATGCGGCGAAAAAGCTCATGGAAGAGGCCGGGGTGCCGGTTGTGCCGGGCTATCACGGCGCCTCGCAGGACGGGCTGGCGGCGCGCGCCGACGAAATCGGCTATCCGGTTCTGATCAAGGCGGTCGCGGGCGGCGGCGGCAAGGGGATGCGGCTGGTGGAGCAGCCGGGCGAATTCGAGCGCGCTCTGGAGAGCGCGCGGGCCGAGGCGCGCACCGCCTTTGGCAATGATGCGGTGCTGATCGAGAAATTCGTCAGCCAGCCGCGGCACATCGAGGTGCAGGTCTTTGGCGACGGCGAAAGCGCGGTGCATCTCTTTGAGCGCGACTGTTCGCTGCAGCGCCGTCACCAGAAGGTGATCGAGGAGGCGCCGGCGCCCGGCATGACCGAGGAGATGCGCGCCGCCATGGGGCAGGCGGCGGTGCGCGCGGCCGAGGCGATCGGCTACAGCGGCGCCGGGACAGTGGAGTTCATCGTCGATGGCTCTGGCGGGCTGCGCGCCGATGGCTTCTGGTTCATGGAGATGAACACCCGGTTGCAGGTCGAGCATCCGGTCACCGAGATGATCACCGGCGTCGATCTGGTGGAATGGCAGCTGCGGGTGGCGGCGGGCGAGCGCCTGCCGGCGCGGCAGGAGGATCTGTCGATCGACGGTCATGCCTTCGAGGCGCGGCTCTATGCCGAGGATGTGCCGGCTGGCTTCCTGCCGGCGACCGGGCGGTTGACGCATCTGGCCTTTCCCGAAGGTGCGCGGGCCGATACCGGGGTGCGCGCGGGCGATGAGATCAGCCCGTGGTACGACCCGATGATCGCCAAGTTGATCACCCATGGGCCGACCCGCGAGATCGCGCTGAAGCGCCTGCGGCAAGCCCTGGCGCGCACCGAGGTGGCGGGCTCGGTCACCAACCTCGCTTTCCTCGGCGCGCTGGCGGGGCACGCGGGCTTCGGCCGCGGCGAGGTGGATACCGGGCTGATCGGGCGCGAGATCGCGCAGCTTACCGAGGTGCCCGCAGACAATCCGGCGGCGCTGGCGCAGGCGGCGCTGGTCGAGGCCGGTCTCTGGGAGGGGGACGATTGGGCAACCGGGTTTACGCTTTGGCAACCTTTGGCGCGCACTCTGGTGCTGGACGAAGGCGAGACACGCCATGCGCTGCGGTTGATGAGCCGGGGGCCCGCGGCCTGCGACGTCGAGATCGGTGACCGGGTGATCGCGGCGCGGCGCGGCCCCGGCGGCTGGACTCTGGACGGCCGGGCGGCCTGGCCCTTTGCGGTGGCGGGCGACGTGGTGACGGTGTTTGCCGATTATGGCCGCGCCTACCGGGTGATCCGGGCGCTCGACAGGGCGGCCGGGGCGGCGAGCGATGCCTCTGTGATCGAGGCGCCGATGCCGGGAATGGTGCAGAAGGTCGATGTTACTGCCGGTCAGGAGGTGCAGGCGGGCGACCGGCTGGCGGTGCTCGAGGCGATGAAGATGGAACACGCGCTCACCGCGCCGCGCGATGGCGTGGTGGCCGAGGTGCTGGTGGCGGCCGGCGCGCAGGTCGAGGCCGGGGCGGCGCTGATCCGGCTGGCCGAGGATGACGAGGCGGCGGCATGATCCGGCTGCATCACGTGCCGCTGGGCCGGTCGTTCCGGGTGCTCTGGCTGATGGAGGAGCTGGGGCTCGATTTCGAGGTCTCCTATTACTCGATCCGCGATGGCTCGATGCGGACAGAGGCGTTTCGCGCGCTGTCGCCGGCTGGCCGGGTGCCGGCGCTTGAATATGGCGATGAGGTGCTGTTCGAAAGCGGCGCGATCCTGCAGTGGCTCTGCGAGCAGCATCCCGAGCCAAGGCTGCAACCGGGGCCGGGCGCGGCGGACCGGGCGCGCTACCTCGAGTTCATCGGCTATTCCGAGACCATGGGCTGCCTTGTCGAGAACCTCAATCTCAACCGGGTCTTCCTGCGCGATCCGGCAGAGGCCTCGCCCACGGTGATCAAGCTGCTGACCGCGCGGCTGCGCGCGGCGCTGGCGGCGATGGAGGCGCGCTGGGACCGGGAGTATTGCCTCGCCTCCGGCTTTTCCGCGGCGGACATCATGTTCTCCTACGGGTTCGAGCTGGCGCGCTACTACGTGCGGTTCGACGAGTTCCCGCGGCTGCAGGCCTATTGGGACCGGTTGAAGGAGCGGCCGGGCTATCAGCGGGCCAAGGCGCGCGATGGTGAGCAGGACCTCTATGACCGCGACTTCTATCCGTTGGAGGAGGTGAGCGCATGAGCAGGTCTGTCGAGATATTCGAGGTCGGCCCGCGCGACGGGTTGCAGAACGAAAAGCGCCGGATCTCGACGGCGGAAAAGATCGCGCTGGTCGACTGCCTCAGCCGGGCCGGGTTTCGCCGCATCGAATGCGCCAGTTTCGTGAGCCCGAAATGGGTGCCGCAGATGGCGGACTCGGGCGATGTGCTGGCCGGGATCACCCGCGCCCAAGGGGTGTCCTATGCCGCGCTCACGCCCAACATGCGCGGGCTCGAGGGGGCGATTGCGGCGCGGGCCGACGAGGTGGCGATCTTCGGTTCGGCCTCCGAGGGGTTCTCCAAGGCCAATATCAACGCGACCATCGCCGAGAGCCTCGAGCGCTTCCGGCCGGTGGCCGAGGCGGCGCAGGCGCGGGGCTTGCCGGTCAGGGGCTATGTCTCCTGCGTGGTGGAGTGTCCCTATGACGGGCCGGTGCCGCCCGAGGACGTGGCGCGGGTGGCGCGGGCGCTGCTGGACATGGGCTGCTACGAGATCTCGCTCGGCGACACCATCGGGCGGGCCACACCGGAGGGGATCACCGCGATGCTGGAGGCGGTGACAGAGCAGGTGCCGGCAGAAAAGCTGGCAGGTCATTACCACGACACCGCCGGGCGCGCGCTCGACAATATTGAGGCGTCGCTGGCGAAGGGCCTCAGGGTCTTTGACGCGGCGGTCGGGGGCCTTGGCGGCTGTCCCTACGCGCCGGGCGCGGCCGGCAATGTGGCGACCGAGGCGGTGGCCGACCGGCTGGCAAGCTTGGGCTACGAGACCGGGCTGAAACGCGATGTGATCGACGCGGCGGCCGGGATGGCGCGGCGGATGCGGCAGGAGAGAGACGATGTATGAGACGGTGAGGATCGAGACCGACGACCGCGGTGTCGCCACGCTCTGGCTGGCGCGGAGCGAGAAGCACAACGCCATGTCGGCGCAGATGCTGGCCGATCTGGTGGCCGCGGCCGAGGCGCTGGGCGCGGATGACGCGGTGCGCGTGGTGGTGCTGGCGGCGGAGGGCAAGAGCTTTTGCGCCGGTGGCGATCTTGGCTGGATGCGCGCGCAGTTCGAGATGGACGCGGCGACGCGCCGGCGCGAGAGCGCCAAGCTCTCGACCATGCTGCAGGCGCTCGACACCCTGCCGAAACCGCTGATTGGCCGGGTGCAGGGCAACAGTTTTGGCGGCGGCATGGGGCTGATGGCGGTCTGTGATGCGGTGATCGCCAGCGAGACGGCGAAATTCGGTTTCACCGAGACCCGGCTGGGGCTGATCCCGGCCAATATCGGGCCCTTCGTGCTCAAGCGCATGGGGCCGGCGATGGCGCGGCGGGTCTTCATGTCGGCGCGGATTTTTGGCGCGGACGAAGCGGTAGCGCTGGGGCTGGTCGCCAGCGCGGTGCCCGAGGCCGAACTGGACGCGGCGGTCGAGGCCGAGGTGGCGCCTTACCTCTCCTGCGCGCCGGGCGCGGTGCGCGAGGCCAAGGCGCTGATCCGGGCGCTGGGCGGCGGGGTCGGCCAGGAGGAGATGGATTTCGCCGCCGGCGCACTGGCCGAGCGCTGGGAGAGCGCCGAGGCGCAGGAGGGCATTGCCGCGTTCTTCGACAAGCGCAAGCCCGGCTGGGCCTGAGGCGGAGGGCGCGGCCCCGGATCGGGTCCGGGGCGGTGGCGATTGCGGGGCAGGGCGGGGCGGCCTGTCAGCTCACGCCCTGTTAGCGCATGACACCTTGCCTGAGTGACAGGCACGATACCCGATGAAATCGCCCGGAAACCCCTAGATTTCGGGCGATTAATGACTCGAGCTAATATTGCGAATA
Source organism: Marinovum sp. (assembly GCF_034669705.1). Lineage (GTDB taxonomy): Bacteria > Pseudomonadota > Alphaproteobacteria > Rhodobacterales > Rhodobacteraceae > Marinovum. The sequence continues at coordinate 182,856 of NZ_JAXMOR010000001.1, forward strand.
TCTCTCGGGTGGATTGACCCCCTTGGGCGGCAGCGATAAACCCGGAACAAGCCCAGCGAGCCATTTGAGCGCACGCCCGACCTGCGTGCTGAAAGGAGCCTGCCCCGTGGAAGAGATGCTCAGGGAATATCTCCCCATTCTCGTCTTTCTCGCCGTCGCCGTCGGACTTGGCATTGTCCTCATCCTGGCCGCCGTGATCCTCGCCGTCCGCAACCCCGACCCGGAAAAGGTCTCGGCCTACGAATGCGGCTTCAACGCCTTCGATGATGCGCGGATGAAGTTCGACGTGCGGTTCTACCTGGTGTCGATCCTGTTCATCATCTTCGACCTCGAGATCGCCTTCCTTTTCCCCTGGGCGGTCAGCTTCCGCGACATCTCGATGGTGGGGTTCTGGTCGATGATGGTGTTCCTTGCAGTGCTCACCATCGGCTTTGCCTATGAATGGAAGAAGGGGGCGCTGGAATGGCAGTGAACCAAACACCCGAGGCGGATGTCACCGAGGTGCAGGGCATGGGCCCGCAGCACGACCGGGTGAAATCCGGCCCCTCGGCGCTGGCGCCGCTCGATACCTCTGACCTGCCGGCCGGCACCGAGATGCTGAATGCCGAGCTGCAGGACAAGGGCTTCCTGCTGACCTCGACCGAGGACATCATCAACTGGGCGCGCACCGGCAGCCTGCACTGGATGACCTTTGGTCTGGCCTGCTGCGCGGTCGAGATGATGCATACCTCGATGCCGCGCTATGACGCCGAGCGCTTCGGCATCGCGCCGCGCGCCAGCCCGCGCCAGTCCGACGTGATGATCGTGGCCGGCACGCTGACCAACAAGATGGCCCCGGCGCTGCGCAAGGTCTATGACCAGATGCCAGAGCCGCGCTACGTGATCTCGATGGGATCATGTGCCAATGGCGGCGGCTATTACCACTACAGCTATTCCGTGGTGCGCGGCTGCGACCGGATCGTGCCGGTCGACATCTACGTGCCGGGCTGCCCGCCGACGGCCGAGGCGCTGCTCTATGGCCTGATGCAGCTGCAACGCAAGATCCGCCGCACCGGCACGATCACAAGGTAGGGGACCGCGATGACCGCAGCACTGAAAGAGCTTGGCGCGCATATCGAGCTGAAACGCCCCGACTGCGTTCTCGGATGGTCGGTCGACCATGACGAGCTCACCATCAACGTGGCGCCGGCCAACCTGACCGGGCTGGTGGAATTCCTGCGCAGCGATCCGAACTGCCAGTTCTCGTCGCTGGTCGACATCACCGCGGTGGATTATCCCGAGCGGCAGAAGCGTTTCGACGTGGTCTATCACTTCCTGTCGATGTACCAGAACCACCGTATCCGCCTGCGCCTGTCGATCCGCGAAGAGGCGATGGTGCCCTCGATCACCGGCATTCACCCCTCGGCCAACTGGTTCGAGCGCGAGGTGTTCGACATGTTCGGCATCCTGTTCTCGGGCCACCCGGACCTGCGCCGCATCCTCACCGACTACGGCTTTCGCGGCTTCCCGCTGCGCAAGGATTTCCCGACCACCGGCTACACCGAGGTGCGCTACGACGAGGCGCTCAAACGCGTGGTCTACGAGCCGGTGAACCTGGTTCAGGAATACCGGCAGTTCGATTTCATGAGTCCCTGGGAGGGTGCCGAGTATATCCTGCCCGGCGATGACAAGACTGCGCCGGACGGCCATGTCAGCAAGGAGGCCAAGTGATGGGCACGCTGATCTGGATCGTCATGGCGGTGCTGACCATCATTCCGATGATGAAACTGCTGCCGCATTTCGGCTATGACAAGCTCTGGGCGCTGGCCTGCATCATCCCGCTCGGCACCTTGATCCTGCTGTGGCTTATGGCCACCAAGCTTCAGGAAATGGAGAAGCGCTGATGATGGACGGCTCGAAATTCGACGACGGCAGCACCGACGCCCTGTCCGGCGAACAGAAAATCCGCAACTTCAACATCAACTTCGGCCCGCAACACCCTGCGGCGCACGGGGTTCTGCGGCTGGTGCTCGAGCTTGACGGCGAGATCGTCGAGCGTTGCGACCCGCATATCGGCCTGCTGCACCGTGGCACCGAGAAGCTGATGGAGAGCCGGACCTACCTGCAGAACCTGCCGTATTTCGACCGGCTCGACTATGTAGCGCCGATGAACCAGGAACACGCCTGGTGTCTCGCCATCGAGAAGCTGACCGGCGTCGAGGTGCCGCGCCGCGCCTCGCTGATCCGGGTGCTCTATTCCGAGATCGGCCGCATCCTCAACCACCTGCTGAACGTCACGACGCAGGCGATGGACGTGGGCGCGCTGACCCCGCCGCTCTGGGGGTTCGAGGAACGCGAGAAGCTGATGGTGTTCTACGAGCGGGCCTGCGGCGCGCGGCTGCACGCGGCCTATTTCCGGCCCGGCGGCGTGCATCAGGACCTGCCCCCGGACCTGCTCGATGATATCGAGACCTGGGCGCAGAAGTTTCCCGTCGTGCTGAGCGATATCGACGGTTTGTTGACCGAGAACCGCATCTTCAAGCAGCGCAACGCCGATATTGGTGTGATCACCGAGGAAGACATTCTCGAATGGGGCTTTTCCGGCGTCATGGTCCGCGGCTCGGGGCTGGCCTGGGACCTGCGCCGCGCGCAACCCTATGAATGCTACGACGAATTCGACTTCCAGATCCCGGTGGGCAAGAACGGCGACTGCTATGACCGCTACCTCGTCCGCATGGAGGAGATGCGCCAGTCGCTGAAGATCATCCACCAGGCGATCGAGAAGCTGCGCGCTCCCGAGGGGCAGGGCGACATTCTTGCACGGGGCAAGATCACCCCGCCGTCGCGGACCGAGATGAAGACCTCGATGGAAGCGCTGATCCACCATTTCAAGCTCTATACCGAGGGCTTCCATGTGCCGCCGGGTGAGGTCTATGCCGCGGTCGAGGCGCCCAAGGGCGAGTTCGGCGTCTACCTTGTGGCCGACGGCACCAACAAGCCCTACCGTGCCAAGCTGCGCGCGCCGGGCTTTTTGCATCTGCAGGCGATGGACTATGTGGCCACCGGCCACCAGTTGGCCGACGTGGCGGCGATCATCGGCACGATGGACGTGGTCTTCGGGGAGATCGACCGGTGAAGACAGGACGTTACGGGCTTTTCCTTATCCTCGCACCGGCTCTGGCCGGCTGCATGGCGCTGCCACCGCAGGGCACCGGGGTCGAGGACCTTGCGGCCTATGATGCCGCTGTCGCGACGCTAGGCTGCCAGTTGGTCAGCGAGGCCGATTACGGCGCGCTCGAGTTCCAGGCCGGTCTGACCCGTGAACAGGCCATTGCCATTACCGAGCAGAAGCTGGCCCGCGACGAGGCGCTGCGGCTGGAAAGCGGCGGCGTGCGGCTGATCTCGGGGAGCTGCACTGCATGAGGCTGACGCCGCGGGCATATCGGGGGCAGGGCGCATGAGCGGGACCGGCACGCCGCGTCCGGCGCGGGATCCCTCGACCACCGTTCTGGCGGCCTCGACGCTGGTGGCGGCGCTGTTTGTCGCGGTGCAGGCGTGGTATGCTCGGACCTCCTTTGTCGAGGCCTCGGAAACCCGCTTTCTGGAACGCAAGCTCGACATCTGCTTCGACAACTTCGACGACGCCGCCGAGCTTGACCGGGTGCTGCGCGCCGCGGTGCCCGAGATGCTGACACAGGAGGTCTGGCCGCCGCAGGTGGCGGTCGAGACGCCCGAGCGGCTGGCGCTGTTCCACCGCGAGGTGGTGCCGAAACTCGATGCGCTCGATGCCGGGCTGACCAAGGCCAGCGTGCTGGAAAGCCTCGACAAATACCGGGCCTACCTGGCCCAGAAACTCCGCGGCCTGTCAAAACGGCTGAGGGATGTCTCGCCGGGCGATCTGAGCCCCGAGAACACGGATACACAAGCGGTCTTTGCCGCGCTGAGCGAATTTCTGGGTGGTCAGTACCAGGTCCTGACCGGTTGCCGCCTGGTTGCGGAAGGAAAAGCCTGATGCTGCGACGTCTCTACCCTGATCAACCCGAAAGCTTTGCCTTTACCGAGGCCAATCTGGCCTGGGCCGAAGCGCAGGTGACGAAATACCCCGAGGGCCGCCAGGCCAGCGCCGTGATCCCGATCCTGTGGCGCGCCCAGGAGCAGGAGGGCTGGCTGACCCGGCCGGCCATCGAACATGTCGCCGACATGCTGGGCATGGCCTATATCCGGGTGCTGGAAGTGGCGTCGTTCTACTTCATGTTCCAGCTGCAACCGGTTGGATCGCTTGCACATATCCAGGTCTGCGGCACCACGTCCTGCATGATCTGCGGCGCCGAGGACCTGATCGGCGTCTGCCGCGAGAAAATTGCCCCTGCGGCGCACCAGCTCTCGGAGGATGGGCGGTTCTCCTGGGAAGAGGTGGAATGCCTGGGCGCCTGCGCCAATGCGCCGATGGCGCAGATCGGCAAGGACTATTACGAGGACCTGACGACCGAGCGCCTGGCCGAGATCATCGACGAGCTGGCGGCCGGCAAGGTGCCGGTACCGGGGCCGCAGAACGGGCGCTATACGTCGGAGCCGGCCGCGGGCCTGACCAGCCTTGCCGAGGGCAGCGACGACCGCCATCAGTACAACGCCTCGGCGCAGCTGGCGACGGATATTGGCGACACCATCAAGCGGATCGACGGCAGTGAGGTCGCACTGCGCGCGCCCTGGCAGCAGGGCGGCAACCACGACGACAAGCCGGCCAGCGTGACCACCCCGATGACCCCGCAGCCGCGCCCGTCGAAGGGCGATCCGGTCGATGAGACCGGCATCGACACGCGCGAGGCCCATGCCACCACCAAGGGCCACCCGATCTCGTCGCGGTCGCCCGAGACCGAGGCCGAGGCGGCCGGCCATCCGACCGAGGATGTCGAGAACGTCACCGCCGATGACTCCGGTGACAGCTCTGACAGCACGCCCGACAAGGCGCCCGAGCCCGCAAGGGCGCAGGCCGCCCCCGAGGGCGAGGCGGTCACCGTCGGCCAGCGCCCTCAGGCGCTTGAGGGTCCGCGCGACGGCAAGGGCGATGACCTCAAGAAGATCAAGGGCATCGGTCCCAAGCTCGAAAAGATGTGCCATCGGCTGGGGTTCTATCATTTCGACCAGATTGCCAACTGGTCCGAGGAAGAGGTCGCCTGGGTCGATCACAACCTCGAAGGCTTCAAGGGGCGGGTGAGCCGCGACGACTGGATGTCTCAGGCCAAGGTCCTGGCCGAAGGTGGCGAGACTGACACCGCCACCCGTGATAAGGAGTGAGATGTTTCGCAACATCGACACCAGTGAGACGGGAGTGAGAGCCATGGCCGGGATGACACAGGGAAAATGCCGCAGCATCTGCTGGAAAGGCGCCGCCGGAGCCGGGGCGCTGCTTTTCGTGCTGTTGTTCCTGACCACCGGGCTCGGGTTTTTCAGCGCCCTGTTGACCGGCCTGATCGGCTATGGCGTGATGGGGGTCGGCCTGACCCGCCTGGTCTGCGGCGACAGCCGTGACGGCCCGGTCAGCCGCAGCGCCGCCGCCGCAAGCACCAGCACCGCGGCCGCCCCCGCGGGAACCGGCGTGGCCCCGACCCCGCAGCCCGCGCCCGAACCGGCCCCCGAGGTCGCGCAACAGCCGCGGGCCGTGCGCGTGTCGCCCTCTGCGCCGCTGGCGGGAGAGGCGGAACTGGCCGGCCGCAAGGGCAGCTACCGCTATGAGGGCACACCGAAGCCCGCAAGGGCCGAGGAGGCCGGACCGGCCGAAGAGGCCCCCGCGAAACCGGCCCCGGCTGCAGCTCCGGCGGCACCGACCCGGCCATTGATCACCCCCTCGGCCGTTCTGGCCGGCGAGGCAGAACTGAGCACACGCAAGGGCAGCTGGCGCTACGAGCCCGGCCGCCGCTGAGGAAGTGGGCATGACACGCGAGACCGAACAGCAGATCGCACGGCAGGGGCGCGTCACCGCGCTGGTGATTGCCGGCACCATGCTGGCCTGGCTCGCGGCCCAGTTTATCGGGCCCAGGATCGGTCTGGCGGGGCGCTATGCGCTCTTGATCGATCTGCTGGCCCTGGCGGCGTTCATCTGGGCGTTCGTCAATATCTATCAGATCTGGCGCAAGCGTCAGGGCAATTAAAAGGTGGCATCGCACATGCTCGAGGATCAGGACCGGATCTTTACCAACATCTACGGGATGCATGACCGGACGCTGGACGGCGCCAAGAAGCGCGGCCACTGGGATGGCACGTCGGACATCATCGGCAAGGGCCGCGACTGGATCATCGACCAGATGAAGGCGAGCGGATTGCGCGGTCGTGGCGGCGCGGGCTTTCCCACGGGTCTCAAGTGGTCCTTCATGCCCAAGGAAAGCGACGGCCGCCCTGCCTATCTGGTGGTCAACGCCGACGAATCCGAGCCCGGCACCTGCAAGGACCGCGAGATCATGCGCCATGATCCGCATACGCTGATCGAAGGCTGCCTGATTGCCAGCTTCGCGATGCAGGCCCATGCCTGCTATATCTACATCCGGGGCGAATACATCCGCGAGCGCGAGGCGCTGCAAATCGCCATCGACGAGGCCTATGATGCCGGTCTGGTGGGCCGCAACGCCTCCGGCTCGGGCTGGGATTTCGACATCTACCTGACCCACGGCGCCGGCGCCTATATCTGTGGCGAGGAAACCGCCCTGATCGAGAGCCTCGAAGGCAAGAAGGGCATGCCCCGGATGAAGCCACCGTTCCCGGCCGGCGCCGGCCTCTACGGCTGCCCGACCACGGTGAACAACGTCGAATCCATCGCGGTGGTGCCGACCATCCTGCGCCGCGGGCCGGAATGGTTCGCCGGGTTTGGCCGCGCCAACAACGCCGGTACCAAGCTGTTTGCCGTCTCGGGCCATGTGGAAAACCCCTGCGTCGTCGAAGAGGCGATGTCGATCTCCTTCGAAGAGCTGATCGACAAGCACTGCGGCGGCATCCGCGGCGGCTGGAACAACCTGCTGGCGGTGATCCCCGGCGGCTCTTCCGTGCCCTGCGTGCGCGGCGAGCACATGAAGGACGCGATCATGGACTTCGATTACCTGCGCAACGAGCTGGGCTCCGGCCTCGGCACCGCGGCGGTGATCGTGATGGACAAGCAGACCGACATCATCAAGGCGATCTGGCGGCTGTCGAAGTTCTACAAGCACGAAAGCTGCGGCCAGTGCACGCCCTGCCGCGAGGGCACCGGCTGGATGATGCGGGTGATGGACCGGCTGGTGCGCGGCGAGGCCGAGGTCGAGGAGATCGACATGCTGTTCGACGTCACCAAGCAGGTCGAGGGCCATACCATCTGCGCGCTTGGCGATGCCGCGGCCTGGCCGATCCAGGGTCTGATCAAGAACTTCCGCGAGGAGATCGAGGATCGGATCAAGGCAAAGAAGACCGGCCGCATGGGCGCGATGGCGGCGGAATGAGAGCGATGAAGCCGCAGGCCCTCCTCCTTCTTCTTGCCGGTCTCGGGCTTTCCGCCTGCGGCGGCGTGACGGATTTCTTTTCCTCGAAAAGCGTCACCTTCGACGGCGTCGATTTCCGCGGCAGGGCCGAGACCGCCGACACATCCGACCGGCGGGATTTCATTGCCAGCGCCGGCCCGGCCGCGCGCAGCGCCGCGGGCGTGCGCGAAGCGGTGCGCTATCAGGGGACGCGCTATTGCATCCTCAATTTCGGCGTCTCCGATATTGCCTGGGAGGTCTCTCCAGAGGCAGAGGTGCTGCCAATGGACGGTGACAAGGTCGTGCTGAAAGGACGGTGTCTGACATGAAACGTTTTGGTATCGTGATGCTCCTCGCGCTGGCCGGCCCCGCGCTGGCACTGCCGTCCCTGGCGACGGTCAAGCCGATCAACGACGGCCTGCGCGCGGTGATGATCGCCGATCAGATCCGCATTGCCTGCCCGACGATGGGTGCGCGGATGATTGCCGGATGGTCCTTCATCCGCTCGCTTGAGGCGCAGGCCCGCGACATGGGCTACAGCGCCGAGGCGATCGAGGAGTTCGTCGAGAGCAAGTCCGAGCGCAAGCGGCTTGAGGGCGAGGCCGCGGCCTATATGAAGGCGCGCGGCGTGGTCGGCGGCCAGCCCGAGACCTATTGCGCGCTGGGACGTGAAGAGATCGAGAAGGGCAGCCAGATCGGTGCCTTTCTGAAAGCGAAGTGAGAGCCATGAGCGACCTGAAGAAGATCATCATCGACGGCAAGGAAGTGGAAGTGGACGGGGCGATGACCCTGATCCAGGCCTGCGAGGTCGCCGGCATCGAAGTGCCGCGGTTCTGCTATCACGAACGCCTGTCGATCGCCGGCAACTGCCGCATGTGCCTTGTCGAGGTGGTGGGCGGCCCGCCGAAACCCGCCGCCTCCTGCGCCATGCAGGTGCGCGACCTGCGCCCCGGCCCCGAGGGCCAGCCGCCGGTGGTCAAGACCAACTCGCCAATGGTCAAGAAGGCCCGCGAGGGGGTGATGGAGTTCCTGCTGATCAACCATCCCTTGGATTGCCCGATCTGCGATCAGGGCGGCGAATGCGACCTGCAGGATCAGGCGATGGCCTATGGCGTCGACTTCTCGCGCTTCCGCGAGCCCAAGCGCGCGGTTGACGATCTCGACCTCGGCCCGCTGGTCGAGACCCACATGACCCGCTGCATCTCCTGCACCCGCTGCGTGCGTTTCACCACCGAGGTGGCCGGCATCACCCAGATGGGGCAAACCGGGCGCGGCGAGGATGCCGAAATCACTGCCTATCTCGGCGAGACGCTGGACAGCAACCTGCAGGGCAACATCATCGACCTCTGCCCGGTGGGCGCGCTGGTGTCGAAGCCCTATGCCTTCACCGCCCGGCCGTGGGAACTGACCAAGACAGAGACCATCGACGTGATGGACGCGCTGGGATCGAGCATCCGGGTCGACACCAAGGGCCGCGAAGTGATGCGCATCCTGCCGCGTAACAATGACGGCGTGAACGAGGAGTGGATCTCCGACAAGACGCGCTTTGTCTGGGACGGGCTGCGCCGGCAACGTCTTGACAAACCCTACATCCGCGAGAACGGCAAGCTGCGCCCGGCGACCTGGCCCGAGGCGCTGAGCCGGGCCGCGGAGGCCCTGAAAGGGGCCGAGAAGGCGGCGGGGCTGGTAGGCGATCTGGCCCCGGTCGAGGCCGCCTATGCGCTGAAGGCGCTGATCGAGGGGCAGGGCGGCCATGTCGAATGCCGCACCGATGGCGCGCATCTGCCGGCCGGCAACCGCTCGGGCTATGTCGGCACCGCGTCGATCGCGGATATCGACAGCGCCGGCGCGATCATGCTGATCGGCTGCAACCCGGCGCTCGAGGCCCCGGTGCTCAACGCCCGCATCCGCGGCGCCTGGTCGCGCGGCGCCAAGGTCGGCGTGGTCGGCGAGGCGGTCGATCTGACCTATGACTATTTCCACATCGGCAGCGACCGCGCCGCGCTTCAGAAGCTGGTGGACGGCGACAACGCCGACGCGCTCAGCCGCGAGACGCTGGTGATCATCGGCCAGGGCGCGCTGCGCGAGGCCGATGGCGCGGCGGTGCTGGCCAAGGCGATGGAGTTTGCCGCCCATACCGAGAGCAAGTTCCTGGTGCTGCACGGCGCCGCCGGCCGTGTCGGCGCGATGGACGTGGGCGCGGTGACCGAGGGCGGCATGACGGCGGCCCTGGACGGCGCCGATGTGGTCTACAACCTCGGGGCCGACGAGATCGAGATCGGGGAGGGGCCCTTCGTGATCTACCAGGGCAGCCATGGCGACCGCGGCGCGCATCGGGCCGACGTGATCCTGCCGGGCGCGGCCTATACCGAGGAAAACGGCCTCTTCGTCAACACCGAGGGCCGGCCGCAGCTGGCCCTGCGGGCGAGCTTTGCGCCTGGTGAGGCCAAGGAGAACTGGGCGATCCTGCGGGCGCTCTCGGGCGAGCTGGGCGCCAAGCTGCCGTTTGACAGCCTCGCGCAGCTGCGTCAGGCGCTGGTCAAGGCGGTGCCGCATCTGAAAAAGATCGACGAGGTCGCCGAGAACGACTGGCAGCCGCTGGAGGCGGGCAAATTGGGCGAGGCCGACTTCCGCGGCGCGGTCACGGATTTCTACCTGACCAATCCGATTGCGCGGGCCAGCGCCCTGATGGCCGAGCTCAGCGCCGCCCACAAGGCCCGGACGGAGAAGCGAATTGCGGCTGAATGATCGCGCATATCCCGATATGGCTCCGGGCGGCACTGCTGCCCGTGATGGCGCTTGGCGGCTGCGAGATGTCTGAGACGGCGCGCGATATCCCGTTCGAGCCCGAGTACCGGGGCATCGAGACCCGGCTGCTCGAGGGCGATCTGGTGAATTTCCACGTCGAGATGACCGGCGCGCGGGATGTGCAGGACGTGGCCGACTATGCCGAATGCGCCGCGGCGCAATATGCGCTGATCCGCGGCTACGGATTTGCCCGCCACGTGCGGACGACACGGGAAGTTGAGGCTGGCCTTTGGCGGGGGGATGCGGTTTACACCATCTCGCCGGCGCTGCCCGATGGATTGAAGACAATAGATGCCGAAGTCGTGGTGGCGAATTGCCGCGAGAGACGCATTCCGACAGTGTGAGGGACCATGTCTGAATTCTTTATTACGACCCCGCTCGGAATTGGCCTCACCATCCTTGCGCAGTGCCTTGCGGTGCTGGGCTTCGTGATGATCTCGCTGCTGTTCCTGGTCTATGGCGACCGCAAGATCTGGGCCGCCGTGCAGATGCGTCGCGGCCCCAACGTGGTCGGCGTCTTCGGGCTGCTGCAATCGGTGGCCGACGCGCTGAAATACGTGGTCAAGGAAGTGGTGGTGCCCGCCGGCGCCGACAAGACGGTGTTCTTCCTCGCGCCGCTGATGTCTTTCGTGCTCGCGGTGATCGCCTGGGCGGTGATCCCGTTCTCGGACGGCTGGGTGCTGTCGGAGATCAACGTAGCGATCCTCTATGTCTTCGCGGTGTCCTCGCTCGAGGTTTATGGCGTGATCATGGGCGGCTGGGCGTCGAACTCGAAGTACCCGTTCCTGGGTTCGCTGCGCTCGGCGGCGCAGATGATCTCCTACGAGGTCTCGATCGGGTTGATCATCATCGGGGTGATCCTGTCGTCGGGCTCGATGAACTTCGGCCATATCGTCGAGGCACAGGACGGCCGCTTCGGCTTCTTCTCGTGGTACTGGCTGCCGCATTTCCCGATGGTCTTCCTGTTCTTCATCTCGGCGCTGGCCGAGACCAACCGCCCGCCCTTCGACCTGCCCGAGGCCGAGTCCGAGCTGGTGGCGGGCTACCAGGTGGAATATTCCGCGACGCCGTTCCTGCTCTTCATGGCCGGTGAATATATCGCCATCTTCCTGATGTGCGCGCTGACCACGCTGCTGTTCTTCGGCGGCTGGCTCTCGCCCATTCCCGGCCTGCCCGACGGGGTGTTCTGGATGGTGCTGAAGATGGCCTTCTTCTTCTTCATCTTCGCGATGGTGAAGGCGATCACCCCGCGCTACCGCTATGACCAGCTGATGCGGCTGGGCTGGAAGGTGTTCCTGCCGTTCAGCCTCGTGTGGGTGGTCTTCGTGGCCTTTGCCGCGAAATTCGACTGGTTCTGGGGCGCTTATGCCCGCTGGACCGTGGGAGGCTGAGATGTCTGATCTGAAAGACGCAATTCTCGACGCGAAATACATCGACATGGTGTCGCTGGCCGATTTCGTGGTGCAGGACTGCGGGCTGCCCGACTATGACGACGACGGCAACCCGCTGCCGCAGCAGAACGAGGTCGCCGCCGCGATCTTTCGCTGGGCGGCCCGGCACGGCGCGGCGCCCGACGCCGGCGCAGAGAGCAACAGCCGGCCCGGGGCCGGCGCACCGCCGGCAAATGATGCTGGCGAAGGGGACGACTGATGGCTGATATCGACTATGGCCGTGCGGCCAAGTACTTCCTGCTCAACGATTTCTTTCAGGGTTTCAAGCTCGGGCTGAAGTATTTCTTCGCCCCCAAGGCGACGCTGAACTATCCGCATGAGAAAGGCCCGCTGAGCCCCCGGTTCCGGGGCGAGCATGTGCTGCGCCGCTATCCCAACGGCGAGGAACGCTGCATTGCCTGCAAGCTCTGCGAGGCGATCTGCCCGGCGCAGGCGATCACCATCGATGCCGAACCGCGCGAGGACGGCTCGCGCCGCACCACGCGCTATGACATCGACATGACCAAATGCATCTACTGCGGCTTCTGTCAGGAGGCCTGCCCGGTCGATGCGATCGTCGAGGGGCCGAACTTCGAGTTCGCCACCGAGACCCGCGAGGAGCTGTTCTACGACAAGGCCAAGCTCCTGGCGAACGGCGACCGCTGGGAAGCCGAGATCGCCGCCAATCTCGCCGTGGACGCGCCCTACCGATGAGCACAGGAAAAACCCCCTTCGAGCTGATGATGGAGCAGGCCCAGGAGATGGCCAAGGCCTTCAACCCGGCGCTCGAGACCTTTTCGCCCAAGGGCTACGAGGCGCTCTGGCCGACCATGCCCAAGGAAATGATGGAGATGGCCTTCGGCCGCGGCATCTCGAAGGAGGGGCTGGACGCCAAGACCCGGCTGCTGCTGACCCTCGCCGGGCTGACCATGCAGGGCGCGCAGGCGGAAACGCCGTTCCGAATGACCGTGCGCCACGCCATGGAGGCCGGGGCCACCAAGGATGAAATCGCCGAGACCATCGCCCAGATGTCGATGTTCGCCGGCCTTCCCGCCATGACCCGCGCGATGGACCTCGCGCGCGACGTGATGGACGACAAAGAGGATGACGATACATGACCGTCTTCGCGTTTTACCTCTTCGCTCTCAGCACGCTGGCAGGCGGGCTGTTCACCGTGATCGCCCGCAACCCGGTGCATTCGGTGCTCTGGCTGATCCTGGCCTTCCTGTCCTCGGCGGGGCTCTTCGTGCTGCTCGGGGCCGAGTTCGTGGCGATGCTGCTGATCATCGTCTACGTCGGCGCGGTGGCGGTGCTGTTCCTCTTCGTGGTGATGATGCTCGACGTGGATTTCGCCGAACTCAAGGCCGAGATGGCGCAATACATGCCGCTGGCGCTGTTGATCGGGGTGATCCTGGTGATGCAGTTCGGCATGGCGGTCGGCGCCTGGGAGTCCTCCGAGGCGGCGGCGGGTCTGCGCGCCCATGTGACGCCGGTGGAGATGCACAACACCCATGCGCTGGGGGTGATCCTCTATGACCATTACTTCCTGCTGTTCCAGCTCGCGGGTCTGATCCTTCTGGTGGCGATGATCGGCGCGATCGTGCTGACCCTGCGCCACCGCCAGGACGTCAAGCGGCAGAACGTGCTGGCGCAGATGTATCGCGATCCGGCCAAGGCGATGGAGTTGAAGGACGTGAAGCCGGGCCAGGGCTTGTAAGGCCGTGGCCCGGCCCCGGACCTGATCCGAGGCTTCCCTTTGCGGGGCTTCGACAGGCGACACCGTGCCCCGGACCCCGATCCGGGGCCGCCGGGGCGAAGGCGAAGGAAGAGGTCCCGGATCAGGTCCGGGACGGCGGCCGGGGGAAACAGCCCGGGACGGTGACCGGGGCAGCCCGGGGCGTGACGAGACGAAAACCCGGGCCAGCCCCGGGACGGACAAGACGAAAACAGGGCCAAAGCCCAGAGGGACGACATGATCGGACTTGAACATTATCTGACGGTGGCCGCGGTGCTGTTTGTCATCGGCATCTTCGGGCTCTTCCTGAACCGCAAGAACGTGATCATCCTGTTGATGTCGATCGAGCTGATGCTCTTGGCGGTCAATATCAACTTCGTCGCCTTCTCTGCCTATCTCGGCGATCTGGTGGGGCAGGTGTTCACCCTCTTCGTCCTTACCGTGGCGGCGGCGGAGGCGGCCATCGGGCTGGCCATCCTCGTCTGCTTCTTCCGCAACCGCGGCACCATCGCCGTGGAAGACGTCAACGTGATGAAGGGCTAGGGCCATGGAAAGCATCATCCTCTTTGCCCCGCTGGTGGGTGCGCTGATCGCAGGCTTCGGCTGGAAGCTGATCGGCGAACGCGGCGCCATGTGGATCAGCACCGGGCTGCTGTTCACCGCCTGCGCCTTCTCCTGGATCGTCTTCTTGACCCACGGGGCCGAGACCCAGCACATCCAGATCATGCGCTGGATCGAGAGCGGCTCGCTCTCGACCGACTGGTCGATCCGGCTCGACCGGCTGACCTCGATCATGCTGATCGTGGTCACCACGGTCTCGGCGCTCGTTCACCTCTACAGCTTCGGCTACATGGCGCATGATCCGCAGTGGAAGGAGGGCGAGACCTACAAGCCGCGCTTCTTTGCCTACCTGTCGTTCTTCACCTTCGCCATGCTGATGCTGGTGACCTCCGACAACCTCGTCCAGATGTTCTTTGGCTGGGAGGGCGTCGGGGTCGCCTCCTACCTGCTGATCGGGTTCTATTACCGCAAACCTTCGGCCAATGCCGCCGCGATCAAGGCCTTCGTGGTCAACCGGGTCGGCGATTTCGGCTTTGCGCTCGGCATCTTCGCGCTGTTCTTCCTGACCGACTCGATCCGCTTTGATGATATCTTTGCTGCCGCGCCAGAAATGGCCGAGACCCAGCTCACCTTCCTCTGGACCGAGTGGAACGCCGCCAACCTGATCGCCTTTCTGCTGTTCATCGGCGCGATGGGCAAATCGGCGCAGCTCTTCCTGCACACCTGGCTGCCGGATGCGATGGAAGGCCCGACGCCGGTCTCGGCGCTGATCCACGCCGCGACCATGGTCACCGCCGGCGTCTTTCTCGTCTGCCGCATGTCGCCGCTGATGGAATATGCGCCGGAGGCCACCGGTTTCATCACCTTCCTCGGCGCCGCGACCGCCTTTGTCGCCGCAACGATTGGATTGGTGCAGAACGACATCAAGCGCGTCATCGCCTATTCGACCATGAGCCAGCTCGGCTACATGTTCGTTGCCGCCGGCGTCGGGGTCTACTCGGTGGCGATGTTCCACCTGTTCACCCATGCCTTCTTCAAGGCGATGCTGTTTCTCGGCGCCGGCTCGGTGATCCACGCGATGCACCACGAGCAGGACATGCGGAACTATGGCAACCTGCGCAAGAAGATCCCCTATACCTTTGGCGCGATGATGATCGGCACGCTGGCGATCACCGGCGTCGGCATTCCGCTGACCCATATCGGCTTCGCCGGCTTCCTTTCCAAGGACGCGGTGATCGAGAGCGCTTGGGCCGGCACCCAGGGCGGCTTTGCCTTCTGGGCGCTGGTCGTCGCGGCGCTGTTCACCAGCTTCTACAGCTGGCGGCTGATGTTCCTGACCTTCTACGGCAAACAGCGTGGCGACAAGCACACCCACGAGCACGCCCATGAAAGCCCGACCGTCATGCTGGTGCCGCTCGGCGTGCTGGCGTTGGGCTCGGTGCTGGCGGGGATGATCTGGTATGGCTCGTTCTTTGGCGATCACTCACAGGTCAACCGCTTCTTCGGCATTCCAGATCACCATGTCGAGGCCGGCCATGAGGACGCGGCCCATGCCCCCGAGGCGGGCGGCGACCACGGCGAAGGCATCGGGGCCGCAACCCGCGAGGCGGCCGAGGGCGATGGCGAAGGCGTGGCCGATGCGCTGACCGAGGATGCGGTCACCGATACCGACCACGGTGTCGAGAGCGCCGGGGCCGATGACGCCATGCCCACCGACGACGACCATGCGGTCGCGGCGGGGCAGGCACCCAAGGGCGCGATCTACATGTCGCCCGACAACCACGTGATGGATGAGGCGCACCATGCGCCGGTCTGGGTCAAGGTTTCGCCCTTCGTCGCCATGCTGATCGGCTTTGGGGTGGCTTTCTGGTTCTACATCCTCAACCCGGCGCTGCCGGCCCGGCTGGCCGAGCAGCAGCGGCCGCTTTACCTCTTCCTGCTCAACAAGTGGTACTTCGACGAGGCCTATGACTTCCTCTTCGTCCAGCCCGCCAAGGCAATCGGCCGCTTCCTGTGGAAGCGCGGCGACGAGAACACGATCGACGGCACGATCAACGGCGTCTCGATGGGCGTGATCCCGTTCTTCACCCGTCTCGCCGGGCGGTTCCAGTCCGGCTACATCTTCAGCTACGCCTTTGCCATGGTGATCGGCCTCGCGCTTCTGATCACCTGGATGACCATCGGCACAGGAGCGCACTGATGGACAACCTGCTTTCCATTGTCACCTTCATCCCGGCTCTTGGCGCGCTGATCCTCGGCGTTTTCTTGCGCGGCGACGACGCGGCGGCGAACCGCAATGCCAAGTGGCTGGCGCTGATCGCCACCGGGGCGACCTTCCTGATCTCGCTCTTCATTCTTGCGCAGTTCGACCCGAACGACACCGGTTTCCAGTTCGTCGAAGAGGCCGACTGGCTGCTCGGGTTGAAGTACAAGATGGGCGTCGACGGCATCTCGGTGCTGTTTGTCCTGCTGACCACCTTCATCATGCCGCTCTGCATCGCGGCCAGCTGGAACATCAGTGTCAGGGTCAAGGAATACATGATCGCCTTTCTGGTGCTGGAGACGCTGATGCTCGGCGTCTTCATGGCGCTCGACATCGTGCTGTTCTACCTGTTCTTCGAGGCCGGGCTGATCCCGATGTTCCTGATCATCGGCATCTGGGGCGGCAAGAACCGGATCTACGCCTCGTTCAAGTTCTTCCTCTACACCTTCATCGGCTCGGTGCTGATGCTGGTGGCCATGGTCGTCATGTTCGTCCAGGCCGGCACCACCGATATCCCGACGCTGATGAACCACGAATTCGGCTCCGAGAGCTTCTCTCTGCTGGGCATCCATGTTGTGGGTGGGGCGCAGACGCTGATGTTCCTGGCGTTCTTTGCCAGCTTTGCGGTCAAGATGCCGATGTGGCCGGTGCACACCTGGCTGCCGGATGCGCACGTTCAGGCGCCGACGGCCGGCTCGGTGGTGCTGGCGGCGATCCTCTTGAAGATGGGCGGCTACGGCTTCCTGCGCTTCAGCCTGCCGATGTTCCCGGTGGGGGCGGATGTTCTGGCGCCGCTGGTGCTGTGGATGTCGGCCATCGCCATCGTCTACACCTCGCTGGTGGCGCTGGTGCAGGAGGACATGAAGAAGCTGATCGCCTATTCGTCCGTCGCGCACATGGGTTATGTCACCGCCGGCATCTTCTCGGCCAACCAGCAGGGCATCGACGGCGCCATCTTTCAGATGATCTCGCACGGGTTCATCTCGGGGGCGCTCTTCCTCTGCGTCGGCGTGATCTATGACCGGATGCACACCCGCGACATCGACGCCTATGGCGGGCTGGTGAACCGGATGCCGGCCTATGCGCTGATCTTCATGCTGTTCACCATGGCCAATGTCGGCCTGCCGGGCACCTCCGGCTTTGTCGGCGAATTCCTGACGCTGATGGGCATGTTCCAGGCCAACACCTGGGTTGCCGCGGTTGCCACCTCTGGCGTGATCCTCTCGGCCGGCTATGCGCTCTGGCTCTATCGCCGGGTGGTGTTCGGCGACCTGATCAAGGAAAGCCTGCGCACCATCACCGACATGACCCGCCGCGAACGCGCGATCTTTGCGCCGCTGGTGGTGATGACGATCCTGCTGGGCGTCTATCCGGCGCTGGTCACAGATATCATCGGGCCCTCGGTCGAGGCGCTCGTATCCAACTATCAGACGGCCCTGGCCGCATCGGATGATGCGGTCCAGGTGGCCGGGCATTAAGGAGCCGCACCATGATTCAGGCTGATCTGAGCGTCATCCTTCCAGAGATCGTGCTGGCGGTTTACGCGATGCTGGCACTGCTGGCGGCGGTCTATACCGCCAAGGACGAGCTGGCGGGGCTGCTGACATGGATCACCGCCGCGGTCTTCGTGGCGCTGGCCTTCTATATCGCCACCAGCGGCGGCACCACGGTCACCGCCTTCCATGGCATGTTCATCGACGACAGCTTTGCGCGCTTTGCCAAGGTGATGATCCTGCTCTCGGCAGCGGCGGTGCTGGCGATGAGCCAGGGCTACAAGCCGGCGCGCTCGATCCTCAAGTTCGAGTACCCGCTGCTGATCGCTCTGGCGACCGTCGGCATGATGATGATGGTCTCGGCCGGCGACCTGATGGCGCTTTACATGGGGCTCGAACTGCAATCTCTGGCGCTCTATGTCGTTGCCGCCCTGCGCCGCGACAGCATCAAGTCGACCGAGGCGGGGCTCAAATACTTCGTGCTCGGCGCGCTGTCCTCGGGGCTGCTGCTCTATGGCGCCTCGCTGGTCTACGGCTTTGCCGGCACCACGCAGTTCGAGGGTGTGATCCTCGCGGCCTCCGGCGAGGTCTCGCTCGGGCTGCTGTTTGGGCTGGTGTTCCTGATCTCGGGGCTGGCCTTTAAGGTCTCGGCGGTGCCATTCCACATGTGGACGCCGGATGTCTACGAAGGCTCGCCGACGCCGGTCACCGCCTTCTTTGCCACTGCGCCCAAGATCGCGGCCATGGCGCTCTTTGCGCGGGTCCTGCATGACGCCTTTGGCGGCATCACCGGCGACTGGCAGCAAATCCTCGCCCTCCTGTCGCTCTTGTCGATGTTCCTTGGTGCGATCGCGGCGATCGGCCAGACCAACATCAAGCGGCTGATGGCCTATTCCTCGATTGCCCACATGGGCTATGCGCTGATGGGGCTGGCGTCCGGCACGGTGTTCGGCGTGCAGGCGATGCTGATCTACATGGCGATCTACGTCACCATGAACGTCGGCACCTTTGCCTTCATCATGTCGATGTCCAAGGACGGCGCGCCGGTGGTCTCGATCGACAGCCTGCACCTCTATTCGAAACGCGAGCCGGGCAAGGCGCTGGCGATGCTGTTCCTGCTGTTCTCGCTGGCCGGCGTGCCGCCGTTCCTCGGCTTCTTCGGCAAGCTATACGTGCTGCGCGCCGCGGTCGAGGGCGACCTCGTGTGGCTGGCGGTGGCGGGCGTGATCGCCTCGGTGATCGGCGCGTTCTACTACCTGCGGATCGTCTTCTACATGTACTTCGGTCAGGAAAACGACGACGCGCTCGACAAGGGCGGCTCGCCGATCCTCTACGGCTTCCTGATGGCGTCCGCGGCGGTGATGCTTCTGGGCGTGGTCAACTTTTTCGGGCTCGAGACCGTGGCAGAGGCTGCGGCGGCGACGCTTGTCAACTGAACCGTGTGAGCTCGGTGGCTTCTGTCGGAGGCCTCCGGCGGGGGTTGAGCAGGCCTCCCGGAAACGCTCCGAGGGAGCGTTTCGCCTGCGAACAGGCGGACGCCCGGCAAGATGAAGCAGGCGCTGGCGCAGAATGGCTGGCCGGAGGGCTATGGCCGCAGGGTTCTGGCGGAGGTGGACAGCACCAATGCCGAGGCCGCGCGGATTGCCCAAGGGCTGGCGGGGCCGGAGTGGATCCTCGCCTTGCGACAGACCGCCGGGCGCGGGCGGCGCGGGCGGCCCTGGGCTGACACCGCCGGCAATTTCTCGGCGACGCTGGTGCTGCGGCCCGAGGGCCCGCCGCAGCAGGCGGCGTTGCGGTCCTTCGTGGCCTCGCTGGCGCTTTATGACGCGTTTGTCGCGGTGACCGGGCGAGCCGAGAGCTTTGCGTTGAAGTGGCCCAACGACGTGTTGCTCAATGGCGGCAAGGTGGCGGGCATCCTGTTGGAGAGCCCGAAGCCCGGCCTGCTGGCGATCGGCATCGGCATCAACCTCACCGCGGCGCCCGATCCCGGCGCGGTGGAGGCACGGGCGCTGCGACCGGTGTCGCTGCTGTCAGAGACCGGGGCGGCGGTGACGCCGGAAGAATTCCTTGTGCCGCTGGCGGCGGCCTTTGCCCGGCACGAGGCGGCTTTTGCCACCTACGGCTTTGCCCCGATCCGCGAGGCCTGGCTGGCGCGGGCGGCGCGGCTCGGCGAGGTGATCACCGCACGCACCGGCAAGACCGAGACCACCGGCACCTTCACCGATGTCGACGCCACCGGCAACCTGGTGCTGCAGACGGCGAAATCCCGTGTCGCCATCCCGGCGGCGGATGTATTTTTCTGAAGGGGAGGTGCACGATGCTGCTCTGCATTGATTGCGGCAATACCAACACCGTGTTCGCGATCTGGGACGGCGCGCGCTTTGTCTGCACCCTGCGCACCTCGACCCATCACGCACGCACGGCGGATGCCTATTTCACCTGGTACTCGACGCTGATCAAGCATTACCGCATCGACACCGACATCACCGATGTGATCATCTCGTCCACCGTGCCGCGGGTGGTGTTCAACCTTCGGGTCTTTGCCGACCGGTTCTTCGGTTGCCGGCCGCTGGTGGTGGGCAAGCCCGAGTGCGCCCTGCCGATCCAGCCGCGGGTCGATGCCGGCACCGCGGTGGGGCCGGACCGGCTGGTCAATTCCGCCGGTGCCTTCGATCGCCATGGCGGCGACCTGATCGTGGTGGATTTCGGCACTGCCACCACCTTCGACGTGGTGGCCGAGGATGGCGCCTATGTCGGCGGGGTGATCGCGCCGGGGGTGAACCTCAGCCTCGAGGCGCTGCACATGGGGGCGGCGGCACTGCCGCATGTGGACATCAGCCAGCCCGAGAAGGTGATCGGCACCAATACGGTGCAATGCATCCAGTCCGGCGTGTTCTGGGGCTATGTCGGTCTGGTGACCGGCATAACCGAGCGGATCCGTGCAGAATATGCCCGTCCGATGCGGATCATCGGCACAGGCGGGCTTGCGCCCTTGTTCGCACAGGGGGACATGCTATTTGACACCATCGAAGACGATTTGACGATGCATGGGCTGACGGTGATCCATGCCTACAACAAGGAAAACGGGATTGCCCATGAGCAGTGAACGCATCATCTACCTGCCGCTTGGCGGGGCTGGCGAAATCGGCATGAATGCCTATGTCTATGGCTACGGGCCCGAGGACAAGGAGCGCCTGATCCTCGTCGACCTGGGGGTGACTTTCCCTGACATGGACGGCACGCCCGGGGTCGATCTGATCTTTCCCGACATGACCTGGCTGATCGAGCGCCGCGACCGGCTCGAGGCGATCTTTGTCACCCATGCCCACGAAGACCATGTCGGCGCCATCCACCAGTTCTGGGAACGCCTCGGCGCGCCGGTCTATGCCCGCGCCTTCACCGCCAATATCGCTCGGCGCAAGATGGACGAGAAGGGCCTGCCCGAAAGCACGGTCAAGACCGTCTCTGCCTGGCCCGAAACGGTACAGGCGGGGCCCTTCAAGGTGGGCTTTCTGCCGATCTCGCACTCGATCCCGGAGAGCTCTGGCCTGGTGATCGACACGCCGCAGGGCCGCGTTCTGCACACCGGTGACTTCAAGCTCGACGAGACCCCGGTTGTGGGCGAGGCCTTTGACCCGGCGCTCTGGGCCGAGGTGGCCAAGCCCGGCGTCAAGGCACTGGTCTGCGATTCGACCAATGTGTTCTCGCAGCATGCCGGCCGTTCGGAAGTGACCGTCGGCCCCGAGATCGAGACCTTGGTGGCCGGCGCCGCCGGGCTGGTCTGCGCCACGACATTCGCCTCGAACGTGGCCCGGGTGAAGACCCTGGCCGAGGCCGGCCAGCGGGCCGGGCGGTCGATCGTGCTGCTGGGGCGGGCGATGCGGCGGATGATCGAGGCTTCGATCGAGACCGGCGTGCTGAGCGATTTCCCCAAGGTGGTGCCGCCGGAAGAGGCGAGCCAGATCCCGCGCGAGAACCTGATGCTGCTGGTCACCGGCAGTCAGGGCGAGCGCCGGGCGGCGAGCGCCCAGCTGGCGCGCGGCAAGTACAACGGGCTGGAGCTGAAGGAGGGTGACCTGTTCCTGTTCTCCTCCAAGACCATCCCCGGAAACGAGAAGGGCGTGATCCGGATCATGAACCAGCTCTCCGAGAAAGGCGTCGACGTGGTCGACGACAGCTCGGGGCTCTATCACGTTTCAGGCCATGCCAACCGCCCCGATCTCGAGCGGATGCAGGACATCGTCCAGCCGCAGATGGTGATTCCAATGCATGGCGAGCACCGCCACCTGCGCGAACACGTCAAGCTGACCCAGCGCAAGGGCCGGGCGGCGGCGCTGGCGATCAATGGCACCATGCTCAACCTCTCGGGCAACCGGCCTGAAGTGGCGGGCTTTGTCGAGACCGGTCGGGTCTATCTCGATGGCGGCATCCAGGTTGGCGCGATGGACGGCATCATCCGCGACCGGATCCGCATGGCGCTGAACGGTCATGTGGTGGTGACGGTGATCCTCGACGAGGAGGATGAACCGCTGGGCAACCCCTGGTGCGAGGTCATGGGCCTGCCGGAGATCGGCCGCAGCAACGCGCCGCTGGTCGATGTGCTGGAAGAGGACCTGTCGCAATACCTCGGTCGCGCCGCCGACAAGACGTTGCGCGATGACGACAAGCTCGACGAGGACATGCGGCGGATCACCCGCAACTCCACGATGAACGAGATCGGCAAAAAGCCGGAAGTGACCGTGATCGTCAGCCGGCTGAGCTGATTTCGCCACGTCTGCGCGTGTCAAAGGCGCCGGGGGCTCTGCCCCGGAGCGACGTGAGGATTTCCGGCGAGAAGAAGCAGGGGACCTGCGCGTCGGTCGGGTTCGGGCGAAATTATTCGCGGTTCTAGGGTGCAAGCGCGGCGGGACGCTCTATTGTCTGGGAAGAGCGGCCAGAGGGCCGTGCAACCAGACAAGGGAGAGCATCCATGATCAAGAAATCCGGTTCCGCGAATTGGACAGGTGGCCTGAAGGACGGCAGCGGCACGGTTTCGACCGAGTCGGGCGTGCTGGACAAGGTCAACTACGGCTTCAACAAGCGGTTCGAGGGCGAGACGGGCTCCAACCCGGAAGAGCTGATCGCGGCGGCGCATGCCAGCTGCTACTCGATGGCGCTGTCGATGATTCTCGGCGAGGCGGGGTTTACCGCCGATGACATCTCGACCAAGGCGACGGTGTCGCTGGAGCAAAAGGACGGCGGATTCGCGGTGACGGCATCGCATCTCGTGCTTGAGGCCAAGGTGCCCGGCGCGAGCGAGGAAGAGTTCATGAAGGCGGCCAATACCGCCAAGGACGGCTGCCCGATCTCGAAGCTGCTGAATGCCGAGATCACGCTGGACGCCAAGCTGGTCTGAGGTCTGTCAGCGCTGAAATGCGAAAGGCGGGGTGAGACCCCGCCTTTTTTCCGTCAGCTGGCGCGGCGCTCGTCGAAGCTGAGCGCGATGAACTGCGGCATGTGATCGCCCATGCCCACCACCTTGCTGTCACCACCACCGGAGCGGCCACGGCCTCCCCGGCCACGCGCCGGTTTCTCCTGCGGCTTCGGGGCCTCGCTGCGTTCGGGACGCTCCGAGCGCTGGGGACGTTCCTGCGGCTCGGGGGCTGCTGCGGCGGTTTCCTTGGGCTCGGGGCGCTCTGCGGGCTCGGGGCGCTCTGCACGCTCTTGGCGTTCCGGGCGCTCTGCACGCTCAGCGCGCGGCTTGCGGCTGCGCCGTTCGGGCTTGGGCGCGGCCTCGGCCTCGGGGGTTTCGTCGGACTGAGCGCGGTCCGGATTTTCCTCGGATTTCAGAGGGTTCTCGACGCGGGGGATGTCTTTCTGCAGCAGCTTCTCGATCGCGTCGAAGTTCTTTTCATCCTTCGGCACGCAGATCATCAGCGTCTTGCCATCGCGGCCGGCACGGCCGGTGCGGCCGATGCGGTGCACGTAATCCTCGGCATGGCTGGGCACGTCGAAGTTGAACACGTGGCTCACCGAAGGCACGTCGAGGCCGCGCGCGGCCACATCGGAGGCGACCAGGATCTTGAGCTCGTTGTTGCGGAAGGCATCGAGCGTCCGGGTGCGCTGCGACTGGTCGAGATCGCCATGGATCGGCGCCGCGTCCATGCCGTATTTCTTCAGCGATTTCGCGGTGATATCCACATCCGTCTTGCGGTTGCAGAAGACGATGGCGTTGGTGCATTTCTCGCCCTCGGCCTCGATCAGCGCGCGCAGGACCTTGCGTTTCTCGCTGCCTTCGCGGTCGCGGCGCGACGCCTTGAACATCACCACGCCCTGTTCGATCGTCTCGGACGCGGTGGCCTGGCGGGCCACTTCGATGCGCTCGGGGTTCGACAGGAAGGTGTTGGTGATGCGTTCGATCTCGGGCGCCATGGTGGCCGAGAAGAACAGCGTCTGGCGGGTGAACGGCGTCAGCGAGAAGATGCGCTCGATGTCGGGGATGAAGCCCATGTCGAGCATCCGGTCAGCCTCGTCCACCACCATCACCTGCACGCCGGTGAGCAGGAGCTTGCCGCGTTCGAAATGGTCGAGCAGCCGGCCGGGAGTGGCGATCAGGACGTCGACGCCCTTGTCGATCAGCAGGTCCTGCTCCTTGAACGAGACGCCGCCGATCAGCAGCGCCTTGGTCAGCTTGACGTGCTTGGCATAGGTGTCGAAGTTCTCGGCCACCTGGGCGGCCAGTTCGCGGGTCGGGCAGAGCACCAGGCTGCGCGGCATCCGGGCGCGGGCGCGGCCGCGCGCCAGCATGTGGATCATCGGCAGGGTGAAGCTGGCGGTCTTGCCGGTGCCGGTCTGGGCGATGCCCAGCACGTCGCGGCCTTGCAGCGCGGCCGGGATGGCGCCCGCCTGAATCGGCGTGGGGGTCTCGTAACCGGCTTCTTCGACGGCCTTGAGGACTTTCGGGTTCAGATCGAGATCAGAAAATTTCGTCATGTGTGTCCGTTGTTTACGGACACCTCTGGCCCGCACGTATTTTCAGGGAGGCCCGTATGGCCCTGCGTTTTCGCAGCATGATCCCCGCGCGGGGCTTCTAACCTGCAAAAGGCGCGCGGTCAATCATGCTGCAATGCAGCGTGAACAATCGGCACGAATTGGGCCGATTGTCGCGGCATTGTGACAGATGGGGCCGGTTTTCCGCGTTTCAAGAGCCGGGAAACTGGCTTTCGCGCGCCGCGTCGAGCGCCAGGTCGTAGCGTCGCAGCAGGCCTTCGATGGCAAGACGGTCGCAGAGCGCCGGCGTGGCGACGCAGATCTCGTCGTAGAAGGCGCGCAACCCGGCCGCGCCGTCGTGGGATTCGATCTCGGTGAAGAGGTCGTGCAGGCTCAGCCCGCCGGCGGCGCGGTTGACCTGCGGCTTGAGCTCGGCGCGGTAGGAGCCCTTGGCCATGCGGTAGCGATAGGTGGTCTGCCAATCCTGCCAGCTTTGCGCATGCATGTGGCAGAGCTCGGTCTCGGACAACGCCACTTCGCCGGGGTTCTGCGCGCCCTGTACCTCGATATTGTGGATCTTGGCCCGCAGCCCGTCGATGCCGGTGCGATAGAACAGCTTGCCGGCGACATGGCTGAGGAAACCGCCGCTGAGGTGGCGGCCATAGGTGGGAAAGACCCGTTCGGCAGCATCCTGGCGTTCGGCGGGGGCGAGGTGGAAGGCCTTGAAGCTTGTCTCGGACGGGTTCTCGCCCGGGGCGGGGGCCAGCGCCTCGATCGGGCGGACGCGGGCGCAAAGGCAGCTCTCCGGCAGATCCGAGAGTTGCTCGGCAATCGGACGTTGCGGCCAGAGGAATTCGTCGACGTCGATATGCGCCAGCCAGTCGACCTCGATCTTGCGGTTATAGGCGTGGCGGGCGTTGAGGAACTGGCGCGACTGGTGCTTCTCGGGCCGGCCTTTGCGCTTGGCCCACCAGGTGTCGTCGCAGGCCACCACCTTTATCTTCGGATGCGCCTTGAGCCGGGCGATCACCGCAGGCTCCGGCGCGTCGAGGTAGATGTAGAGCCGATGCGCACCGCGCTCGAGGTGGTAGGCGGCGAAGTTCAGGATGTCGCGCTCGGGCGCCTTGATTGTCGAGACGATGCCCCAGCGGGTCATGCGGCGCCGGCGGCGGTGGCGCGGGGGCCAAAGACCTCGCGGACCCTGGCGTCGAGGTCGAGCTCCTGCGTTACCAGCATGTCGTGGCGCGCCAGCCGCTCGCGCAGGGCGGCGCTGTCGCTGCAGACCTCGTCGAAGAAATGGCGCAGTCCGGCGTCGCCCTCGGTGTCGAGCACGAAATCGAGCACATCGCCCAGCCGCATCGCATCGTCGTCCTCCGGCTTGCGATAGGAGCCGCGGGTCAGGCGGAACCTCACCCGGTCGCGAAAATGGTCGAAGCTGGCGGCATGGCAGTGCGCCAGTTTCATCCGCGGCAGGTCGGCCTCGTTGCCCACCGCCATACCGTCAAGGCGCAGCCCGTGGATGCCAAACCGGACATCGGCCAGACGGGTGCGGGCAAAGACCTTGCCGCTGGTGTGGCTGACGAAACCGCCGGTGAGATAGGCGCCGTAATTGGGGTAGATCTCGCTCAGCGCCGCGCGTGGAACGCCGGCCTGCCGGTGGCTGCGCTTGAAATGCCGTGGCGGTCCGTCCTGGGCGGCCAGAAGCTCTACCGGGCGCACCCGGGCCTGGGCGCAATTCTCCGGCATGAATCGCAGGCCGCGGGCCACCTCGACCTCTGGAAGCAGAAACTCGTCGGTGTCGAAATGGCCGAGGAAATCGAGCTCGGAGGCGCGATAGGCCTGGGTGGCGTTGTGGGCCTGCCTCAGCTGATGCGCCTCGGGGCGGCGCTTGCCAGCGGTCTGCCAGAAATCGGCGTCGCAGGTGATCACCTCGATCGCGGCGTGACCGGCGAAAAAGGCGCCGACCTCTGGCGCCGGGCTGTCGAGATAAAGGGTGACGCGGCTGGCGCCGAGATGCAGGTAATGCGCGGCGAACCGCTGGATCTCGGCCAGCGGCGCATGGGTGGTGCAGACCACGCCCCAAGTGGGCAGGGGGCCACGGCGCGGCGGCACATGGGGGACCGGCGCGGTGATCTTCGCCTCGGGGCTGTCCGTGTCGGCGGCCTGGTCGGCAGTCTGGGCGGCGTCACGGCGCTCCTTGCGCTTGCGCATGATCCGCAGGCGGCGGAACACGGTGCGCGGATCGTGGATCAGCAGGTCGAGCAGGTGGCGCGCCAAGGGCCGCAGCACGTCATCCTCGCCGGCATCGATCCAGAGCCGGCCCAGCATGTTCACGTCGAGCCCGCCGGCCGGCAGGTGGAAGGCATCCATCTCGAGCGGCAGCGGCCCGCGATCCTTGCCGGTAAGCGCGAAGGGCCGGTCGGCCGAGAGGCCGGAATAGCGGCGCTCGCTCTCGTAGAGCTTCATCGTGCCGAAGAGCACCGTCATCGCCTGGCCGACGCGGCGCTGCACTTCGGTCTGGCCGTGATCGCCAAAGGTGGTCAGCGCCGAGACCAGCCAGCGCGGATCGAGCTGGTCCAGCAGGTGGTCATGCTCCTCGGCCCAGATCCGGTGGAACAGCGCCGCGGTGTGTTCGGGCTGGCCGGATTTGCGCAGATGCGCGATCAACAGCCCGTGCAGCGCGCAAAGCTCGGAGCGCCCGGCAAGCTCCTCGCGGATCTCCAGCAGTTTGCGCCGGTTCGACGAGCGCACCGGTGCGGCGCGCAGCGGGTCGTCTGCCGGCGGCGGCACCAAGTGCGCCTTGAGCGGCGCGAAATCCACGTCGAGCCCCGGCAGGCGCTCGCGCTTGGAGAATTTCAGCGGTTCGCGGCGGGCCTCCATCTGGGCCAGCACGCCGTCGATGCCATCGTCATAGGTCGGGCTGCGCTCAGCGCTTGGGTCGGGCATGCGGTCGGGGTGCAACGTGTCATTCATGAGGCGACTTTGCAGGTTTGAGGGGCGTATTGCAATTGCCGCAGACCCGGCCCCGGCCTGTTTCATCGGACCTGCCGCGATCCTGGCCGCGGCAGGTTAAAACAAGGTTAAACCCGACAGGGAAATACGGAGATCAGACCATCATCTCCTTGGTCGCGGTCAGCGTGACCTCTGGGTAATCGCGTTCGATCCGGTCGATATCCCACTGCAAACGCGTGAGATAAACGATGTCGCCGTCATTGTCGTGGGCGATGTGCTGCTTGTTGGCATTGGTGAACTTGTCGACCGCCAGCTTGTCGCCCTGCACCCAGCGCGCCGACGTGAACTGCGACGGCTCGAAGCGCACCGGCAGGCCGTATTCCAGCTCGATCCGGCTGGCGAGGACCTCGAACTGGAGCGCGCCGACGACGCCGACGATGAAGCCCGAGCCGAAGGAGGGTTTGAACACCTTGGCCGCGCCTTCCTCGGCGAATTGCATCAGCGCCTTCTCCAGATGCTTGGCCTTCATCGGATCGCCGGCGCGGCAGGTCTGCAGCAGCTCTGGCGCGAAGGACGGGATGCCGGTGACGCGCAGCGCCTCGCCCTCGGTCAGCGTATCGCCGATGCGCAGCTGGCCGTGGTTGGGAATGCCGATGATGTCGCCGGCCCAGGCCTCTTCCGCCAGTTCGCGGTCCGAGGCGAGAAACAGCACCGGGTTCGACACCGCCATCGGTTTCTTGGTGCGCACATGGGTCAGCTTCATGCCGCGCTTGAAATGCCCGCTGGCCATCCGCAAAAAGGCCACCCGGTCGCGGTGCTTGGGGTCCATGTTCGCCTGAACCTTGAAGACAAAGCCGGAAACCTTTGTTTCCTCGGGCGAAATCTCGCGCGGGGTGGCGCGTTGCGGCTGAGGTTCGGGACCATACGTCCCGATGCCTTCCATCAGCTCCTTGACGCCGAAGGAGTTGATCGCCGAGCCGAACCAGATCGGTGTCATATGGCCTTCGAGCACCGCCTGCGGGTCGAGCTTGGGCAGCAGTTCACGCGCCATCTCGACCTCTTCGAGGAACGGCTCGAGCAGCTCGGCCGGCACGTGCTTGGCCAGAAGCGGATCGTCCAGCCCCTTGATCTCGATCGATGCAGCCACCTTGTTGCGGTCGGCGCGGTCCATCAGCTCGAGCCGGTCGTTGATCAGGTCGTAGCAGCCGATGAAATCGCGCCCGACGCCGATCGGCCAGCTCGCAGGGGTGACGTCGATCGCCAGGTTCTCCTGGATCTCGTCGATGATCTCGAAGGTCTCGCGGCTCTCGCGGTCCATCTTGTTGCAGAAGGTCAGGATCGGCAGGTCGCGCAGCCGGCAGACCTCGAACAGCTTCTGGGTCTGGCTTTCCACCCCCTTGGCGCCGTCGATCACCATCACCGCCGCATCGACCGCGGTCAGCGTGCGATAGGTGTCCTCGGAGAAATCCGAGTGGCCCGGCGTGTCGACGAGGTTGAAGCGGAAGGTCTTGTAATCGAACGACATGGCCGAGGCCGAGACCGAGATGCCGCGGTCCTTCTCCATCTGCATGAAATCCGAGCGCGTGCGCCGTGCCTCGCCCTTGGCGCGCACCTGTCCGGCCATCTGGATCGCACCGCCGTAGAGCAGGAATTTCTCGGTCAGCGTGGTCTTGCCGGCGTCGGGGTGCGAAATGATGGCAAAGGTGCGCCGCCGGGCTATTTCCCGGGGCAGGTCAGGGCGGTTTGGCGTCACGTCAAGCATGGCGCGCGTATAGAGCCTGCCCGGTCGCGGCGCAATATGGCGCGGCGTGTCCGCACCCCTGGCCTCGCGGGAACGTGCAACGGAAAGGAGCAGGGTCATGCCCAACCCCAGCATCAAGGACGAAGAGACCTATCAATCGCTGCGCGACGATGGTGCGTCAAAGGAAAAGGCCGCCCGGATCGCCAATGCCCAGGCCAATGACGAGCAGCAGCCGTCGAAGAAGGGTGGCAAGCAGCCGCCCTATGAGGACTGGACAAAGGAGGAGCTCTATGACCGGGCGCAGGAGCTCGACATCGAGGGCCGCAGCGACATGGACAAGGACGAGCTGATCGCGGCGCTGCGCAAGTAGGGGTGAGTCCGGTCTCGGAACCGACAGGGCGCGACGTGCCTGAGCCGGGCCTGAGCCCTGTGACAGGAGGCAAGGGACGAGGCCCCGGATCAGGTCCGGGGCGGGGGTGTCTAGCGGGTCGAGGCGCGGCGCAGCAGTTCGGCGGCGTCGGGGCGACTGGCGAGGCTTTCGCTCAGCTCGAAGTCGCTGCGCAGACGGTTGTCATGGGCCGGCAAGGCTGCGCTCAGGGTGGCGTCAAGCGCCTGCGGCAGGGCGGCCCGGGTGCGGGTGTCGACCAGCAGGGTCTCGGCGGCGATGCCGGCGGCATAGATGATCTGATGGTCGTCGAACAGCAGCTGGAAATACTCAACGAACCCGCCCTCGATCCGGCGCACGCTGTCGCCGTTGACCAGATGGCGCGCCTTGACCAGCACTTCTGAGCGACCGGCGCCCATGTGATCGTGGCGCTGGTAGACAAAGAGCCGGTGATCGGGGCTGACCAGCAGGTCGTCGACATTGTTGAGCGTGCCGGCGCGGATCAGGATCGGCGCGTCCTCGCCGGTGGCGCGTCGGGTGGTCTGGCCGATCCAGCGCAGCGGCTGCGGCCCGTCATCTCGGGTCAGCACCCGGTCACCGGCCAGCAAGTCCTGCACCGGTTTCTGCGCACCGCTGGCAAGGGTGATCATCGTGCCATGGGTAAAGGACACGCAGGCAACCTCGGCAAAGCGCCGCTCGGGCGTGTCGTAATCGAGGCCGATGATGCGGTAGTCGGTCTTGGCGCGCAGCGGGCCCAGCGGCAGGCCATATGTCGCCGCCACCATGCCGTCGGCGTCGACCTCGACCAGCACGATCAGATCGACGGTATCGCCGTCGTTGCACATGAAGGTGATGCAGCAATCGACATAGACCGCGCGGCCAGCCCGGCCCAGCCGCGTGCCTTCGGCCAGGTGCAGGCTGCGCGGCCCGCTCTGGCCGGTCCGCAGTTCGCGGCAGCGGGCCCCGGCGGTGAGGTGATAGACGTCGTCATGCTGCAGATCCGCGCCGAACCCCAGCGGATCGCCAAGGTTGGCGCCGTCGACGACCGTCAGGTCGCCGGACTGATACACCGAAAGGGTCTGGGTCGTACCGCGTGCCATGCCGATCTCCGAATGCCCGCGCAAGGACGGGAAAACTCTGTTACGGGGCTTACTCTGATCGCCGATTGTGGCACCACTGGGAAAACCGCCGGGCGATTTTCCGGCCATGGCGTGCAGGCGCCCGTGATTGACAACATTAGGGCAAAGCCCGACAGATGCGAAGCGGAACAGGGAGATATCTGATGGATTTGGGAATTAGCGGTAAACGCGCGGTGGTCTGCGCGGCGTCGAAAGGTCTGGGCCGCGGCTGCGCCATGGCGCTGGCCGAGGCCGGTGTCAACCTTGTGATCAACGCCCGCGGCGCCGAGGCGCTGGAAGAAACCGCGCAGGCGATCCGCGACGCACATGGCGTCGAGGTGACGGCGGTGGCCGCCGACATCACCACCGAAGAGGGCCGGGCCAAGGTGCTCGAAGCCGCGGGCGAGGCCGACATCCTGGTCAACAACGCCGGGGGCCCGCCGCCGGGCATGTGGCAGGACTGGGACCGCGAGGATTTCATCAAGGCGCTCGACGGCAACATGCTGGCGCCGATCGCGATGATCCAGGCGCTGGTGCCGGCCATGATGGACCGCGGCTGGGGTCGGGTGGTCAATATCACCTCGCAATCGGTCAAGGCGCCGATCCCGGTGCTGGGCCTGTCGAATGCGGCCCGTGCCGGGCTTACCGGCTTTGTCGCGGGCACTTCGCGGCAGGTGGCGGGCAGCGGCGTGACGATCAACAACCTCCTGCCGGGCATCCATGCCACCGACCGCGCCGTCTCGCTCGACAAGGGCGTTGCCGACCAGCAGGGGATCACCCCGGAAGAGGCCAAGGCGCAGCGCTGCAAGTCCATTCCCGCCGGCCGCTACGGCACCGCCGAGGAATTCGGCGCCGCCTGCGCCTTTCTCTGCTCGGGCCATGCCGGGTTCATCGTCGGTCAGAACCTGCTGCTCGACGGTGGCGGGGTGAACAGCACGCTCTGAACCGCGCCGGCGGATGCTTGCAGGGCGGGGCGGGGGTTGTTATCTGACGCCGAAGCCGATTGTTTTGATCGGAAAAGCGAGAGGCCCCCTTGCCGCCCGAACCCAAGCCAGACCCCAGAGCCGACGCGCGGCCCGCCCCCAGCCACGAGGCGCGGCCCGCCCCGCCGCCGCCGCGCCTTGAAATCCGCAATCTCGTGCGCAATTTCGAGGGCCGCCGGGTGGTCGACGACGTCTCGCTGTCGATCCAGCCGGGGCAGGTGACCTGCCTGCTCGGTCCCTCTGGCTGTGGCAAGTCGACGACGCTGAGGATGATTGCGGGGGTCGACATGCAGGACGCCGGCGAGATCTATGTCGACGGCCAATTGATCTGCGACACGCTGTTTCGTGTCCCGCCGGAGCGCCGCTCGATCGGGCTGATGTTTCAGGATTTCGCGCTGTTTCCGCATCTGACGGTGGGGCGCAACGTGTCTTTCGGGCTGCGCGAAAAGGGCGCCGCAGCGCGGGCCCGGGCCGAGGAGATGCTGGCCAAGGTGGGTCTCGAGCGCTTCATCGACGGCTATCCGCATGAGCTTTCTGGTGGCGAACAGCAGCGGGTGGCGCTGGCCCGGGCGCTGGCGCCGCAGCCCAAGATCATGCTGATGGACGAGCCGTTTTCCGGTCTCGACAACCGGCTGCGCGACGGCATCCGCGACGAGACGCTGGCGGTGCTCAAGGAAGAGGACACCGCCGTCCTGCTGGTGACCCATGAGCCGGAAGAGGCAATGCGCATGGCCGACGAGATCGCGCTGATGCGCGACGGGCGGATCGTGCAGCAGGGCGCGCCCTACAATATCTACCGCGCGCCCAAGGATAAGGCTGCCGTGGCTTTCTTCAGCGATATCAACGTGATCGAGAGCGAAGTTCACGGGGCGCTGGTGGATACGCCCTTCGGCGATTTCCTGGCCCCCGGTCTGCCCGATGGCGCCCAGGTCGAGATCGTGTTCCGGCCGCAGCATGTCGGCATCGACTTCGACCGTGCGGGCCAAGGCCCGCATCCCACCGCCGAGCGCGGCGTGGCGGCGCGCGGCGTGGTCGAGCGCGCGCGCTTCATGGGCAAGGAGAGCCTTGTGGAGTTCCGCATGGACCATGACGACACCACCCTGCGCGCCACCGTGCCCAACGTTTTTCTGCCCAAGAAGGGCACGCCGCTGTGGCTGTCGATCCGCCGCGACCGCTGTTTCGTCTTTCCCCGCGTGGGCTGAGCCCCGCTGCGACAGATCGCGCGCGGTGCGATTGACCATGTACATTCCCGCCGCTTTGCGTTAGGCAAGCGGTTTCGCAACCTGTCCTTAGGGGCAGATGGGCCGGCATCCTGCCCCGCCCGCCACTCAGAACGGTTTTCCACATGATCCAGACCCTGTCCGATGCGCTTGCCGAGCGTGGCTATGACACGTTGACCCCGGTGCAGACGGCAGTCACCGACCCAGAGCTTTCCGGCTCCGACCTGCTGGTTTCCGCCCAGACCGGTTCGGGCAAGACGGTGGGCTTCGGCCTCGCCATCGGCCCGACCATCCTCGACGATGACGGCCAGTTCGGCCGCGCCGCGGCGCCGCTGGCGCTGGTGGTCGCACCGACCCGGGAGCTCGCCTTCCAGGTGACGCGCGAGCTTGACTGGCTCTATGGCAAGACCGGCGCGCGGGTCGCCTCCTGCGTCGGTGGCATGGACATGCGCGACGAACGCCGCACGCTGGAGCGGGGCGCGCATATCGTCGTGGGCACCCCCGGCCGGCTGCGCGACCACATCCAGCGCGGCTCGCTCGACATGACCGAGCTGCGCGCGGTGGTGCTCGACGAGGCCGACGAAATGCTCGATCTGGGCTTCCGCGAAGACCTCGAGTTCATGCTGGGCGAGGCGCCGGAAGAGCGCCGCACGCTGCTGTTCTCGGCCACCGTGCCGCCGATGATCGTCAAACTGGCGCAGAACTACCAGCGCGACGCGGTGCGGGTGACCACTCTGGCCGAAAAGGGCCAGCACGCCGACATCGCCTATCAGGCGCTGCGGGTCGCCCAGCAGGACGCCGAGAACGCCATCATCAACGTGCTGCGCTATCACGACGCGCAGAACGCCATCGTCTTTGCCAACACCCGCGCCACGGTGAACCGGCTGACCGCACGCTTTGCCAACCGCGGCTTTTCCGTCGTCTGCCTGTCTGGCGAGCTGAGCCAGACCGAGCGGACCCATGCGCTTCAGGCGATGCGCGACGGCCGCGCCCGGGTCTGCGTCGCCACCGACGTGGCGGCGCGCGGCATCGACCTGCCCAATCTCGAACTGGTGGTGCATGCCGAGCTGCCGTCGAACTTCGAGAGCCTGCTGCACCGCTCGGGCCGCACCGGCCGCGCCGGGCGCAAGGGGATTTCCGCCCTGATCGTGCCGCCCAAGGTTGCCAAGAAGGCCGAGCGGCTGCTCAAGATGGCCAAGGTGTCCGCCGAATGGACCGTGGCGCCCGGTGCCGACGAGATCCTGCGCCGCGACGAGGAGCGGCTGCTGAACGATCCCACCTGGTCCGAGGCGATCCGCGAGGACGAGAGCGAGTTTGCCAAGCGCCTGCTCGACCTGCATACGCCCGAGGCGATCGCCGCGGCCTATCTGCGGCTGGCCCGCTCGCGCCATTCCGCGCCCGAGGAGCTCTCCGATCCCAACACCCGCCCCGAGCGCAAGGAACGCAAGCCCTTCGGACCAAGCGCTTGGGTGGCGCTCTCGGTGGGCCGCGATGACCGCGCCGAGGCGCGCTGGATCCTGCCGTTGCTGTGCCGTGCCGGCGGGCTCGACAAGGATTCGATCGGCGCCATCCGGGTGCAGCAGAACGAGACCTTCGTCGAACTGACCGAGGCCGCGCTGCCGAGCCTGATGGCGACGCTTGGCGCCGACAACGTGCTGGATGAAAACGTCACCGTCCGCCCCGCCGAGGCGCCGCCGCAGGGTCCGCGCCCGCCGCGGGACGACCGCGGACCCGGCAAGCCGCGCCAGAAGCGTGACTTCGACGGCCCGCGTCCGAAGCGCGATTTTGACAGCCCGCGCCCAAAACGCGACTTCGACAGCCCGCGCCCGCCGCGCGACGAGGCTCCGAAAGCGCCGCGTCCGGCACCGAAAGAGTACAAGCCCGCCGATCCCGAGACCCACGGTCCGGCCAAGAAACGCGCCAAACCCGCCGAGGCACCGCGCCGCGACGACAAACCGCGTGGCTTTGACAAGGGGCCGAAAGCCGGCGGTGGCAAGCCGTTCAAGCCCGCTGGCAAGCCCGGCGGCAAACCCGGTGGCAAACCTGTGCCGGGCAAGGCGCTGGCAGGCAAGGCTCCCGGTGGCAAGGGTCCGGGGGCGAAGGGCTTCAGCAAGCCCGCCAAGCCGCGCGCCAGTGCCTCCGATACCTCCAAGCGCTTCACCCCGCCGGGCAAGCCCGCCGCCCCCCGCAAGGGCGGCAGCCAGCCGCCGCGCCGCAAGCCCTAACGGCCCGGCCGCGCGTGGTAATCCTGTAGTCTCTTGCCCGGCTCCTCGACAAAGAGGCCGGGCAGGGGCGCCAATGTCTCGATCTGGTCGATGCGGAAGCTGGTGAAATCGCCGAGGCTCTCGCTCCAGCCGACACAGGCCCAGATCCGCCCCCAGTAGCGCAGTTCCAGCGGCCGCAGGTCGTGCCGCGTGCCGTCCTCGAGCGTGATCCGCAGCTTCTGCCGCGACCGGATGGCGGCGCGAAACGCCGGCATGTGGCGAAAGCCGCGCGCCGCCGCCTCGAACGGGTAGGCGGCAAAGGCGAACTGCGCCGGGGCCGCGTGATCCTCTGGCAGGAGTGCGTCGATCTTGGCCGAGAGCGCGCGTGCCGCCTCGGCCATCTCATCCTCGCCGGATTGCGCCACCACCGCGAGCCCCAGGTGCAAGGCCTCGAGCTCGGCATCGGTGAGGTTGATCGGTGGCAGGGTGATTGCCGCCTGCGCCGAATAGCCCAGGCCCCGCTCGCCGATCACCGGCACGCCGCTGTCGATCAGCGTGTCCATGTCGCGATAGATCGTGCGCACCGAGACGCCGAGATCGCGCGCCAGATCCTCGGCGCGGTGCAAGGTGCCATCCTTCAGACGCTCCATCAGTCGGTACAGCCGATCGGCCCGTTTCATGCGTGATTCGCTCCGCGGTTTCGCCCATTACTGACATTAATCTGTCACCTGACACCTGAATGTCAGAATGCGCCCGAAATTGCCACGCCCCGTGCCCCTCAATAGGGTGTTTTGCCACTTTCAGGGCCGGGGCGAAGGCTTTATGCACGATACCGAGAAGCCGCGCGGCTGGCGCGGAAGCGAGAGGTGGAGACAGAACCCATGCTGAACAATATCGGCCTTCCCGGCCTTCTTCTGATTGCCGTCGTCGTGCTGGTGCTCTTTGGCCGCGGCAAGATTTCATCGCTGATGGGCGAGGTGGGCAAGGGCATCACCGCGTTCAAAAGAGGCGTGAAGGACGGCAGCGAAGAGAGTGACGAGCTGGATGACAAGACCGGCGACACCGCCAAGGACGTCACCCCGCACGACGAAAAAGACAAGGTATAAGCCCCGATGTTCGACCTTGGCTGGACCGAGCTTCTGGTCATCGGGGTGGTGGCGCTGATCGTCGTCGGCCCCAAGGACCTGCCGGTGCTGTTCCGCCGCGCCGGCGAGTTCGTCGGCCGCGCCCGTGGCATGGCGCGCGAGTTTAGCCGCGCGATGAACGAGGCCGCCGACGAGGCCGGGGTGAGCGACATCAAGAAGACCATCCACACCGCGACCAACCCGATGAAATCGGCGATGGACGGGGTCAAGGACGCCGCCCGGCAGGTGGCCGACCCGCTGGGCGACCTGGAAAACGGCAAGAAGGCGGACAAGGCGAAGCCGGGAACGCCAAAGGCCGGTGACACGACCGCTGACAAGGCCGGAGCGCCCAAGGTCGACGCGTCCGAGACCGCCAAGCGCGACGCCCAGGCCAAGAAGATCCAGGCCGCCACCGCCCGCGCCGCCGCCGAGCGCAAGCGGCGCGAGGCCGACGAGGCGGTCAAGGCCGCCGAGGCGGCAGAAGCCGCGGCGGGTGCGCCCGCGCAGGACCAGAAAGACCTTTGATGAGCCATCCCGACGAGATCGAAGACAGCTCGGCCCCGCTGATCGAGCATCTGGCGGAACTGCGCACGCGGCTTATTCGCTGCGTGGTCTATTTCCTGATCGGCATGGTGATCTGTTTCACCGTCGCCACGCCGATCTTCAACTTCCTGACCAATCCGCTCTGCCAGGTGCTGGCCGAGCGCGGGCAGGACTGCGACCTGATCTTCATTTCGCCGCAGGAGGGTTTCTTCGTCGCCATCAAGGTCTCGTTCCTGGGCGGCTTCATGCTCGGATTTCCGTTCATTGCCAACCAGTTGTGGCGCTTCGTGGCACCGGGGCTCTACAAGTCGGAAAAGGGCGCCTTTCTGCCCTTCCTGGTGGCCTCGCCTTTCATGTTCTTTCTCGGCGCGTCCTTTGCCTTTTACGTGGTGACGCCGCTGGCCTATGACTTCTTCCTCGGTTTCCAGCAGTTCGGGGCCGAGGGCGAGGCGGTGGTCGGCGAAGAGGTCACCCAGGGGCTTTCGGTGGTCTTCCAGGGCTCGGCTCAGGAATACCTCAACCTCACCATCAAGTTCATCGTCGCCTTCGGCCTGTGCTTTCAGTTGCCGGTGCTTCTGACGCTGATGGGCAAGGCCGGACTGGTCAATGCCGAGGGCCTGGGCGCGGTGCGCAAATACGCCGTGGTCGCGATCCTCGTGCTGGCCGCGCTGGTGACCCCGCCCGACGTGATCACCCAGGTGATCCTCTTCGTGGTGGTCTACGGGCTCTACGAGGTCTCGATCTTTCTGGTTCGCCGGGTCGACCGCAAGCGCGAGAAGGACCTGCGCGCCCAAGGCCTGTGGTTCGAGGATGACGAAGAGGCCGACGACCTTGCCGATGACCCGCTGATGTCGGAATTCGATGAGGACGAAGATGATCTCGGAAAACCGGACAAGAGCTGATGAGCAAAGCACTGAAACGCATCGCCGACGCGCTGGAGCGGATGGCGCCCGCTCCGCTGGCCGCACCTGATTTCGACGCCGCCGAGGCCTTTCTCTGGCACGTCGAGCCCGACCGCCTGCAACCGGTGCCCGAGGTCAGCCGGGTGGCGATCGACCTGCTGATCGGCGTCGACCGGGCGCGCGACACGCTGCTCGCCAACACGCTGCAGTTCGCCCGCGGGTTGCCGGCGAACAACGCGCTCTTGTGGGGCGCGCGGGGCATGGGCAAGTCCTCGCTGGTCAAGGCGGTGCATGCTGAGGTGCTGCGGCAGGGTGAAGGGCTCAAGATCGTCGAGCTGCAGCGCGAGGACCTGCCCTCGGTGAGTCGTCTGCTTGGGCTGTTGCGGGGCCGTAGCGAGCGCTTCGTGCTGTTCTGCGACGACCTGTCGTTTTCCCATGACGACCAGCATTACAAGTCGCTGAAGGCGGTGCTGGACGGCGGGATCGAAGGGCGGCCTGAGAACGTGGTGTTCTATGCGACGTCGAACCGCCGCCACCTGATGCCGCGCGACATGATCGAGAACGAGCGCTCCTCGGCAATCAGCCCGTCCGAGGCGACCGAGGAGAAGGTCTCGCTCTCGGATCGGTTCGGGTTGTGGCTCGGGTTCCACCCTTGCTCGCAAGACGAATACCTGTCGATTATCCGCGGCTATTGCGACGCCTACGGGCTGGAGATCGCCGACGACGCTCTGCGCGCCGAAGCGGTCGAGTGGCAGGCGACGCGCGGCGGGCGGTCTGGCCGGGTGGCCTGGCAGTT
Organism: Marinovum sp.; assembly: GCF_034669705.1. GTDB lineage: Bacteria > Pseudomonadota > Alphaproteobacteria > Rhodobacterales > Rhodobacteraceae > Marinovum. The sequence goes on from NZ_JAXMOR010000001.1 coordinate 221,543, forward strand.
CTTTACCGATCTCGCGGGACGTCACGGCGCGACGCTCGGCTGAGGCTTGCGTCGGCCCGGCTCACATCAAGGTTAGGATGTCAGTCGGAGGAGAGGCGGCTATTCACGGTCGGGCCTCCATCTCCCTCTGCTCCGTTCGCGGTATGCGCCGGCCCGGAACAAGGGCGCAGCCTGCCGGGCCAGCGGTGGCCCGCCCCACCGGGCTGCCGCTTTGGCTGCGGGAGGCGCTTGCATCTGAGATCAGACGGACTTGGCCGGAATAAACTGCCATACAGCACGGTTGCTGCGGCACCCCGCGAGCCGCCGCTGGCCCGGCTCACGTCAGGGATAGGGCTCGAAACGGAATCGGCTATTCTCGGTCCGAGTTTCAACCTGATCCGCTTCGGTCGCCGCATGCGCCGGCCCGGAACAAGGGCGCAGCCCGCCGGGCCAGCGGTGGCCCGCCCCACCGGGCTGCCGCTTTGGCCGCTGGAGGCGCTTGCCTCGGAGATTTGACGGACTTGGTTGGCATAAACTGCCTTACAGCACGGTCGCTGCGGCACCCCGCGGGCCGCCACTGGCCCGGCTCCTGTCATCGCGACAGAGCGCCTTTGCGGCCTCACACCGGCCCGGCTCCGCAAGCGGCCGACCGAGACCCAGCCCCGGACGCGATCCGGGGCCTCTCACCGTCCCGCGCTACAGCATGCCGCGCGGTGGGCGGTCGTTTTCCTTGGTAAAGATCATCCCGTCGAGCAATTCCGCCAAGTCCGGCCGCGCCGCGGGACCGTTGGAAATCGCGATCAGCAGCAGGCTGCCGTCGGGCCGCAGGACAAACACTCCGGGCTCGGCAAAGGGCGCGCCGGTTTCCGCGTCGGACAGCGGCTGGGTGACATAGAGCCCGAGCGTTTCCATCTGCTCGCGGCTCAGCCCGTAGCCCAGGTCGAAGCCCCAACCGAAGTCGTCACGATCGCTTTGCGCCTTGGCCTCGGTGTCGGCAGACACCACCGCAATCTCGAACCCGGCCGCCTGCCAGTCACCGCGCATGGCGTCGAGCGTGTTGAGGTATTTCTTGCACCGCGGGCAGTGCTTGCCGCGGTAGACCACCAGCAGCGTCCAGGCCTCGCGCGTGCCGCCGATGGTGATCTCGCCGCCGCCGACCTTGGCAAAGGACAGGGGCGCAAGCAGGCTTCCGGCAATCGGCTTGGGTGTCGGCATGGCGTTCTCCCTCTGGTGAGACTAGCGCACGTAGGGCAGCGGATCGACGCTCTCGAAGCCTTCGCGCACCTCGAAGTGCAGGTAGGACGGATCGCCCGCCGCCACCTTGCCAAGGGTCTGGCCGCGGCTGACGGTGTCGCCCTTCTTGACGGTGATACCGTCGACATTGGCATAGACGGTCAGCACGTTGTTGGCGTGTTTGACCACCACGATCGGCACCTGATCGGCGCTGGCGGTGATCGCCGCCACCGTGCCGGCCTCGGCGGCCTTGACCGGGGTGCCGGCGCTGGCGGCGATGTCGATGCCGTCGTTGCGGCCCTTGGCGTATTCGCGGATCACCGAGCCGGAGACCGGCATCTGCATCCGCGCCGCCTTGGCCGGCGCCTTGGTCTGCTCCTTGCCGAGATCGGGCGAGGGCGGCACCGGCACCGGGGTGGCCGCCGCGACAGGCGTCGCTGCCGGCAGCGGCTTGGCGGCGCTCGGCGGGGTCGGCGTCGGCGAGCCTTGGCCGGGCTCTGACGTCCTGACCGGCTCTGGTGCGGCGACGGGGGTGCTGGCGGCGGCGCTCTCGCGCACAGTGGGGATCAGCAGGAACTGGCCCTGGCGCACGGTGAATTCCTTGTCGAGCCCGTTCCAGTCGGCCAGAGCCCGCACCGAGACGTTGTAGAGCCGGGCGATGGTAAAGGCGGTCTCGCCGCGCTCGACCTGGTGGCGCACCGGCTCGGCGCCGGTCTGCACCGGCGGAAGTTCGCTTGTCTGCACCGGCGTGGCGGCTGCGCTGTCGATGGCGGCCCCGGCGATGGCGGTGATGTCGGGCGCCTCGGCGGCCGGGCGGATCGGGCCGGTGGCGGGTTCCTCGACCTTGTAGGGCAGGGCGATAATTTCTCCGGCGCGCAGGCTGTCGTCGGCCCGCATGCCGTTGAACCGCGCCAGATCGGGCACGCTGATGCCGACGCGGCCGGCCAGCTTGCCCAGGGTATCGCCGCGCTGCGCCACCGCGACCTGGTAGCTGGGATAGGAAATAATCCCGCGTTCGTCCGGGCTTGGCCGGCTTGCCGTGGCGTTGCGCGCGGCCTCGGAGGTGTCGTACTGGCTGCTGCCGATCTTGCCACGAAGATCGAAATCGTTCGGCAGGCTGTCACAGCCCGCCAGAACGGCCAGCGCCGAGCCAGCCACGATCACCGGAAAGCGGGGCGGAAAATGCCACATCTCGATATCCCTCAAATTTCGTCCGGTTGGCCCGGATTTGATGTTGCCGAAAACATACACCGATCACGTGTCACGCCCAAGCCCTTCGACCAGCGGTACAAAGCGCACGGCGCGCAATTCATCGTATTCAAACCCGTCAGGTTCGCGTTTTACGCGGATCAGGCGCTGCACCGCGTCGGACTGGCCCACCGGCAGCACCATGACGCCACCGACCCTGAGCTGCGCCAGCAGCGGGCCCGGCGGGTCTTCGGCGGCGGCAGTCACAAGGATGCGGTCGAACGGCGCCTGGTCGGGCAGGCCAAAGGAGCCATCGGCGGTGAAGGCGGTGATATTGGCGAGGTCGAGCTTGTCGAACACCGCCCGCGCGCCCTGCACCAGCCGCTTGTGGCGGTCGACGGTGTAGATCCGCCGGGCCAGCTGGCTCAGGATCGCCGCCTGATAACCCGAGCCGGTGCCGACCTCGAGCACGGTGTCGCGCGGCTGCACGTCGAGCGCCTGGGTCATCAGGCCCACCACAGAGGGCTGGCTGATGGTCTGGCCACAGGCGATGGGCAGCGGCATGTCCTCATAGGCGCGTTCGGAAAAGAAGCCTTGGATGAAATCGGCGCGGTCGATCTTCTCCATCGCCATCAGCACCCGGCGCTCGGTCACCCCCTTGGAGCGGAGCGCGTAGAGAAACTGCATCTTGCGTTCGGCCTCGGGGGTCATTCCAGCGCGCCTTCCAACGCCGTCAGCGCGTCGGTCGCCGTCAGGTCGGCGCGCATCGGGGTGACCGAGATAAAGCCGTCGAGATTGACGCCGGCATCGCTCTCAGGCGCCACCGCGGCATGCTGGTCGCCGCCGCGGATCCAGAAGAAACGCCGGCCCGAGGGCGACAGCTGCGGCTCGACGCAGAAGGCGGTGTTGTCACGCAGACCCTGCGGCGCGGCGCGGGTGCCCTTGACCGCGGCCGCGGCCACCGGCGGGAAGTTGATGTTGTAGAACAGCTGGTAGGCCGAGGGGTTCTCGATCCGCGCCTGAAGCACCCGGCGGACCACCGCGGCGCCATGCACCCGCGCGGCCTCGAAGGGATCGTCCAGATCGCGGTTGCCGGGGCCGTAGTACTGCGACAGTGCCATCGCCGGCAGCCCCTGCAGCGCGGCTTCCAGTGCGCCGCCGAGCGTGCCGGAATAGAGCGCGTTTTCGGCCGAGTTGTTGCCGCGGTTCACGCCAGAAAGCACCAGGTCGGGGCGCCGGTCCTTCAGCACGTCATGCAGGCCGACCATGACGCAATCGGCCGGGCTACCCTCGGCGGCAAAGCGGCGGTCGCCCATGTCGGAGACCATGAAGGGATGGGTGTAGGAGATGCAATGCGCCACGCCGGATTGCTCGAAGGCCGGGGCGACGGTCCAGACCTCGCCGCCGGGGCCGGCGATCTCGCTGGCGATCTCGTGCAGGACCTTGAGGCCGGGCGCGTTGATGCCGTCGTCATTGGTGATGAGAATGCGCATGAAGTCCCCGAGCAATAGCTGGCCTCTGCTTAGTGGAGCAGGCGCGCAGGGGCAAGCCGGGGCAGGACCGATCGGGCCGGGGAGCGGTGCCTAAATACCAGTCACCCGGCGGCAGGCTCAGCCCAGCCCGAGCGCCGAGAGCACTCGTCCGGCCTCGTCGCGCGGGCGCGCGAGTGCACCGGCGTCCTGACCCGGAAAGAACCGCGCCCGGGTGCCGCTGGCCATCTGCGCCGGTTCCAGCACATGCACCTTCGGCCCCATGCTCGCGGTCTCGGATTGCCAGCTGCGGGCCAGAGCGACCTGCGCCGCCTTGGTGGCGCCGTAGGAGGCAAAGAACTTCTGGCCGGCGCGAGGGTCGTCGAAGAACACCGCCTGGCCCTGAGTGCCCAGCAGCGGCGCAATGAAGGGGATCAGCCGGCCAAGGGCGGTGACATTGACCTCGATGCTCTTTTGCCAGTCCTTCATGTCGAGATGATCGGCCGGCGTCAGCGGCGCGGCATGCACCGCGGTATGGCACCAGAGGTCGAGCTTGCCCCAGCGGTCATGGATGCCGCGGCAAAGCTGCGCCATGGCGGCCTCGGTGGTGATGTCCATCGGCGCCAGGGTGGCGCTGTGGCCCTTGGCCTGGATGCGGTCATCAAGCTCTTCGAGCGCGCCGGTGGTGCGTGCCACGGCGATGATGTGATGGGTCGGCGCCAGCGCTTCGGCGAGGGCAGCGCCAAGCCCGCGGGAGGCGCCGGTGATCAGGGCGGTTTTCTCGGTCATGGGCCGGGTTTGCGGCGGTTCGGCGCGAAGGTCAAGACGCGGGCAGGGCGGCCGGGGCGGATTTGCGAAAACGCACCGTCAGACCGGCCGTGCGCCGGCATGAAAAAAGCGGCGATGCCTGTCGCACCGCCGCCCGGGTCTTTGGAATATTGCCCGGGCTCAGGAGCCGGGGATGGTCAGCTTGATGCCATGCCCCTCGTGCGAGATGATGACCTCGCCATCGCCGATCGCCGTGACCTCGCCGCCGTTGATCTGCGCGCCGAGGCCCACGGTGGTGACGCCGCCGTAGCCGTTGCGCAGGATGGCCTTGGGCCCGGATTGCGAGGTCAGGGTTCCCAGCAGAACGGTTTCGAGCATCGGCATTTCCGCCTGCTGCGTGGCCGCGGCCTGGGTTTCTGGTGTGATCTTGACAGTCTGTGCCATGTGGCTTTCCCCATAAGTAGAAGCGCCGCAAACCTGATCGTCAGGCTGTCGCACTGCGGCGCCGCGATCGGGGTCTAAAACGTTTGCGGTAACGGGGGAAGGGGCCGGGATTTCATCGGCAGAATGGTGCCCCGATCGGCGATCGGGGCGGCAGATTACGGCTTATTGCGGCACTGGGTCGCGGGGGCGGGCACACGGAATGAACCGGAGGTTATTCCGCCGCCTTCATCTCGAATCCCTTTTCGATCATATCCGCCGGAATCACCGGGTATTCCCCCGAGAAACAGGCGTCGCAGTACTGCGGGCAGGCGGGGTTGCGGCCCTCGGCCTCGCCGACCGCGCGGTACAGACCGTCGAGCGAGATGAACTTGAGCGAATCGACCGACAGGTGATCGCGCATCTCGTCCTCGCTCATGGTCGCGGCCAGCAGCTTTTCGCGCTGCGGGGTGTCGACGCCGTAGAAGCAAGGCCAGGCTGTGGGCGGAGAGGCGATGCGGAAGTGTACCTCGGCGGCGCCGGCATCGAGGATCATCTCCTTGATCTTGCGAGAGGTGGTGCCGCGCACCACCGAATCATCGACCAGGATCACCCGTTTGCCCTCGATCAGCGCGCGGTTGACGTTGAGCTTGAGCCGCACGCCCATGTTGCGGATCTGCTCGGTCGGTTCAATGAAGGTCCGGCCCATGTACTGGTTGCGGATGATGCCCATGCCATAGGGGATGCCGCTTTCATGCGCAAAGCCGATGGCCGCCGGGGTGCCGCTGTCGGGCACCGGGCAGACCAGATCGGCCTCGACCGGTGCCTCGCGGGCCAGCTCGACACCGATCTGGCGGCGCGTTTCATAGACCGAGCGGCCGCCGAGAATGCTGTCGGGGCGCGAGAAATAGACATGCTCGAAAATGCAGAACCGCGATTTCGCCTGGGCGAAGGGGCGATGCGAATGGACCTGGCCGTGTTCGACCACCACCATCTCGCCGGGATCGACCTCGCGCACCAGCTCGGCACCGATGATGTCGAGCGCGCAGGTTTCAGAGCTGAGCACATAGCCGTCATCGCCGATCTTGCCCAGCACCAAAGGCCGCACACCCAGCGGGTCGCGCACGCCGATCAGCTTGGTGCGGGTCATGGCGACGATGGAAAACGCGCCCTCGACCCGGCGCAGGGCGTCCTGCATCCGGTCGGGCACCTTGCGCTGCAGCGAGCGCGCCATCAGGTGAATGATGCATTCGCTGTCGCTCGAGCTCTGGAAGATCGAGCCGCGCTCGATCAGCTCTCGGCGCAGCGCGTCGGCATTGGTGATGTTGCCGTTGTGGGCAATTGCCGCCCCGCCCATCGAGAACTCGCCGAAGAACGGCTGCACGTCGCGGATCGCGGTCTGGCCCTTCGAGCCGGCGGTGGAATAGCGCACGTGACCGATGGCCAGATCGCCGGGCAGCGTCTCCATCAGCGATTGCTTGGTGAAGTTGTCGCGCACATAGCCGAAGCGGCGGGCGGAGTTGAAGCCGTGGTCGGGGTGATACGACACGATTCCCCCGGCTTCCTGTCCGCGGTGCTGCAGCGCGTGCAGCCCGAGCGCCACGAAGTTGGCCGCGTCGGTCACGCCGACAACGCCAAACACGCCGCATTCTTCTTTCAGTTTGTCGTCATCGAAGGGATGAGCAGGGGGCATCAGGGCGTCGGCCAATGGGTGGCTCCGAATCCGTTATTGCTTTCGGGGGTTACTTAAGCCTTCGGTGCGGGCATGTCACGGAACTATGACGATGTTATGCAGAACCGGCGGTGGAACGCTTTGTACCGGAGATGGGAAGGCAGGTTTCGCGGCGCATGCATGCGTCGCTGTGCAGAGTGCGACTGTGCGGCGAATGAGGGTGCGTCGGGCGGCGAGGTCCCGGGTCAAGCCCGGGACGCGTGTCGCTAGGACCGTGGGGCCCGGTTTACTGCGCCGGAGCGTCGCAGACGCCGACCAGTTCCTCGTATTGCGTGGTGACCCAGCCCAGCGCCTGCTCGGGGTTGCGCTCTTCGATGGCGTCGGTCATCCGGCCGAATACCTGCGCCGAGCGCGAGTCGTCGATCATCGCGATGTCCTGGCTGGTGATCACCGTCTCGTAGACGAAGAACGCGATCGCCACCAACAGGATGCCGCGTGCCACGCCGAACAGGAAGCCCAGCCCCTGGTCGAGCCCACCAAGCGCCGAACGCTGCACGATCGAGGAAAACAGCGGGGTAAAGAGCGACACCACGACCAGCGCCGCGGCAAAGACCACGGCAAAGGCGGTGATGATGCTCAGCTCGCAGCTGTCGCGGATGAAATCGCCCAGCACGGGAATTTCCTTGACCAGCGGATCGACCTGCGGGGCAAAGACAAAGGCGAGGACCGCCGCGGCGACCCAGCCGGCAATCGCCATCGCTTCGCGCACCAGACCCCGCGAATAGGCCAAGAGTGCGGATAGCACGATGACAACAGCCACGATGCCGTCAACAAGTGTAAAACCTTCCATGTCCTGCCCTTCACTGCCCTCAGCGGCGCCTATCCGGCACCAAACGTTTCACCCACGAATGCGGTCAGATCGGCCATGCGGTTGAGGCTGAGACCGGCATCGCCCGACATCTTGCCACCCTCGGGCACGATCGCGGACGTAAAACCAAGTTTGGCCGCTTCTTTCAACCTGTTTTCGCTCTGACCCACCGGGCGCAGCGCACCAGATAGGCTGATTTCCCCGAAAACAACGGTTTCCGGCGGCAAGGCCGCATCTTCACGCGCGGAAAGCAGCGCAGCCGCCACCGCCAGGTCGGCGGCCGGTTCGCTTACCTTCATGCCGCCAGCGACGTTGAGATAGACGTCGAGCCCGGCAAACGGAATGCCGCAGCGCGCCTCGAGCACCGCGAGAATCATCGCCAGCCGCGATCCGTCCCAGCCGACCACCGAGCGCCGCGCCTGCGCATGCGGCGTCGGCGCCACCAGCGCCTGCATCTCGACCAGCACCGGCCGGGTGCCCTCGATGCCGGAAAACACCACCGAACCGGGCGCTGGTGTGCCCCGTTCGCTGAGAAACAGCGCCGAGGGGTTCAGCACCTCCTGCAGGCCGGCGCCGGTCATCTCGAAGACGCCGATCTCATCCGCGGGGCCAAAGCGGTTCTTGACCGCGCGCAGGATGCGGAACTGGTGGCCGCGCTCGCCCTCGAAATAGAGCACCGTGTCGACCATGTGCTCCACCACCCGGGGGCCGGCGATCTGGCCGTCCTTGGTGACATGTCCCACAAGGATGACCGACATTCCTTTACGTTTCGCAAATGACGTCAGCTCATGCGCCGCCGCCCGCACCTGGCTGACCGAGCCGGGGGCCGAGCCCACGTTGTCGGCCCACATGGTCTGGATCGAATCGATGATTGCGAGCTGCGGCCGCTCCTTGTCGAGCGTGGTGAGGATGTCGCGCAGATTGGTCTCGGCACCGAGCCGCACCTGTGCCTGTGTCAGCTCGAGCCGCTGCGCCCGCATCCGCACCTGGGCGCTGGCCTCCTCACCGGAGATGTAGACGGTCTTCAATCCCGCCCCGGCAAAGCGCGCTGCCGCCTGCAGCAGCAGGGTCGACTTGCCGATGCCGGGATCGCCGCCCACGAGGATCGCGCTGGCCGGCACCAACCCGCCGCCGAGCACCCGGTCGAGCTCGTCCATGCCGGAGTGGGTGCGGGGCGGGGGGGCCTCCTCGGCCGAGAGGTCCGAGAGCGCCACAGCCCGGCCGCGCGCCTCGCCCAATGACTTGCCGGAAGGGCCGGTCGAGATGCCGGCGTCCTCGGTGATGGAGTTCCACTCGCCGCAGGCCTCGCAACGGCCAGACCACTTGGTGGTGACGTTGCCGCAGGCGGTGCAGGAGAAGGTTTGTTTCGACTTGGCCATGGGAAGGCGTCATGCCCGAGGACAGACGCCTTGCCAAGCGGTCTTCGCCTATTCGGCGGCCTGGCGCCCGGCCAGTTCGATCATCCGGCCATTGGCCATCCGGCTCGCCTGTCGCAGGTCGGCGCCGGCGGGCATGTCGATCTCGGGCATCACGTCGGTCAGCAGCTCCGACAGGCGCTGGATTTCCGAGCGCGCCACGTCTTCCTCGATCTCGACCCGCATTGCCCATTTGTGGATGTCGTTGGCGATCACCTTGGCCTCTTCCAGCCGGTCCTCGATCAGCTTCACCTCCTGCTGGCGCTGGGTCAGGAAGCTGCGGGCGCGGTCGACGCGCTCATCGGAATAGACCTCGGCCAGCTCGTGGCTGATCGCGCCCATCTGCGCCGCGACTTCAAGAAGATCGGTCTCGAGCACGCTCAGATCGGGGTGGTTGCGCAGAAAGTTCATCCGTTCGCGCACCGCGTCGAACTCGGATTTCAGCTGGAACACGCCTTCGCGGTCGGCCTTGTGCACTGCGTCATAGGCGCGGGCGACGTCCTGCATGTTGATGGCAAAGCGGCGATGGCTGGTTTCCAGACGCAGGATGCGCTGGTTTGTCGGCAGGTAGACACAGAGCCCGAGCACCGCCGCGGTCACCGCGATCTGGACGATCCAGCCAAGATCCACCGGCGGATTGCTGCCGAACTGCAGGGGTAGCGAGAGCCAGGGTGCTTGCCCCACGGCGCTTGCAACGGTATAGGCAAGCAGGCCCAAACCGGCGATGGCATAAAATGCCATGAAAATCATCTGGAAGACTACGGCGACCAGCCGCAGGGCAGTGTGAAAGTTGCGCATCTGATCCCCCTAGGATCTTGAATGTGGGCGGCCCGGATGAGTATGCAGGCCTGCGACTTTTCGACCTAGAAGTATTTAATAATGCGTCAACCTTTGGCGGTCCCTCGTGATCAATATTTCGTTTCGTCACGTTTCGTGAAAATCGAGCAGGCCAAAGACGCCAATATGCAGAAGGTGAAGAGGTAGAGCCCCCAGAGGGTTTCGATCCGCCCGACACCGATTCCCTTGATCACCGTGATGTAGAGCGCGATCAGGAAGATGTCCGCCATCGCCAGTTTCCCCATGAACGTCAGCGCCGGCAGGATCCGGGCGTCCGCGCGGCCGAACTGCACCAACGCCAGACCGAGGGTCTTGAGGTAGGGGGCGATCAGGGCAAAGAGCGTCACCACCGCCGCCAGCATCAGGTCCGAGGCCCAGAGCGCCCGCAGCCCGGTGAGCACGCTGATCCGCTCGAGCCCGAAGAGCGGCAGCAGACCGGCCTGCATCAAGGGCGCGACCCAGGCCAGCGGGTAGAGCAGCAGCAGCGACAGGTTGAGCCAGCGCATCGGCGGTCTGCGTCCTTGTGCTCAGTAAAACCGCGTGAAGCCCCAGAGCCCGAGCAGCACCGCCAGAAGCAGCAGATGCGCCCAGTCGACCCATCTCCAGCCGCGTCCGGGCGCGAAGCGCGAGGCCAGCAGCGGGGCGGAGGCCAGCAGCGGCAGCATCATTCCGCCCAGCGGCTTGGTCAGCCCGGCGGCCAGTTGCGGCAGCGGGCCGGTATAGAGGTTGAGCAGCGGCGGGCCGAAATGCGCCGCCATGCCGAGCAGCGCCAGCAGCAGGCTCGCCAATCCCAGCCAGCGGCTCGGGCCCCGCGCGGCACCGGTGCGGGCAGCGGCCAGCATCGCCAGCAGCGGCAGGTAAAGAAAGGTCTGCAGGCTCAGAAGCGCCATGACCGCAGGGCTCGGTTGCAGGAAGGACATCAGCGGACTGCCTCGATCGGGCCGTCGGCGCGGCCGTGGGTGAATTGCTGCAGGTAGGGGTCCGGGGCGCCTTCCATGTCGGCGACAGACCCTTCCCATTGGATCACCCCGTCATGAAGCATCGCCACCCGGTCGGCAATCGTGCGCACCGAGGTCATGTCATGGGTGATCGTCATTGTGGTTGCTCCCAGTTCCGTCACGATCTCGCGGATCAGGGCGTTGATCACCCCGGCCATGATCGGGTCGAGCCCGGTGGTGGGCTCGTCGAAGAAGATGATCTCGGGCTCGGCGGCAATGGCCCGCGCCAGGCCGACGCGTTTCTGCATCCCGCCCGAAAGCTCCGAGGGATAGAGGTCGGCCACCTCGGGCTTCAACCCGACCCGGCGCAGCTTGTCGATGGCGATCTCGCGCGCCTCGGGCCAGGGCCGCCTGAGCGCGCCGCGCAGCAGGCGGAAGGCGACATTCTGCCAGACCGGCAGGCTGTCGAACAGCGCGCCGCCCTGGAACAGCATGCCGAACCGCGCCAGAAAGGCATCGCGGTCGCCTTCGTGCACCTCGCGGCCGTCGACCTCGATGCGGCCGCGGTCGGGCTCGACGAGACCGAGCACCGACTTGATGGTCACCGATTTGCCGGTGCCGGAGCCGCCGATGATCACCATCGACTGCCCCTTGGGCACATGCAGGTCGACGCCGCGCAGCACGTGGTTGCTGCCAAAGGATTTGTGAACGCCACTGAGCCGGATCATGCCGCGAAAAACACCTCTGTCAGGATGTAGTTGGCGGCAAAGATAAGCACCGAGGCGGTGACCACCGCCGATTTGGTGGCCCGGCCCACGCCCTGCGCGCCGCGCCCCGACTGCATCCCGAAATAGCAGCCGCAGAGCGCCACGATAAAGCCGAAGACCGCGCCCTTGATCAGACCGGAGGTGACGTCCCAGAGCTCGAGGAAATCGAAGGTGTTCTTGAGATAGGCGGCGGCGTTGAAGTCGAGCCGCGTCACCCCCACCAGATAGCCACCGAGGATGCCGATGCTGTCGCCCACCGCCACCAGCACCGGCACCGCCAGCGTCGCCGCCAGCACCCGCGGCACGGCGAGGTATTTCATCGGGTGGGTCGAAAGGGTCACCAGCGCGTCGATCTGCTCGGTCACCTTCATGGTGCCGATCTCGGCCGCGATCGAGGAGGCGACCCGCGCCGCCACCATCAGCCCGCCCAGCACCGGGCCCAGTTCGCGCACCATGCCGATGGCGACGATCGAGGGCACGGCGAATTCGGCCTGGAACCGCGCGCCGCCATCATAGATCTGCAGCGCCAGCGCGCCGCCGGTGAAGAGCGCGGTCATCCCCACCACCGGCAGCGAAAGCCAGCCGATCTGCACCAGCGCCACGCCGAATTCGCGCCAGTACCACGGTGGGCGAAAGATGTGCCCGACGGCCGCGCCGGCAAAGAGCGCCATCCGTCCGACATAGGCCAGAAGCGCCAGAACGCTGCGGCCCAGCGCCGCCACCGGAGAAAGCAGCACGCTCATCCGCCGAGATAGACCCGGGTGTAGCGCTGGCCAAGCGCGGTCAGCACCTCGTAGCCGATGGTGCCGGCCCAGCCGGCCAGCGTGTCGACCGTCTGGTGCCGACCCAAAAGCTCCAGCGTGTCGGGCACCGCGCGCAGCCCGGTCACATCGACGCCGATCAGGTCCATCGAGATCCGGCCGGCCACCGGACAGCGGGTCTCGCCCGCCATCAGGCTGGCCTTGGGCCCCATGGCGCGCAGCACCCCGTCACCATAGCCCGCAGCGATGGTGGCAATGCGGGTCGGCCGCTGCGCGGTGAAGGTGTTGCCATAGCCCACGCTTTCGCCCGGGGCGAGGTCGCGGCACTGGATCACCGGCACCTCGAGCGTCACCACCGGCGCGGCCCCGGCAAAGGGCAGGCCACCGTAGAGCCCGACCCCAGCGCGGGTGACGTCGAAATGATACTCCGGACCCAGCAGGATGCCGCCGGTGGCGGCCAGCGAGCGCGGGGCCTCGATGCCGTCGGTCATGTCGCGGAAACACTGCAGTTGCTGTGCGTTCATCGGGTGATCGGCGGTGTCGGAGCAGGCCAGATGGCTCATCACCAGCACCGGCTTCTGCGCCAGCGCGATGTCGCGCAGGGCGGCCCATTCGGCGGGCTCCATGCCCAGCCGGTTCATGCCGGTATCGAGCTGCAGGCCGAAAGGCGCGCCGGGCAGGGCCTCGACGTGGCGCAGCATCTGGTCGATGTTGTTGATCATCGGCACCAGTTCGAGATCGCGGATCAGCCGCGTGTCGCCCGGCATATGGCCCGAGAACACGCAGATTTCCGGCCCGGCCCCCAATGCCTCGCGCAGCGCGGCGCCTTCCTCGGCCAGCGCCACGAAGAACCGCTGCACCCCCTCGCGGGCCAGCGCCCCGGCGACCCGGGCGGCGCCCAGACCGTAGCCGTCGGCCTTGACCACGGCGCCGGTCTCACCCTCAGAGAGGGCATCCAGCGCCCGCCAGTTGGCGCGCAGCGCGTCGAGATCGATTGTCAGTTTCGCCTGTGCCATGCGGGCTTAGTCGGTCCGCCGGAGGGCAAGGTCAAGGGGGAAATCCGGCGGCGGAAATGACTGCGGGCCGGACCCTTGCCTGATCCGACCCGCAAACCTGCCCTCGCTCGATTATTCCTAGAAGCTCTGGCCGCCGCCGTCCTGTTGCCAGGGTTTGACGAGGTTGCCGAAGCGGGTGAACTGGCTCTCGAAGCTCAGCTCGACGGTGCCGATCGGACCGTGACGCTGCTTGCCGATGATGACCTCGGCCTTGGCGTGCAGGCGCGACATCGCCTCCTGCCATTCCGCCATCTTGTCGAGCTCGTGATCGCCGGGCTTCTCGCGTTCCTTGTAGTATTCCTCGCGGAACACGAACATCACCACGTCGGCGTCCTGCTCGATCGAACCGGATTCCCGCAGGTCCGAGAGCTGCGGCCGCTTGTCCTCGCGGCTTTCCACCTGACGCGACAGCTGCGACAGGGCGACCACCGGAATGTTCAGCTCCTTGGCGATGGCCTTCAGGCCCATCGAGATCTCGGCGATCTCCTGCACCCGGTTCTCGGCGGTGCCGCGGGCGAGCTGCAGGTAGTCGATGATCAACAGGTCAAGCCCGTGGGTGCGCTTGAGCCGCCGGGCGCGGGCGGCAAGCTGCGAGATCGGGATCGACGGCGTGTCGTCGATATAGAGCGGGCAGGCCTCGAGCGCCTTGGCGGCATCGACGAAGCGGCGGAACTCCTCTTCGGTCATGTCGCCCTGGCGGATCTTGTGGCTGGAGATCTCGGAGGCTTCGGCCAGAATACGGCCGGCGAGCTGTTCGGCGCTCATCTCGAGCGAAAAGAAGCCCACCACGCCGCCGTCGATCGCGCCCTCGGTGCCGTCGTGGCGCATGCCGCGCTTGTAGGCCTTGGCGACGTTGAAGGCGATGTTGGTGGCCAGCGAGGTCTTGCCCATCGAGGGCCGCCCGGCGAGGATCAGCAGGTCCGAGGGGTGCAGGCCCCCCAGCTTCTTGTCCATGTCGATCAGCCCGGTCGAGAGCCCGGCGAGGCCGCCCTCGCGCTGATAGGCAGCGTTGGCGACGTTGACCGCATCTGTGACCGCCTTGAGGAAGGACTGGAAGCCGCCCTCGGTCTGGCCCTGTTCGGCCAGCTTGTAGAGCTTCTGCTCGGCCTCGACGATCTGTTCGCGCGGCTCGGACGCCACGTCGACCCGCGCCGCCTTGGCGCTGATGTCGCGGCCCAGCCCGATCAGGTCGCGGCGCACCGCGAGGTCATAGATCATCTGCGCATAGTCGCGCACCGCGAAGGCCGAAACCGCGGCCCCCGCCAGCCGCACCAGATAGGCGGCGCCGCCGAGCTCGCGCAGGCCCTCGTCGTCTTCCATGAAAGCCTTGAGCGTGACCGGCGAGGCGAGATTGTTCTTGGCGATCCGGGCGGCGGCGATCTCGAAGATCCGCGCATGCACCGGCTCGTAGAAATGCCGCGCGCCGATGATCGAGGCGATGCGGTCGTAGACGTCGTTGTTGGTGAGGATCGCGCCGAGAAGCTGCTGCTCGGCCTCGATCGAGTGCGGCATGGTTTCTTCGGCTTGAATTTCCACGCCTGTTGGATTGATTGTCGTGATCTCGTTCATGTCGTGATCTCGTTCATGTTGCCCGCTCTTGTCTCTGCCCCGTGGAGGCCTGTTCTAGCCAAACCGGGGATGCCGATCCATCTGGATAACCCTGTGGATGATCCGCAGGGATAACTTCGGTGACCCAGGGTCACAGCGCCTTTGCCTCGGCTCATATGGTAGCCGATTGCAGGAGTTCTGCCAAATGTAGATTTGGACTGTGAGTCGCGGGTGTGTTTTCCCCAGCTATCCACAGGTGGATTTATTTCTTGTTGGCTTCCTGCCACTTACGCGGATCGTTGAGGAAAGCCTCGACTTCGGTCAGCGTCTCGGCCGCGAATTTGCCCTGCGCCTTCGCCTCGGCCAGCACGTCCCACCAGGTGCAGAGGTGGTGCAGCGCGACGCCGTGATCGCCGAGCGTCTTCTCGGTCTCGGGGAAGATGTCGTAGTAGAATATCACCGCCGTATGGCCGCAGCTGGCGCCGGTCTCGCGGATCGCGTCGACGAAGGAGAGCTTGGAGCCGCCGTCGGTGGTCAGGTCCTCGACCAGAAGCACCCGCTCGCCCTCGGACATCGCGCCTTCGATGCGGGCGTTCTTGCCATAGCCCTTGGGCTTCTTGCGCACATAGGTCATCGGCAGCGCCATGCGTTCGGCCATCAGCGCGGCAAAGGGGATGCCCGCGGTCTCGCCGCCGGCGATGTTGTCGAAGGCCTCGAAGCCGGCCTCGCGCATCACGGTGACGGCGAGGAAATCCATCAGCGTCGACCGGATCCGCGGAAAGGAGATCAGCTTGCGGCAGTCGATATAGCTGGGCGACGGCAGACCGGAGGCCAGCGTGTAGGGCGTGTCGGTGTTGAAGTTCACCGCGCCGATCTCGAGCAGCATGCGGGCGGTGAGGCGGGCGATTTCTTCCTTGGCGGGGTAGGTCGAGGGGATCATGACGGGGGTCCTTTTGGAGGCGGAGCGCCGAAAGAACTTTCATGCCTCCGGCGGGGAATATTTTTGGCCAGAAGAAGCCTCAGGTGACGGTCCAATGCACCGCGAAGCCCGGATCGAAAACGGTCACCGGGCCGTCTTCGGTGTCGATCTTCTCGGGGAAGGTGACGGCGTCGCCCCGGGTAAGGGTGATCGTGTCCTCGTTGACCGGCAGGCCGTAGAAGGCGGGGCCGTTGCGCGAGGCGAAAGCTTCGAGCCTGTCGAGGGCGTTCTCTTCCTCGAAGACATGGGCCAGCAGGGGCAGGGTGTTGGTGGCGGTGAAACAGCCGGCGCAGCCGCAGGCGCTTTCCTTGTTGGGATCGGTGTGCGGCGCGCTGTCGGTGCCGAGGAAGAAGCGTTGGTCTCCGCTGGTGGCGGCGGCGCGCAGGGCCAGCCGGTGCTCCTCGCGTTTGGCCACCGGCAGGCAGTAGTAATGCGGCTTGATGCCTCCGACGAGGATGTGGTTGCGGTTGATGATCAGGTGATGGGTTGTGATCGTCGCGCCGAGGCCCGCGTCGCTGGATTTCACGTAGTCGACGCCGTTGCGGGTGGTGATGTGCTCCATCACCACCTTCAGGCCCGGGGTGGCGCGACGGATCGGGTCGAGCACCCGGTCGATGAACACCGCCTCGCGGTCGAAGATGTCGATCTCGGGGTCGACCACCTCGCCATGCACGCAGAGCGGGCAGCCGATCTCGGCCATCTTCTCCAGCACCGGACGGACCTTGTCGAAATCGGCGACGCCGCTGGCGGAATTGGTGGTGGCGCCGGCAGGGTAGAGTTTGACCGCGGTGATCAGGCCGCTTGCGTGCGCGGCGGCGAGATCGTCCGGATCGGTGTCCTCGGTGAGGTAGAGCGTCATCAGCGGCGTGAAATCGGCGCCCGCTGGCAGCGCGGCGCGGATGCGGTCGCGGTAGGCCGTGGCATCGGCCCCGGTCACCACCGGCGGCACCAGGTTGGGCATGATGATCGCGCGGGCGAAGTGGCGCGTGGTTTCGGGCAGCACGGCGCGCAGCATGGCGCCATCGCGCAGATGCAGGTGCCAGTCGTCGGGGCGGCGGAGGGTCAGGCTCTGGGTCATGCGCCAGCAGTTACACCAGCCGCGGGAAGGGTGCCAGAGGGCTTAGCCGGCCTTCTGCTTGCGGGCCTCAATCTCGTCGAGCCGGCGCTGGAACTTGGGCGCGTTCTGACGCGAGACCACGAAACGGCAGAGCCGTTCGGCCAGGGCGGTGCGCTTGTCGCGGTCGAGCGCGCCGAGCAGGTTGCGCAGATAGGCCGGGTGGCTGCGCCGCGCCCGCATCAGCCGGTAGAAGCTGTGGCGGTCGAGCTTGCCGGTGCCGGCCTTGGCGAGGATGCGATAGAGCACCGCCATCTCCAGAAGCTCGCTCTGGATGGTGTCGCCGAGCCCCGGCACCGGTAGCAGCGTGGTCTGCGGGCCATGGAACAGTGCGGCATGCATGGCGTCGAGCTGTTCGCGCGGGTCGTAGATCACATGCAGCTGGTCGGCGGCCTGCGCCATGTCGGGGGCATAGCCGTAGCGCGACGTGAAATCCATCGCCCGCAGGTCGTTGAACCGGTCGTCCCAGCCGGCGAGCCGCGGATTGAGCGTCGCCTGCGGCTGCACCGCCACCACGGTGGCGCCCGGGCAGGCCACCGAGAAGGCCGTGGCCGCATAGCCGCAGGGGCCGGCGCCGTAGAAGATCACCCGGTCGAATTCGTCGAAGAACCCGTCGTCGGTGAGCTCGTCGAAGAATTCATAGACCTCTTCGGTGCGGAACCATGTCTCGCCGTCGCAGACCACGCCAAGATGCGACCAGCCCATGGCACGCACCAGGTCAAAGCCCAGCGGATGGCCGGTTTCCGACAGCGCCTGGATGCCCTGGAAGCTTTCGAAGGTGACCAGCAGCGTGTCGCCCTCCTCGATGAAGGCGGCGGCGTGCTTGGGGCCGAGCGGAGCGTAGAAGCCCTCTTCCTCGGCAATCGCCTTGAGCGCGCCGAACCACTGCGCCTTGGGCAGAGAGGTCATCGGGGCATCGAATGTGTTCGGCGTGTCCTGCATCGTCAATTCCTCGAAGCGCACGCGGCTCTTGCGCGTTTGCAACAGGGATATCGAACAATTTAGGCGAAAATTGGAAGGATTGACCGTCGATCAAGGCGAATTCCTGACGACGTCCGCCCGGTCAGGGGCTTGCGGGCCGGGCCTTGCGGGCGTGGCGGTGCAGCCGCAGCGCCACCTCTGGCGGCAGCGGCTGTGACGGCGGGGTCATCAGCAGACGGCCAAAGAGCGCGCGTGCAGGCTCGTCCTGCATCAGCGCGGCAAAGCGCGCATGGCGCCAGGCCACGGCCTCCGCGTGCAGCCGGGACAGCTCGGCGTCGGCGGCGAGGCGGGCGCGTTCCTTGTCCACTTCGGGCGCCAGCCGCAGCAGGGTGCGGTCCTCGTCGGTGTTGAAATTGCGCTCGGTCCAGTAGTCGAGACCCAGCCGATGGTCGGAATGCACCGCGCGGCCGCGGGCAGATTTCAGCACGAAGCTCTCCATCGCCCCCAGCGCGTAGTGGTTGAGCTGGGCCAGCCGGATGTGGCGCTGGCCCGGCGGCGAGAACACCCGCCGGTCATGCGCCTGAAGATCGGGCGCACGGCCCTCGCAATCGCGCCAGTGAACCGCATGGCCCTCGCGCAGCCCGCGCGGCCGGTGCACCCCAAGCTGCCGGAAACTGCCGTCGTTGCGGTAGAGCGTCTTGAACATCTGCGCCCGCCACGGCCAGTGCATCACCTCCGGCGCGGCGCGGGTGAAGACCCGGCTCACCGGCGCGTCGCGATAGGCCACCTCGCCGCCGTTGCCAAACAGCCGCCAGGTCAGGGTGATGGCCGTGGCCTCTGGCAGGACGGCGATCAGGTCGGGCAGGCGATGCCCGCCGACGTGGATGTTGACATATTCGTCGATGTCCAGCGCCATCAGCCAATCGGCCTGACGCACCGGCTTGACCTTGCCGGCCAGTTTCAGCGCGGTGAACTGGATGCCGGACCTGTCGTAGGGCCCCTCGTTGCGGATATGGGTGACCCCGCCCAGCGCGGCCAGCCGGTCGGCGATCAGGTCGGTGCCGTCGGAGCAGTCATTGGTGCAGATCACCACATGCGAAAACCCCACCGCGCGGTGATGCGCCAGCCAGTCGAGCAGAAAGGCGGCCTCGTTGCGCAGGCAGAGGACGGCGGTGGCCTGCATCAGCTCACCACGGCTTGCGGAAGGTCACGACCTTGCCTTCGGAAGCGCGGGGGAAATAGGTCAGCCCGGCGCGCTGCATGGCGTCGAACACCGCCTGAACGCCCGGTTGCCCGATCCATTGCGGGTGCAGTTCGATCACCGCCACGCGCAGGCAGGACCAGTCAGCAGCGGGCAGCAGATCGGCCTCGCCGCCCTCGATATCGCAGATCAGGACGTCAGGCTTCACCTCCTCCAGCACCGCTTCGACGGCGTGACAGTCGACATCGACGGTCTGCAGGACGCCGTCGGGATTGACGGAGCCGTCGAGCGATGACGACAGGATGTTGCGGCGTACGTAGAAGGGCACCGGATCGGAAGGCAGAGGCGTCAGCAGGGCGTTGCGCAGGTCGATATGTTCGGCGCCGTTTGCCTCGTGCATGCGGCGGATGTGGGGGATGAGGGCAGGGTTGGCCTCATAGGTGACCAGCTGGGTGACCTTTCGCGCGACAGCCATCAGGGTCGAGACATAGCCGATGCCGCCGCCGAGCTCGAGCACACGGTCGCCTTCGTTGACCACGCGCAGCACCGCCTCGCATTCCTTGCGTTCGAAGGTCTCGGCCCGGAGGGCGGCACGTATGCGGCCCGTGGTAATGCCGACGGCCCGCGGCACCCGCATCCCGCGCGAGCGGATGTAGCCTCGGGCCGGCGGGGGATCGACGGGCATCTCAGGTCTCCATGTCGAGCGCCAGCGCATAGGCGGCGCGCTCGGTGCCGGTCAGGCGCAGGGTCATGGCCTGCTCATAGAGCTCTGCGAATTCGGGGATGTTCCGCAGCTCCTGCGCCTTGGCGCGGTGCCAGTTGCGCCCGCGCGCGTGACAGGCCGCCAGTTCAGGGTCGGCCAGCAGCCGGTCAAACTCGGCCCGCACCCGCGGCACATTGCGCTTGATGGTGATGTCGCGGTGGTCGTTCCAGTCCATCCGGATCCAGTAGTTGAGCCCGATCGACCGGTCGACATGCAGGGCGCGGCCGCGCTGCCGCTTGATCAGGAAGCTTTCGGCCGAGCGCAGGGCGTAATGGTTGAGCTGCAGGAGGTCATAGCCGATCGAGCGTTTGGAATTGCGCCAGCCGTTGACCTTGACCTCGTCGCCCATCGGCTGGCCCGAGCCATTGACCCAGTGCACCCGGGTCTCCATGCCCGGCACCAGCTTGTTGGGCCGGTGGCACGACAGCTTGGTATAGGCGCCGATATTGCGCACCATGGTCTTGAAGCCCCATGCGGTGTGCGGCTTGGGACAGAACTTCGGCGCGCAGGCGTCGAACTGCTCGATCACAAAGCTGTCGTCGAGCCGGGTGACGCCATTGTGGCCAAAGAGCCGCCAGGTCATCGCGACATTGGTGGCCTCGGGCACCCGGTCGCGGAAATCGTCGAGCGTGCCGTTGCCGCAGCGGATGTTGATGAACTCGTCGACGTCGATATGGATGATCCAGTCCGAGTTGACGATCACCGGTTCCTTGAGCGACCGGTTGAGGGCATATTGCTGCGGCGACTTGCCCGACCAGTCGTCGTTGTTGCGGTGTTCGATCACCCCCAGCGCCTGCAGGCGGGCGAGAATCTCGTCGGTGCCGTCCTCGCAGCCATTGGTGTAGATCAGGAAACTGTCGACGCCGATGGCGCGGTGATAGGCGATCCACTCGAGGATATAGGGCGCCTCGTTCTTCATGCAGCCGACGATGACGGTGCCGCTGGAACCCGGCGGCAGGGGCCGGCGCGGGGCCGGGGCAAAGGCTGCGGCCAGCTCTTCCTCGTTGACCAGCCCCAGACGGTTGTGCGGCGCAAACGGCCCGCCGCGCAACTGGGCGAATTTCTCCTTGGCGAGATCCGGCAGCACGGCCTCGGCCTGTTTCGTCAGCCCCGCGACCTCGCCCTTCTGGGCTTTCTCGGCGGCGCGCAGCTCGCGGGTGGATTTCTCGATCCGGGGCAGGGCGGCGGCCAGGTATTGCGAGGCGCGAAAGCCCTCCGTCGTCTCGGCCTCCTGCCAGCGCGGCAGCGGCGGATCGGCGGCCAGCACCGGGGCCAGCGCCGGGGTCTCCTGCGCCAGCGTCGCCAGGGTGCCGGCGAACCGCTCGGCGATCGGGGCCAGCGTGCCGGGCTGCATCGTCGGGCCAGGGGTCCGCAGCTCGCCCAGCAGCCGCTTCCAGACCTGCCGCGAGACCGCGTGATCGCCCCGCGCCAGCAGCCGGGTCAGCATGTCGTTGAACTGCCGCGCCCGCGCGATCCACTCGGCCGAGGGCATGGCCGGCGGGCGGATCTCCTCATGCTTGCCGATCTGCGGGTCGAGGTCAAAGCTGGCGCGCAGTTCCTCGGTCACCTCCGCACGGCAGAGCGCGTCCACATCCAGCGGCCGGAAGCCAAAGCAGCCGGCGCCGAACACCCCCTGCCAATGCCGCCGCAGCCCGGCGTAATCAAGCCAGGCCGGTGCCATCTGCACCTCCGGATAAAGGCCGCGATCCGGCCGCGCCTCGGGCCGGTCCGCCAGGCAGGCCGCCCACCAGTCGGCGCGCCCGGCCAGCCGCAGTTCGAGGTCGAGCGGCCGCATTCGCCCGTCCAGCACCTGCACGATATAGTGCCGCAGCAGCATCCGTGCCGGTCCGTCCACATGGGCGATCACCTCGATCCGGGTGGAGATCGGCGCCAGGAGCGCCTTCAGCCGCTCAAGCTCCGACCGCGCCAGCAGGGTGGTGCCGAACTGGTGCGCCGAGAGGATCAGGTGGTCGGCGCCGCTGGTCTCGACCTCGCGGGCCAGCGCCTCGGTGACATCGGCGCGCAGCTGCGCCTGCCGCTCTGGCGCGGCAAAGCCGCGGTTGTGGCGCAGGGTATCGACCGCGCCGGGATCGGTCACCGCCATGAACAGCCGGGTGTGGTTCTGCGCCCCGGGGCTGCGGGCAAAGAGCACGCCGCTGCGCAAAAGCTGCCGTCGCTTGGCCGCCAGCACCTGCTGCAGCCGGGTCGTGGCCCAGAGGTCCGGCCCGATATGGAGGCTGATCTTCATGCCCTGTCCTCACCTTCGGCGACGTTCACCGGGTTGACGTTGCTCTTGCCCCACCAGGGCATCTCGCGCCCCAGAAAGCCGCCGATCCGCATTGGCGCGTCCGCGGCCGAGACGTCGATCCGCAGGTAATCCCCGGCGCCGGCAAAAAACCCGTCGAGCGCGGCGTAATGCCCGGCAATCCAGGTCTCACGCTCGCGCGTCGTCACCCCGTAGCCGGCCGGCAGCCCGGGGATATCCGCCGCCGGCAGACGCTCTGTCCCGAGGTTCGACCAGCGCAGCATCGAATCCGAGATCGCCTCTGGCGGCCGCCAGGTGGCCAGGAAGCGCGCCCCGGGATGCAGCGCGCGGATCGCGGCCAGCAGACCGAAGTCGAACTGCGGCCAGATCGAGCGCGGCGGGCGCAGGGCGTTGATCTCGGCAAAGCCGTCGAAATCCTCCAGCCCGTGCAGCGGATCGCCGCGCAGGAAATAGCCGTCATACATCACCTCGCCGACAAAGCGCCCGTGCAGCGCGCGGTCGCCGGTCTGCACCTTCTTGATCCGGTGGTCGGCCACATGCAGGCCGGATTTGCGCAGCGCGCGGGCCAGCGTGGTGGTGCCCGATTTCGGCAGCCCGAGGTTGATCACCCGCAACCGGCTCATGGCAGCGCCAGCACCGGCCGGGTCCCGATCCGCGTCAGGAGATCCTGCTCGACGGGCGGCAGGGTCGGTGCGGCGCGCAGCTGCGCCCGCATCTCGCGGTAGCTCTCCTGCTGCAACAGCGCATCGCGCCGCGCCCGGTGCTGCGCCACGCAGTCCTCGTGCAGCGCCGCCACCCCCGGCAGCGCTTTCAGCGCGGCAACCCCGGCCTCGAGCTGCGGCAGCATCCGCAGGATCGAGCGATCCTCGCAGGCATCGTCATTGCGTTCGCGCCAATAGGTGTCGTCGAAGTCGCGGTTCTCGCGGTTGACGTCGCCGCGGTCGTTCTTCACCAGATAACTGTCGAGCGAGCGCAGCGCGTAATGGTTCAACGTCGCAAACCGGCGCGCGCCGGCGGCCGGGAACTTGCGCAGCCGCCGCTTGTTGGCCGCCAGCAGGAAGGGCTCTGGCACCGCCCGCCCGGCGCCATCGGTCCACCGGGGCGCGGGGGCCTTGCCGGGCCGGTGAAACGGCCGGTGCGCGCCGTAGTAGTGCAGCGGGAAATCCTTGCGCACCAGGGTCTTGACCTCGATCGCGCTCTCGGCGCACCAGAGGTCGGGATTGTGGCATCGGGTGAATTGGGCAATCACCGGCCGGTCCTCGAAAGGCTCGACCCCGCCATTGGCAAAGAACCGGAAGGTCACCGAGATCGCCTGCGGATCGCCGCAGGCCTCGATCAGCGCGGCAATGGAATGATCGCCGACGTGGATGTTGAGGAACTCGTCGACATCCGCCACCCACAGCCAGTCGGCGGCTTGCACGACGGCCTGCTGCCGCGCGTCTTTCAGCGCCTCCATCTGGTAGTTGCGCCCCTGCGCGGGGTTGGCCAGATGCGTTACCACATCCAGCGCCGCCAGCCGGTCCAGCAGCCGGTCGGTGCCGTCAGAGCAATCGTTGGAATAGAACAGGTGGTCGGTCACCCCGATCACCCGGTTGTAGGCGATCCATTCCAGCAGGAACGGGCCCTCGTTCTTGACACATGTCACCGCCGTTATGCGCATCGTGCCGCATCCCGACGCCCGTGGTTGACGCTCTGCATGGCCGCCCCTGATCGCGATTGGCCGCGATACTGCCGTCTCTTGGTTATCTTTTGGCAAAGAATCGCATGTTGCAGGCTCTGCGTCAATCGCGCCGCCACCCGGTCGCGGCCGGCCGCGACTTTTGTCGCCTTGACCCGACGGGCGGTGCGTGTAGCCCTTGCAGCACAAGGGAGAGGGCCAGAATGACCAACACACCGGCAAGCATCGACGCGGTTCAGGCCATGCTGAACGCACAGGATTACGTCTGCGACCGGGCGCTCGGCACGGTGACCTTTCTGGCGCTCACCCTCGGCAAGCCGCTGTTTCTCGAGGGCGAGCCCGGCACCGGCAAGACCGAGATCGCAAAGGCCATCGCCAGGGGTCTCGGCCGCCGGCTGATCCGGCTGCAATGCTACGAAGGCCTCGACGCGGGCTCGGCGGTCTACGAATGGAACTTCCCGGCCCAGATGGTGGCGATCCGCACCGCCGAGGCCGAGGGGGGCGCCGACCGCACCCTGCTGAAACAGGAACTCTTCGGCCCCGACTACCTGATCGAACGCCCGCTGCTCGAGGCAATGCGCCCCGACGAGGCCGGCGCCCCGGTGCTGCTGATCGACGAGCTCGACCGCACCGACGAGCCTTTCGAGGCCTTCCTGCTCGAGGCGCTGTCGGACTATCAGGTCACCATTCCAGAACTCGGCACCATCAAGGCCCCCGCGCCGCCGATCGTGATCCTCACCTCGAACCGCACCCGAGAGGTGCATGACGCGCTCAAGCGCCGCTGCCTCTACCACTGGGTCGACTACCCGGATTTTGACCGCGAGATGGAGATCCTGCACGCCCGCGTCCCCGAGGCCGCCGAGACCCTGAGCCGCGAGATCGTGGCCTTCGTGCAATCGCTGCGCACCGAGGACATCTTCAAGCGCCCGGGCGTGGCCGAGACCATCGACTGGGCGAAATGCCTGCTCGCCCTCGATGTCATCGCGCTGTCACCGCAGGTGATCTCGGACACCCTCGGCGCGATCCTGAAATACCAGGACGACATCGCCCGCCTGCAAGGCTCAGAGGCCAAGCGCATCCTTGACGAGGCCCGCGCCACGCTCGCACCGGCCTGAGACACCCACAGGCTCCATCCTTCATCTTGCCAGACAAACTCCGGGGGTCCGGGGGCAGCGCCCCCGAAAATCAACAGATGCCAGAATACGCCCCGCTCGAATTGCCGGAAAACCCCGCCCTCACCGCCAACATCACCCATTTCGCCCGCGCCCTGCGCAAGGCGGGCCTGCCGATCGGCCCCGGCCGGGTGATCGAGGCGATCCGCGCGGTCGAGGCGGCGGGCTTCACCGAGAAACGCGACTTCTACTGGACGCTGCATTCGGTCTTCGTCAACAAGCCCGAACAGCGCGTGGTTTTCGCCCAGATCTTCCGGCTCTACTGGCGCGATCCGCGCTACATGGAGCACATGATGTCGCTGCTGCTGCCGGCGATCCGCGGTGTGCAGGAGGAGCGCAGCGCCAAGGCTGCCGAGAAACGCGCCGCCGAGGCGCTGCTCGACGGCGCCGATCTGCCCCAGCCCGAGGAGCCGCCGCAAGGCGGCGAGGAGGAGCCGCTGATCGAGGTCGACGCCGCGCGCACCATGTCCGCCGAGGAAAAGCTGCGCAGCCTCGATTTCGAACAGATGAGCACCGCCGAGATGGCCGAGGCGCGGCGCATGCTGGCGCGTCTCACCCTGCCGGTGCCGCCGATCAAATCGCGGCGCGCGCGCGCCAGCCACCAAGGCCACCGGGTGGATTTCGGCAAGACCCTGCGGCTCTCGATGCGCCGTGGCGGGCAATTGCGCGAACTGGCGCTGAAACAGCCGCGGCTGCGCTGGCCCAATCTGGTGGTGCTTTGCGACATCTCCGGCTCGATGAGCACCTATTCCCGCACCATCCTGCATTTCCTGCACGCCGTCTCGAACGAAAAGGGCGCGGGATGGGCAAAGGTGCATGCCTTCACCTTCGGCACCCGGCTGACCAACATCACCCGCCACCTGCGCCAGCGCGATGTCGACGCGGCGCTCGCCGCCGCAGGCTCAGAGGCGCAGGACTGGGAGGGCGGCACGCGGATCGGCGACTGCCTGCATGATTTCAACCGCGACTGGTCGCGCCGGGTGATGGGGCAGGGGGCGGTGGTGCTCCTGATCACCGACGGGCTCGACCGGGGCGATCCCGAGCGTCTGGACAAGGTGATGGAGCGGCTGCAGCTCTCCTCGCGGCACCTGCTCTGGCTCAACCCCTTGCTGCGCTGGGACGGCTTCGCCGCCAAGGCGACCGGCATCCGCACCATGCTGCCGCATGTCGACACCTTCCGCGCCGGCCACAGCATCGACAGTCTCGCCGCCCTCGCCGAGGCGATCTCGAAACCGGATGATCCCGGCGAGAAGGCCCGGCTGATGGCCGAGATGCGCGCCGAGGCGGGCTGACAGCTCCGTTCTTGCGACCCCAAGAGCGCCAGCGCGGTAGCCGCGATCTCTTCCCCTTTACGAGGGGCTTCGGACCCGGCTGCCTGTCCTGCAGCGTCACTGCTGTCTTCGACTTCGGTCTCTGCCGTCGAAACGGGGGCTCCGGACCCGACTGGCTGTCCTACAACGCCAGCGCCGTGGTCGACTTGATCTCTTCCATCGACAGGAGCGCCGTCACGTTGTGCACCTTTACCTCTGAAATCAGCGCCTGGTAGAAGGTGTCATAGGCCCGCGCGTTCGATACCCGCACCTTGAGGATATAGTCGATATCGCCTGCCAGCCGGTGCGCCTCCTGCACCTCCGGCCGTTCCTGCAGCGCCTTCAGAAACGCCTTCTGCCAGGTCGCGTCATGCTCGGAGGTGCGGATCAGCACGAAGAAACAGGCCTCGAACCCCAGCTTCTCGGCATCGAGTTGCACCGTCTGCGCGCCGATGATCCCGGCCTCGCGCATCTTGCGGATGCGGTTCCACACCGGCGTCTTGGAAGAGCCCGCAACCTTGGCAATTTCGTCCAGCGACCGGCTGGCATCCTCCTGCAGTGCCCTGAGGATTTTCCGATCGGTGTCGTCGATACGTGCCATCTGTCCGGCCTTTCCCGCGTTTTCGAAACAAGCGTTCCCTCTGCGCTCACCATTAGAACGATCATCCTTAAATCCGCAAGCCACTAGCGCCGAAACGGGAAAATTTCCTATATATCCCCTAGGACAGGCAGGCCAGACGCCAGACCAAACGCCAGGAGAGTCAGATGCAGCATTTTCCGATCTTCGTGAACCTCGCCGGGCAGCGCGTTGTCGTCTCCGGTGGTGGCGAGGCGGCGCTGGCCAAGCTGCGCCTGCTGTTCAAGACCGAGGCCGCGCTGGTGGTCTATGCCGCCACCCCCGCCGGTGAGATCGTGCAATGGGCCGAGGAACGCCGGTTGACCCTGGTGCGCCGCCCGCTGGCCCAAGGCGATGTCGCTGGCGCGCGGCTGTTCTATGCCGCCGACGAGGATGCGACCGAGGATGCCCGCACCTCCGCCATTTCCCGCGCCGAGGGCGCGCTGGCCAATATCGTCGACAACCTGCACGACAGCGAATTCATCACCCCCGCCATCGTCGATCGCGATCCGGTGACCGTGGCGATCGGCACCGAGGGTGCCGCCCCGGTGCTGGCCCGCGCCATCAAGGCCGATCTCGAAGCGCGCCTTCCAGTGCGCCTCGGCCCGCTGGCCCGCATCGGCAAGGCCTTCCGCAAGATGGCCGATCACCTGCCCATGGGCCGCGCTCGCCGCGATTTCTGGGCCGACTACTATTTCAACGCCGGCCCGCGGGCGTTTGACGATGGTGGCGAGCGTGGGGCCAATCAGGCGCTCGACGATCTGCTTAGTGATCACCTGTCGCGCCAGTCGCGCAAGGGCCATGTCGCCTTTGTCGGCGCCGGCCCCGGCGACCCGGAGCTGCTGACGCTCAAGGCCCGCCGCGCGCTCGACGAAGCCGACGTGGTGATCCACGACCGGCTGATCAGCCCCGAGATCCTCGAGCTGGCCCGCCGCGAGGCGACGCTGCTCGACGTCGGCAAGGAAGGCTTCGGCCCCTCGACCAAGCAGGAAGACATCGACGCGCTGATCGTCGAGCACGCCCGCCAGGGCGCCCAGGTGGTGCGGCTGAAATCCGGCGACAGCACGGTGTTTGGCCGGCTGGACGAGGAGATCGACGCGGTCGAGGCCGCCGGCCTCTCCTGGCACATCGTCCCCGGCATCACCTCGGCCTCCGCCGCCGTCGCCGCCATCGGCCAGAGCCTGACGAAACGCGGCCGCAACTCTTCGGTCCGTTTCCTCACCGGCCATGACACCCAAGGCTTTGCCGACCACGACTGGCGCACGCTCGCCCGCGACGGCGAGGTCGCGGCGATCTACATGGGCAAGAAATCCGCCCGCTTCATCCAAGGCCGCCTGCTGATGCATGGCGCCGACCCGGCCACCCCGGTCACGCTGATCGAGAACGCCTCGCGCGCCGAGCAGCGCATTCTCGAGACCTGTCTTGCCGATCTGCCCGCCGATCTTGCCGCTGCCGAACTGAACGGTCCCGCCCTCACATTCTATGGCCTCGCCCCGCGCGCCGCGATGCTCGCGCAACAAGAGCTGGCCGACAAAGACCTTACTCTGACCCAGGAGCTTGCCTGATGCCCCGACCCTTTACCCCCAAGGTGATCACCGCCAATGCCCTGATCGAGGGCGATGTGGTCTATCTCACCGAAGACGACCGCTGGAGCCGCGCGCTGGCCGAGGCCGAGGTCATCACCGACGAGGCTCATGCCGAAGTGCGCCTGCTCGATGCCTCCGCCCGTCATGCCGAGGCGGTGGGCGTCTATCTCGCCGATGTGGCGCTTAAGAACGGCACGCCGGAGCCCACGCATTTCCGCGAAGAGTTCCGCCGCACCGGCCCCTCGAATTACTTCCACGGCAAACAGGCCGAGGGCTGAGGTCGCTTCCGATCTCGCCCCAGCCCAACGCAAGGACACGACATGTACAGCTACACCGACTTCGACCGCGCCTTCCTCGCCGAGCGCAACCGCCAGTTCCGCGCACAGGTGCAACGCCGCATCGACGGCTCGCTGACCGAGGATGAATTCAAGCCGCTGCGCCTGATGAACGGCCTCTACCTGCAGCTGCACGCCTACATGCTGCGCGTGGCGATCCCCTATGGCACGCTGAACTCGGCCCAGATGCGCCAGCTGGCGCTGCTGGCGGAAAAGTGGGACAAGGGCTACGGCCATTTCACCACCCGCCAGAACATCCAGTACAATTGGCCGAAACTGTCGGACATTCCCGACATGCTCGACGCGCTGGCCGAGGTGAACCTGCACGCCATCCAGACCTCCGGCAACACCATCCGCAACGTGACCTCGGACCACTTCGCCGGCGCTGCCGCCGACGAGATCGAGGACCCGCGCCCCACCGCCGAGCTGGTGCGGCAATGGTCGACCGATCACCCCGAGTTCCAGTTCCTGCCGCGCAAGTTCAAGATCGCCGTCACCGGTGCGCCGAACGACCGGGCGGTGATCCAGTCGCATGACATCGGCCTCGAGATCGTCTCGCAGGGTGGTGAAACCGGCTACCGGGTGTTTGTCGGCGGTGGCCTCGGCCGCACGCCGATGCTGGGCAAGGTGGTGCGCGACTTCCTGCCCAAGGCCGACCTGTTGCCCTATCTCGAGGCGATCGTCTCGGTCTACAACCTGCTCGGCCGCCGCGACAACAAGTACAAGGCGCGGATCAAGATCACCGTGCACGAGAACGGGCTTGAGAAGATCCGCGATCTGGTCGAAGAGCGCTTCGCCCTGCTGAAACCGCAGTTCGGCGGTGTCGATCAGGCGATGCTGGCCAATATCGAGGCGCAATTCGCCGCGCCGGATTTCCGCGACGCCGAGACCGGCGGTTTCGAGGCGGCCTACAGCAATGACCCGCTGTTCCGCTCCTGGGTGGATACCAACATCACCGCCCACCGCCGCGCCGATCACGCCATCGTCTCGATCTCGCTCAAGGCCCACGGCAAGACCCCGGGCGACGCCACCGATGCGCAGATGCGTGTGATGGCCGATCTCGCCGAGACCCACGCCTATGACGAGCTGCGCATCAGCCACGAGCAGAACGTGATCCTGCCGCATGTGCCGAAGGACGCGCTGCCCGCGCTCTATCAGGCGCTGAAAGCCGCTGGTCTGGGCACCGCCAACATCGGCCTGGTGTCGGACATCATCGCCTGCCCGGGCATGGACTATTGCGCTCTGGCCACCGCCCGCTCGATTCCGATCGCACAGGAGATCGCCACCCGCTTCGACGAGCTGAAGCTGGAGCACGACATCGGCGCGCTCAAGATCAAGATCTCGGGCTGCATCAATGCCTGTGGCCACCACCACGTCGGCCATATCGGCATTCTCGGGCTCGACCGGGCCGGGGTGGAGAACTACCAGATCACCCTCGGCGGCGACGGCACCGAGACCGCGAGCATCGGCACCCGCGCCGGCCCCGGCTTCTCGGCGGACGAGATCATCCCGGCGATCGAACGGCTGGTGGTAGGCTACCTCGACCTGCGCGAGAGCCGCGACGAGACCTTCCTCGAGGCCTATCGCCGTCTCGGCGCCGAGCCCTTCAAGGCGCTGCTTTACCCGCAAGCCCGCGAAAAAGCCGCGTGACGGGGCTGAAGGAGCGCAGACCGCTCCTTCATCTTGCCCAGTAAACTCCCGCCGGAGGCTCCCCACCGTGACCCATGTCACTGACATCACAGACCTGCGCGAAACGATTGCCGCGCTCAACACCGAGTTCCGCCACCACGGCGCGACCTCGGTGCTGGAAGCGGCGCTCTCGCGCCCAGAGTTCGGCCGGATCGCCATGGTCTCGAGCTTCGGTGCGGAATCCGTGGCGCTGCTGCATCTGGTGGCGATGGTCGACCGCACGACGCCGGTGCTCTTCATCGACACCCAGATGCTGTTTGCCGAGACCCTGGTCTATCAGGCCGAGGTGGCCGAACGGCTGGGGCTGAAGAACGTCCGCGCGGTGCATGCCGACGAAGGCGAACTGGCCCGCCGTGACCCCGACGGGCGCCTGCACCTGAGCGACACCGACGCCTGCTGTACCCTGCGCAAGACCGAAGCGCTCGAGGGCGCGCTGGCCGGCTTCGATGGCTGGATCACCGGCCGCAAGCGGTTCCAGTCGGGCACCCGGGCACAGATGGAGTTCTTCGAGATCGAGGACGCCACCGGCCGCATCAAGGTCAACCCGCTGGCCTTCTGGGCGCCGGGCGACGTGGCGGCCTATATGGACGAGAACCGCCTGCCGCGCCATCCGCTGGTGGCGCAGGGCTATCCCAGCATCGGCTGCGCGCCCTGCACGTCGAAGGTGGCACCCGGCGAAGACCCCCGGGCCGGCCGCTGGCGCGGCGCGGAAAAAGAGGAATGCGGCATCCATTTTGTCAACGGCAGGATGGTGCGAAAAGGAGAGACAGCATGACGGATACAGTGATCGTGCGCGACACGGGGTTTGGCCCCGACGACTGGACCGAGGGGTTCGCGGGCGCGGATACGCGCGACCTCGCCTCGGATGCAAATGTGGATGAGATTGCCGATCTGGCCGGGTTGCGGATGATCCGGGTGGATTTCCCCAGCTTCGCCGATGGCCGCGGGTTCACCATCGCCCGGCTGCTGCGGCTCAAGGGCTACACCGGCCGGCTGCGCGCGCGCGGCCATGTGCTGGCCGACCAATATGCCATGGCGCGTCGCTCTGGCTTCGACGAGGTGGAGATCTCCGCCGATCTCGCCGCCCGCCAGCCCGAGGACCAATGGCAGTTCCGCGCCGATTGGCAGGGCCACGACTACCAGTCGCGGCTGCGCGCCGGCGCCTGAGCGACCCTGAGACCGGGCAGGGGGGCGCGACAGCGCGCCCCTTTCTCTGCCCTGCAGCAACGTATAAAGTGAGGTGTCGGCAAGGCCCGCCGGCAGGATGAAATGACAGAGTTGACCAACGTGACCGAAGCCAAAGCCATCAAAGTGCCCACACTGCCGGACGCCCAGACCGTGACCTCGGTCACCCACTGGACCGACCGGCTGTTCTCCTTCCGGGTGACGCGCCCCGCCTCGCTGCGGTTCCGCTCTGGCGAGTTCGTGATGATCGGCCTGATGGGCGAACCGCATCCCGGGACCGGCAAGGTCAAGCCGCTCCTGCGCGCCTATTCCATCGCTTCGCCGTCCTGGGACGAGGAGCTGGAGTTCTACTCGATCAAGGTCCAGGACGGTCCGCTGACCTCGCGCCTGCAGCACATCCAGCCCGGCGACGAGATCATCCTGCGCCCCAAGCCCGTCGGTACCCTGGTGCATGACGCGCTCCTGCCCGGCAAGCGGCTGTGGTTCTTCGCCACCGGCACCGGGTTCGCGCCCTTCGCCAGCCTGCTGCGCGAGCCGCAGACCTACGAGGATTACGACGAGATCGTCATCACCCACACCTGCCGCGAGGCCGGCGAGCTGACCTATGGCGCCGAGCTGATCGAGAGCCTGAAAGGCGACGAGCTGCTCAACGAGGTGATTGGCGAGGGGTTCTGGAAGAAGATCAAATACTACCCCACCACGACCCGCGAAGAGAGCGCCAAGATGGGCCGGATCACCGACCTGATGCGCTCGGGGGAAGCCTTCGCCGATCTCGGCGTGGCGCCGCTCAGCCCCGAGACCGACCGCGCGATGATCTGCGGCAACCTCGCCTTCAACCTCGAGCTCAAGGAAATGCTCGAGGGCTACGGGCTGGTCGAAGGCGCGAATTCCAATCCGCAGCATTACGTCGTGGAAAAGGCCTTCCTCGACTGAGGCCGCGCCGCGCAGGCCCGGCGGAAACGGGGTTTCACCGTCTGTCAGGCCCGCTCTGTCAGGCCCGCAGAGAGACGCTATGGCCGCGGTTCGCAACAGGGGGGCAGCCCCCCCCCCTGACCCCCGGGGTATATTGAGCCAGAAGAAAGTAGGACCGCCTCCAGGCTTCATCTTGCCGGATAAACCTCCGGGGGAGGCCGCAGGCCGGGGGCAGAGCCCCCATTGACCCGCCCGCCAAAACGCAGACCGCCGAAACGCAAAACGCCGGAGCATCGGGCCCCGGCGTTTATCATGTCTGGAGGCAGCCAGCCTTACTTCTGCGGCAGCGGGCCGATCATCATGATCATCTGACGGCCTTCCATCTTCGGCATGTTCTCGACCTTGCCGATCTCCTTGGTGTCTTCGGCGACCCGTTCCAGCAGCTCGCGGCCGAGGTTCTGGTGTGCCATCTCGCGGCCACGGAACCGCAGGGTGACCTTCACCTTGTCGCCGTTCTCGAGGAACTTGAAGACGTTGCGCATCTTGACCTCATAGTCATGGGTGTCCGTGTTGGGACGGAACTTCACCTCTTTGACTTCGATGATCTTCTGCTTCTTGCGCGCTTCAGATTCCCGCTTCTGCTGTTCGTACTTGAACTTGCCGAAATCCATGATCTTGCAGACCGGTGGATTGGCATTGGGCGAGATCTCCACCAGATCGAGACCGGCGTCGGCCGCCATCTCCATCGCGCGGGCGGGCGTTACGACGCCGACATTCTCGCCTTCGGCGCCGATCAGGCGAATCTCGGGGGCTCGGATACGTTCATTCACGCGCGGGCCGGTGTCTCTTGTCGGGGGCGCGTTGTGAGGTCTGCGGGCTATGACGTTGTTCCTTTGACAATTTCGGAAATCAGGCTGCAAGGTAGTGGCCACAGGTCGGTCTTTCAAGCGTATAATCAGGGGATCAAGGCTCCGGCCCGCGCTTTTCCCCTTGCGCATGCTGCAGGTGCAGCGCAGGTCTGGTCCTGCTGGGGACGCTGGCGCTGTGCCGGTCCCGGAAACCGAACTCTGAGGGGTATCTCGAGATGAAAAACAACACCTGGGTTGGTGTGGCCGTCGCCGCCACCGTCGCCGCCGTCGTGGTGATCGGCGCCGGCGTGTATCTTTATCCGGGACAGCAGGAGCCCGAGGTCGTCGAGACACCGGTGGCCGAAACGCCCGAGCCCGTCACCGAACCTGAGCCCGTCACCGACCCTGAGCCCGTGACCGACCCTGACCCGGAACCGGTGACCGAAGAGGCCGATCCGGCGGTCGAGGACGAGGCCGAAGCCGGCTCGGAGGCCCTGCAGGAGGTGGTCGACGAGGCGGTCGAAAACGTCGAGACGGCCACCGAAGAGGCCATCACCGCGATGGAGGAGGCCGTCGAGGCGGCCGAAGACGCGGTGGAGGACGCAGTCGAAGCGGTGTCTGAAGAGACCGCGGCGGAGACCGGGGCAGAGGCCACACCCGGCACCGATGCGGGAACCGAGGCCGAAACCGAAGCCACGATCGAGACCGAGGCAGAGGCGCAACCCGAGGCCGGGCGCGCCGGGGAGACCGCCGCCGAGGAGCCCGCACCGGCCCCGGAGGCCGCGTCAGAGAGTTCCGACACGCCGGCCGAAGAGGCCGTGATGACCGAGGAGGCCTCGCCAGAGGCCGAGGAGGGCGCTCCAGAGGCCGCGTCGGCCCCGGCCGACGCGCCGGACGCCGGCACCGAGATGGGCGCGGCGATCACCGAGGCGCTGGAGCCCGAGGCGGGCCTCACCGAGGCCGAGACCACCGACACCCCGCCGGAAGAGCTGCTCACCGTCGAGGGCTTCGACTATGATCAGGCCATTGCGCTGATCGATGAGACCGAGGAAGTCAGTCCGCTGCTCAAGACCCCGCTGAAGGCAGCGCTCGAACAGGCCCGCGACAACCCGGAGCTGCTCGAAGCCGCGCTCGAGC
Organism: Marinovum sp.; assembly: GCF_034669705.1. Lineage (GTDB taxonomy): Bacteria > Pseudomonadota > Alphaproteobacteria > Rhodobacterales > Rhodobacteraceae > Marinovum. Next base: position 256,173 of record NZ_JAXMOR010000001.1, read on the forward strand.
GCGTCCGCGACGCGCTGGGCGTCGAGGCCCCCGCCGCCGAGTAAGGCTGCTCCGCGCTCGAAATGCCTGCGTCCGGTCTTGTCCGGGCGCAGGACCTCAGGTCGTCAGCCGCGCCGGGGCTGGGGCCGGGTGGGAATCTCTTTCAACAGCCCGCCGACGCCCATCGCCGCGATGTCGTCATGGTTGACCGCGAGGCCGCAGGCCACCCGCGACAGCACCCAGTCGGCGCCGTTGAGCGCCGGCGACCGCGCGCAGCCCGGCAGGCCGATCACCGGCCGCCCCGCGAGGTCCCCCAGAAACAAAAGGTTGCCGGGATCGACCGGCATGCCGAACCGCTCGACCTTTCCGCCGGCCCGGCGCAGCGCTTCGGGCGCCACGTCATGCGGGTCCGAGGTGGCCGAGCCGGTGAGGATCAGCACCAACTCGCTGTCAGCCTCTCCCAAGGCCTCGGCGATGGCCTGGCACCGGTGCGGCACCGGGATCACCCGGTCGAGTGTCAGGTTCAAGGCCTCGAGCCGGCTGCGGATTGCCGGCACGCCCTTTTCGCCGGCACCGCCGGGGATCTCCGTCACGATCAGCGTCGCCCTGCGCAGCACCGGACGGGCGAGCCCCAGCGCGCCGCGGGCGGTCTCGCAGGCGGCGTCGAGATCGGTACCGGGCACCGCATAGGAGATGATCTTGACCGTGCCGACCATGCCGCCTTCGGTCATCTGCTGACAGTCGGGCACCGTGGCGAGGGTGATCATCGGGTTGATCCGGTTGAGCCGGTGCAGCCGGTCGATATCCAGCATCGCCACTCCGGGCCCCGCCGCCAGCAGGTTGACGCGGCCGGTAAAGGCCTTTGTCAGCCGCAGCCCGGCATCCTCGGGATCGGGCACCAGCGCGGCGGCCAGCCGGGCGGCGGCGGCGTTCTCATGCACGTCGCCGGGGTCGAGCCTGGCGGCGATCACCTCGGTCTCGCCGGCCGCGGCCAGTTGCGTCAGGTGGTCCGCGGTCAGCGTCACGCCCTTGCGCAGCCGACCGCCGGCCAGCCGCACCGAATGCGCCAGCACCGCGCCCTCGGCCAGGGTGAGGGGCAGCGGGCCGAACCTCATGCGCCGTGCCTCAGCACCCGGATCATCTCGGCCAGGACCGAAACCGCGATCTCGGCCGGGCTGGCGGCGCCGATGTCAAGGCCGATGGGGCCGTGGATGCGGGCGCAGTGCGCCGGCGTAAAGCCGGCCTCGGCCATCCGCTCGAGCCGCTTGCCATGGGTGCGGGTCGAGCCCAGCGCGCCGATGTAGAAGACCTCGGCCGAGAGCGCCGCGATCAGCGCCGGATCATCGAGCTTGGGGTCATGGGTCAACAGGCAGAGCGCGGTGCGGGCATCGAGGCCCAGGGTTGAGACCGCCTCGTCGGGCCAGTCGTGCAGCAGCCGGGTGCCCGGAAAGCGGGCCGGGGCGGCAAAGCTTTCGCGCGGGTCGATCACCACCGGGTCGAAGCCCGTGTCGCGCGCCATCGGCACCAGATGCTGGGCGATATGCACCGCGCCGATCACGATCAGCCGCAGCGGCGGGTTGTGGATCGCCACGAAGGTGGTGCCGTCGGCCTCGAAGCCCGAGCGGTCCATGCGAAAGCGGCTCTCGTGGCCGGTGGCGTCGAGCCGGCGGGCGCCGCTCTTGACATCCACCACGTAGGCCATGGGCCGGCGCGCGGCGCGGGCGGCGACGAGATCGGCCAGCATGTCCTCTGGCAGGGCGGGGCCGACCGGCTCGACCAGAACCCGGATGGTGCCGCCGCAGGCGAGGCCGACGGCAAAGGCATCGCCGTCAGAGACGCCGTATTCCAGCACCCGCGGCTTGCCCTCTTCGAGCGCGTCGAGCGCCTCGATCACCACCGCGCCCTCGACGCAGCCGCCCGAGACCGAGCCTTCCATCTCGCCGGCGCCGCTGATCGCCAGCTGCGCGCCGATCCGTCGCGGGGCGCTGCCCCAGGTCTCGATCACCGTTGCCAGCGCGGCGCCCTTGCCGGCGCGGTGCCAGTCGAGCGCGGTTTCCGGTATGCCCTTCATCACAGGTCCTCCCGCGCGGCACTTTAGCAGGTCTGCCGGGGGTGTCTCGCCTGTTCGGGCCGGACTTTGGTCGCATGGAGGCGAGGCGGCGTGGGGAAGAACGCGCCGGTGGAATTCGGCACACGGGTCTGACGGGGCCGATTGTCCGGCCCCACGCCCCGGACCTGCTCCGGGGCCTCTACCTCGCCGCAGGAGGTCTCGGATCAGGTCCGGGACGGCGGTTTTTCCGAGAGCTGACGGTCTCCAATTTTTTCGCCCCCATGCCCCGGACCTGCTCCGGGGCCTCTACCCCGCCACAGGAGGACCAGGATCAGGTCCGGGACGTCGGTTTTCTTGAGAGCTGACGGTCTCCGGTTTTCCCGCCCCGCGCCCCGGACGTGCTCCGGGGGCTCGACACCACCGCCGGAGGTTGCCGGTCACTCCCGCCACGGCACGCCCGCCGGCGTCAAACCGGAGGGTCACCGCAAACCTCACACCAGCTCCGACAGGAAAAGTTCCAGGTCGCGCCGTTCGAGCGGCTTGGACAGCAGCGGCACGCCAAGCGACTGACAGCGTTCGCGCAGCGTCGGCGCGCGCTGGGCCGAGATGATGCGCGCGGGGATCGGCCCGTAGCGCCCGGTGATCTCGCCCAGAAGCTCGGTGCCGGTCATGCCGGGGCCGAGGTCTTCGTCGAGCATCAGCGCATCCGGGGTGATCTCGAGCTCGTCGAGCAGGTCGAGCGCCTCGCGGCCATTGCCGACGTCGATCACATCCGCACCCATGCCCTCGAGCGACAGGGTCAGCGCCCGGCGCAGGTCAGTGTCATTCTCGACCAGAAAGACAACCCGGCCCTGCACCGGCAGCCCCGGTGGGGCCAGCCCCGGCGACGGCACCCGCGGCGCGCTGCGGCGGGCGGGGGCGCGCGACGCGCGCGAGGCCAGCGGCACGGTGACGGAAAACACCGTGCCGCGGCCCGGCTCGGAGCGCAGCCCCAGCGGCAGGCCGAGGCCGGCGCAGGCGCGGTCGACGATGGCAAGCCCCAGCCCCAGCCCTTCGGAGGCCGAGGCCGGCGCGTCGACCCGGCTGAACTCGCGGAAGATCATGTCGCGGTGTTCGGGCGCGATGCCGGGCCCGGTGTCCCAGACCTCGATCCTGACCCGGTCGCCCTGACGTCGCAGCCCCATCAGCACCTTGCCGCGCGCGGTATAGCGCACCGCGTTGCCCAGCAGGTTCTGCAGGATGCGGCGCAGATAGGAGGGGTCGGTCTCGACCCGGGCCGTGGTGGGCAGCACCCGCAGGTCCAGCCCCTTCTGCGCCGCCAGCGGTTCGAGCTGGGTGTTCAGGGTCGAGAAGATCTGCCCCAGATCGACCGGACGGAGGTCAAACGCCGCGCGGCCGCTGTCGAGCTTGGACATGTCCAGCAGCGCCTCGATGATATGCTCGAGCGAGCCCAGCGCCGAAGAGATCTTGCCCAGTGTTTCGGTGCCGACCGGCGTGAGGTCCTCGCCCGAGAGCGTGCCGACAAACAGCTTGGCGGCCGAGAGCGGCTGCAGCAGGTCGTGGCTGGCGGCGGCGACGAAGCGGCTCTTGGACGCATTGGCACGCTCGGCCTCGGCCAGCGCCGAGGCCAGTTCGGTGGTGCGTTCGGCGACCCGTGCCTCGAGCCGTTCGTTCATCTCGCGCAGGGCGCGGGCGGCGTTGCGTTCGGCGGTGACATCGGTGAAGGAGATCACGAAGCCGCCGTCCGGCAGCCCCTGGGCAAAGGCATCGAGCGTCAGCGCCGCCCCCTGCGCCGCCTCGAACCGCAGCGCGCCGCGCCGCGAGGGGCGATCGGCCCATTCCAGCAGCCGCTTGCGCGACATGCCGTGCGACAGGGTGAAATCCTCGGGCATCTGGTCGATCAGCGCGGCAAACCCCGCGCCGCGCTGCACCCGGGTCAGCGGCAGCCGCAACAGCTCTGCCACCCGGGCGTTCCAGCCGATCAGCCGGGCGGCGTCGTCGAAGATGCAGACCCCTTGGTTGAGGTGTTCCAGCGTCGCGGCGATCAGCCGGGCCTGTTTGTTCTGCAGTCTGGCGCGCTCCTTTCGCTCGAGCCGGATCAGGTCGGTCACGTCGGTCTGCAGCACCACGGTGCCCTTGCTGGCAGTGCGCCGCTCAGAGACCTGCAGCCAGAGGTCCTGGGTCAGCCGGACGTTGAACATCGCGTCATTCTCGCGGTGCCGCGCCTTGCGTTTCAGCGCCCAGCTCAGCGCGGTGTCGCCCTGCGGCAGGGCAAGGTAGGCCGACTGGCTGACCAGTTCGACGTAGCGATCGAAGGGCAGGCCGGGGGTGAGCTGGTCGGCAATGTCGCGCATGTCCTGGCAAAAGCGGCTGTTCGACAGCACCAGCCGGTCCTGGCTGTCGAACAGGGCAAAGCCTTCGTGCACCGCCTCGATCGCATCGGCGAGGTTGGCGCGCGCCGCCTCGGTCTCGGCGCTGGCGTGTTCCAGTCGCAGGTTGCTGTCATGCAGCAGGTCGAGCGCGCGTTCGAGATCGCGGGTGCGCGACCGCACCTGGTCCTCGAGCAGGGCGGCGCGTTCGAACTGGGCATAGGCCAGCCCCGAGGGGTCCTGCTGCTGCTCGACCCGGCGCATCAGCGACTGGGTGATGCGCAGCAGCTTTTCGTTCTGGCGCTCGACGCTGTCTGCGGGGTTGATCAGGGTCATGTGCCGTCATCCGGCGCATAGAAGGCGACGCCGGTCATGGTGTGGTTCACATGCAGCGCGCCCAGCTGTTCGCCATAGGTGGAAAAGCCGCGCACCTTGTGGCGGCGCAGCACCTCCGAGACCGCGCGGGTCTGCTGGTTCTGCCCCGCTTCGAGCCGCCGCAGGATGCAGTCGCAGCCGAGGATCATCTCCGGCGCGCGGTCGCGTGACAGCCCCGAGAGCTCGGTCTCGAGGTGGCCGGCCATGTCCTCGGTGGTGGCTAGGGTCAGCACCATGCCCTCGTCAATGGCAGAAAAAAACACCAGCTCGCCGTCCTCGTTGACCCGCTGGATGGCGCGGACGTGGTGGCGCTGGCCCAGCTGGACCACCACCGGATGGGCGGCAAAGGTGAACTGGTCGAGCTGGTCGGGCATCTTGCCGACGATGCGGGCATATTCGCGCGCCGCCGGCTCGGCATTGATCTGGCAGACGATGCGCCGCGCCGGATCGGCCTCGGTCACCACCATCTTGATGTCGGTAGGGGTCAGGTGGTCGAGGCTGAACACACGGATCGCACCGACCGAGCGCACCAGAGAGACCACCGCGGCATTGTCGCGGGTCTCGCCGTCAAGCGCCAGCCGCGTGCGGCGGAAACGTTCGCCATCGCCGGCCGAGCCGCCAAAGAGCGGCACGCCGCCCAGCCCGGTCGAGAGCACGGCGGTCAGCTCATCCTCACGCAGCGACAGCCCGTCGATGGCGAGAAAGGCGAATTCCGAGATGAACTTCGGCGCCTCGTCGGCCAGCGCCACGCGGTGGCGGATCAGCTTGTCGATCTCGGACTGCGGATCGAGCCGGTCGAGCCCGTCGACCAGATAGCAGGCGGCGCGGAAATGCGACGGCAGCAACCCCAGCGCCACGATCTGGTCGTCCTCGTAGCCCGAAGCGCCGATTTCCCCGGCGGTGGTGCAGGCCGAGACATGGCGGGCGTCAAGCCGCGCATGGGCCGCGGCGGCGATGCGGTCGAAATCGCCGTGGCTGCTGACAAACAGCAGCACGAGCTCGAACGGGCCGGGGCCGAGCCCCGCCGCGATGGCGCCCACCGGATCGGTGTCATGCACCGAGACCTGCGCATTGCGCAGCCCCGATCCCTGTCCTCCCACGGCGGCCGGGTCTGCTGACTGGCCGTCCAAGTTCTCGGTTGTCCCGCGTTGTTGCCTCGTTGTGCGCTGCCCTCTTGGGGGGCCGCGCTCTCCCTTTCGCGGCGCGCCAGCCTCCCTGCGGCGCGCGATGGTCCCTCGTGCGTGCTGCGGCGCAGCTTACGCGTGATGCGACGGGTCTGGCAAGCTGCCGCCAAGCCGCGCGTCCTGCGCCACCAGCACCGCCTGGGTGCGGCTCTGCACCCCCAGCTTGCGCATGATCGCGGTGACATGCGCCTTGACCGTGGTCTCGGCGATCGACAGGTCAAAGGCGATCTGCTTGTTCAGCTTGCCCTCGCAGATCAGCTGCAGGATGCGCGACTGCTGGTTGGTCAGCGTGGCCAGCCGCTCCATGGCGTCGTTCTCCTCGGACCCCTCATGCGCGTCGGGCAGGTAGTCTTCCGGCGTATAGACCTCGCCGCGCCGCACCGCGCTCAGCGCCTTGTGAAAGGCCGGTTTCTGGCTGTGTTTCGGCACGAAGGCCGCAGCTCCCGCCGAGAGCGCCTTGGAGATCGTCCGGCTGTCGGCCATCGAGGAGACCACGATGACCGGGCTGGTCTGGCCCAGCGCCGCGCGCAGCCGCAGCAGTCCGTCAAGGCCGTTGACGTCCGGCAGGTTGAGATCGAGCAGCACGATGTCGGGCGCCGGCGCCTCCGCGACCCGGGTCAGCCCCTCGGCGAGGCTGGCAGCGGTCTCGACCCTGGCGCCGGTGCAGAGCGAGCGCAGGGTGAGCACCAGCGCATCGCAGAACAGCGGGTGGTCGTCGATCACCAGGGCGCGGGAAATGCCGTTTATCGGCGTCAGGGGGTCATTGGTCATTGTGCACTGTCCGTTCTGCGGTAGGCTCAGCTTAGCGGCGATACCGGCGCCGGTCCTTTGTCCAAAGGTCGCATGGCGCGCGCCGCCGCTGTCTGGGGCCATTCGGCACCTTTGTATAATAGCAGGTTACGGCGTTCCACGCCTAGGTTCGGACCCGAGGAGACCAACACCATGCAACTAACCGATTCCCGAGAGATTGCCGCCGCGCCAGAGATCGTCTGGGCTGCCATTCTCGACCCCGATGTGCTCAAGCAATGCGTGCCCGGCTGCCAGGAGATGACCGGCAGCCCCGAAGAGGGCTTCGAGGCCAAGGTCGTCCAGAAGGTCGGCCCGGTGAAGGCCACCTTCAAGGGCACCGTCTCCCTGTCCGAGATGAACCGTCCCGAGAGCCTGACGCTTACCGGCGAAGGCAAGGGCGGGGCGGCGGGCTTTGCCAAGGGCGGCGCCGACGTGCGGCTGGAACCCAAGGGCGAGGGCACGCTGCTGAGCTATGACGTCGAGGCCAAGGTCGGCGGCAAGCTGGCGCAGCTGGGCAGCCGGATCATCGACGGCTTTGCCAAGAAGATGGCCGACCAGTTCTTTGACAACTTCAAGGCCGCGGTCGAGGGCCCGTCCGAGGCGGAGCCGGCCGCGGCGGAGGCTGATGCCGGCGCCGAGACAGGGGCCGCGACCGGCGAGGGTGAGGCCCCGAAAAAGGGCTGGTTCAAGCGGATCGTCTCGTGAGCGGCGATCCGGCACATTCATCAAAGAAATAACCAAGGGAGGACTTCATGACCAAGGTATCGATGACCGTGAACGGCAAATCCGTGAGCGGTGACGTGGCGGGCAACACGTTGCTTGTCGAGTTCCTGCGCAGCGACCTGCGCCTGACCGGCACCCATGTGGGCTGCGACACCAGCCAGTGCGGCGCCTGCGTGGTGCATGTCAACGGCGAGGCGGTCAAGGCCTGCACCATGTTCGCGGCCGAGGCGGAGGGCGCCGAGGTGGCGACGATCGAGGGTCAGGCCAATGCCGACGGCTCGCTCAACACCATCCAGCAGGCGTTTCAGGACTACCACGGTCTGCAATGCGGCTTCTGCACCCCCGGCATGGTGATGTCGGCGGCGGCGCTGCTCAAGGACAACCCCAAGCCGACCGAGGCCGAGGTGCGCAGCTACCTGCAGGGCAACATCTGCCGCTGCACCGGCTATCACAACATCGTCCGCGCGATCCTCGCGGCGTCGGGCCAGGAGGTTCCGGCGGTCGCCGCCGAATGACATCTCGCCAGGGTGCGCAGTGAACACGCACCGACCGTAGGGTGGGTTTGTAACCCACCGATCCCATGGGAGGACAAAGAATGCCGAAAGATCAAGGCATAGGAGCCAGCACAAAGCGCCGCGAGGACGTGCGCTTTCTGACCGGCGCCGGCAATTACACCGATGACATCAACGTGCACGGCCAGGCCTATGTGCAGTTCCTGCGCTCGGACGTGGCGCATGGCCGGATCAGCAATATCGACACCAGCGCGGCGTCCGCGATGCCGGGCGTGGTGCGCATCTTCACCGGCGCCGATTTCGAAGGCGTCGGCGGACTGCCCTGCGGCTGGCAGGTGACCGACCGCCACGGCGAAGTGATGAAGGAACCGGGCCACCCGGTGCTGGCCCAGGGCAAGGTGCGTCACGTCGGCGAACCGGTCGCCGCCGTGGTCGCCGACACCCTGCAGCAGGCGCGCGACGCCGCCGAGGCGATCGAGCTCGACATTGAGGAGCTGCCGGCCGTCGTCGACATGAAGGCGGCGCTGGCCGAGGGCTCGGCACGGGTGCATGACGATCTGTCGGACAACCTCTGCTACGACTGGGGGTTCGTCGAGGAGAACAAGGGCGCGGTGGAGGAGGCGATTGCCAAGGCCGCCCATGTCACTACGCTGGAACTGGTCAACAACCGTCTCGTGGCCAACCCGATGGAGCCGCGTGTCGCGGTGGGCGATTACAATCGCGCCGCCGGCGATTCGACGCTCTACACCACCAGCCAGAACCCGCATGTGATCCGGCTGCTGATGGGCGCTTTCGTGCTCGGCATTCCAGAGCACAAGCTGCGGGTGGTGGCGCCTGACGTGGGCGGCGGCTTCGGCACCAAGATCTTCCACTACGCCGAGGAGGCCTTCTGCACCTTCGCCGCCAAGGCGCTGAACCGTGCGGTCAAGTGGACCTCGACCCGGTCGGAGGCCTTCATGTCCGACGCCCATGGCCGCGACCACGTGACCAAGATCGAACTGGCGCTCGATGCCGACAACAACTTCACCGCCGTGCGCACCGAGACCTATGCCAACATGGGGGCGTATCTGTCGACCTTCGCACCCTCGGTGCCGACCTGGCTGCATGGCACGCTGATGGCCGGCAACTACAAGACGCCGAACGTCTATGTGAACGTCAAGGCGGTGTTCACCAACACCGTGCCGGTCGATGCCTATCGCGGTGCCGGACGGCCAGAGGCGACCTATCAACTCGAGCGCGTGATCGACAAGGCGGCACGAGAGCTCGGCGTCGACCCGGTGGAACTGCGGCGTCAGAATTTCATCACCGAGTTCCCCTATCAGACCCCGGTGGCGGTGGAATATGACACCGGCGACTACCACGCCACCATGGACAAGATGCTCGAGCTGATCGACCGCGACGGCTTTGCCGAGCGGCGCAAGCAGAGCGAGGCCAAGGGCAAGCTGCGCGGCCTCGGTATCAACTGCTTCATCGAAGCCTGCGGCATCGCGCCGTCGAACCTGGTGGGCCAGCTGGGCGCACGCGCGGGGCTTTACGAAAGCGCCACGGTACGGGTTAACGCCACGGGTGGTCTTGTGGTGATGACCGGCTCTCACAGCCACGGGCAGGGGCATGAGACCGCCTTCCCGCAGGTGATCTCGGAAATGATCGGCATCCCCGAGGACCAGATCGAGATCGTCCATGGCGACACCGCCAATGCGCCGATGGGCATGGGCACCTATGGTTCGCGCTCGCTGGCGGTCGGCGGCTCGGCCATGGTGCGCGCGGCCGAGAAGATCATCGCCAAGACCAAGAAGATCGCCGCCCACCTGCTCGAGGCCGCCGAGGCGGATATCGAGCTCAAGGACGGCCAGTTCTCGGTCGCGGGCACAGACAAGCAGGTGGCCTGGGGCGATGTCTGCCTCGCGGCCTATGTGCCGCACAACTACCCGCTCGAGGACATCGAACCGGGGCTGGAGGAGACGGCCTTCTACGACCCGTCGAACTTCACCTATCCGGCCGGCGCCTATGCCTGCGAGGTCGAGGTCGATCCCGAGACCGGCGTCGCCACCATCGAGAAGTTCGTCTCGGCGGATGATTTCGGCAATGTGGTCAACCCGATGATCGTCGAGGGCCAGGTGCATGGCGGCATCGCCCAGGGCATCGGCCAGGCGCTGCTCGAGAACTGCGCCTATGACGAGAACGGCCAGCTGCTCTCGGCCTCCTACATGGATTACGCCATGCCGCGGGCCGACGATCTGCCGGAGATGTCGGCCTATACGGTCGACCACTCCTGCCAGACGCCCTGCACCCACAACCCGCTGGGGGTGAAGGGCTGCGGCGAGGCCGGCGCCATCGGCTCGCCGCCGACGGTGATCAACGCCATCCTGGACGCGCTGAATTCCGGCGGTCACAAGGTGGATCACATCGACATGCCGGCCTCGCCCTCGCGGGTCTGGGCGGCCATCAACTCTGCGTCCTGAGGGAGGTCTGACCTATGTACAGCTTTGACATCGAACGGCCCACGTCACTGGCCGACGCCCTGGCCGCGCTGGCCGACGACGAGGCCCAGGCGCTGGGCGGCGGGCAGACGCTGATCCCGACGCTCAAGCAGCGGCTGGCCAGCCCGTCGAAACTGGTGAGCCTCACCGGCATCGAGGAGCTCAGGGGCATCCGCCGCGACGGCGACACGGTGACCATCGGCGGTGGCACCACGCACGGCACCATCGCGCGCGAGACCAAGGACAGCTTCCCGGGGCTGTCCTATCTTGCCTCCAAGATCGGCGATCCGGCGGTACGCAACCGCGGCACCATCGGCGGCTCGCTGGCCAACAACGACCCCTCGGCCTGCTACCCGGCGGCCGCCATGGCCTGCGGCGCGACGATCGTGACGAACAATCGCGAGATCGCGGCGGATGACTACTTCCAGGGCATGTTCACCACAGCGCTGGAAGAAGGCGAGATCATCACCGCGGTCAAAGTCCCGATCCCCGAGCGCGGGGCCTACATCAAGTTCGAACAGCCGGCCTCGCGCTTTCCGCTGGTGGGTGTCTTCGTTGCGAAGTTCGCCGACCGGGTCGGCGTCGGCGTCACCGGCGCCTCCGAGGAAGGCGTGTTCCGCTGGACCGAGGCGGAGCAGGCGCTGGGCGGCAGCTTTGCCGAGAGCGCGCTCGAGGGGCTCTCGGTCTCCGGCGACGGGATGATCGGCGATCTGCATGGCACCGGAGCCTACCGCGCCCATCTGGTGGCGGTGATGACCCGGCGGGCGGTCGCTGCGGCGGGCTGAGCCTTCGGTCCCGGGCTCGAGAGGGGGGCGGTCCTTGGGGGCCGCCCTTTTCCTTGCCGGCGCGGTGGGTTGGAAACCCACCCTACGGGGGCGCGTTCGAGGCGCGGGCGGTGCAAGGAAGAACTTTCATGCCTCCGGCGGGAGTTTGTCCGGCAAGATGAAGCAGGGGAGACCGTCCGCTCCTTCATCTTGCAAAATAAACCTCCGGGGGTGAGGCCGCAGGCCGAGGGGGCTGGCCCCCTGTTGCGCTGCCGTCGGCTCTGTTGCGCTGCCGCCGGCCTCAGGCCATGCGGCGGGCCATGTCGAGCATGCGGGCAGAGAAGCCCCATTCGTTGTCGTACCAGCCGAAGATGCGCAGCACGCCGCCCAGCGAGACCGAGGTTTCCCGGCCGGCCACCACCAGCGATTCCGGGCGGCCGCGCAGGTCGGTCGAGACCAGCGGCTGGTCGGTATAGCCGAAGAGCGCAGGGTCGGCATCGCGGACCAGGCTGTTGAGCGCCTGCGCCGTGATCGGCGCGCGGGTCTGCACCGTCAGGTCGATGGCCGAGACCGAGGCCGTCGGCACGCGGATCGCGCGCGCCTCGATCCGGCCCGCCAGATGCGGCAGCACCACGCCGATCAGCCGCCCGGCCGAGGTGGTGGTGGGCACCATCGACAGCGCGGCCGCACGCGAGCGGACCAGATCGCCGCGTGGCGCATCCACCGTCGGCTGCGAGCCGGTGTAGCAATGCACCGTCGTCATGTGACCGGATTCCACCCCCGCCGCTGCGTCAAGCAGGCGCAACAGCGGCGCCAGCGCATTGGTGGTGCAGGAGGCGTTGGAGATCACGGGTTGATCCGCCAGACGTTCGGTATTGGCACCAAGCACGATGGTGTCGTCGGCCGCGGGCGACGGCCCCGAGATCAGCACCCGCCGCGCGCCGGCGGTCAGGCCACGCTCGGCAATGTCGCGGGTCTGTGCCTTGCCGGTGCATTCCAGCACGATGTCGACGCCAGCGAGATCGAGGGTCGAGATGTCTTCCAGCCGGTGCATCGGCAGCTGCCGCCCGCCGGCCTGCAGCGCCCCGTCGCGCGCTTCGGCACCGCCGGGGAAGGGCCCGAAGACGCTGTCGTAGGCGAAGAGATAGGCGCAGGTGTCCAGTGGCGCGATGTCGTTGATGCCGACGATCTCGATATCGGAGTGATCGGTCAGCACCATGCGGGTGATGGTGCGGCCGATGCGGCCGAATCCGTTGATAAAGATGCGAAGCGACATGGGCGATCCTGCGGCTTTGAAAGGTCACCGGAAGTGACCCCATCGCGGCGCAGGAGGCAATGGGCCGGGCGGGAAAGTTTTGCCGGTCAGCCACCGGGCTGCGACCAAATGATACGCGTTTCAACGAAATGGTGACTTAAATCTTCACGTGTCAGGGGCTAGGACTGTTGCAATGATCTGACAGCCCTTGGGGAGTGGTGCCATGATCCCGGAACTCGGACAATTCGCCCTGGCGCTGGCGCTGGCCCTGGCGCTGGTGCAATCGCTGGTGCCGATGGCGGGCGCGGCGCGCGGCAACCTGCTGTGGATGCGCTCGGCGCAGTCGACCGCGCTGGGGCAGTTGCTCTTCGTGGGCTTTGGCTTTGGCGCGCTGATGTGGGCCTTCGTGGTCAGCGATTTCACCGTCAGGAACGTGGCCGAGAACTCCAACTCTCTGAAACCGATGATCTTCAAGGTCGCCGCCACCTGGGGCAGCCACGAGGGCTCGCTGCTGCTCTGGACGCTGATCCTGACGTTGTTCGGCGCCGGTGTCGCGGTCTTCGGCAGCAACATTCCGCATGCGCTCAGGGCGCGGACGCTGTCGGTGCAGGCCTGGATCTCGGTCGGGTTCCTGTCGTTCATGCTGTTCACCTCGAACCCGTTCGAGCGCATCCTGCCGCCGCCGCTGGACGGCAATGACCTCAACCCTCTGCTGCAGGACATCGGCCTCGCGATCCATCCGCCGCTGCTTTACGTGGGCTATGTCGGCTTCTCCATCGTCTTCAGCTTTGCCGTGGCGGCACTGATCGAGGGGCGCGTCGATGCCGCCTGGGCGCGCTGGGTGCGGCCCTGGACATTGGCCGCCTGGATGAGCCTGACCGCCGGCATCGCGCTGGGTTCTTGGTGGGCCTATTACGAGCTCGGCTGGGGCGGCTGGTGGTTCTGGGACCCGGTGGAGAACGTCAGCTTCATGCCGTGGCTGCTGGGCACGGCGCTGCTGCATTCCGCCATCGTCACGGAAAAGCGCGGGGCGTTCAAATCCTGGACCATCCTGCTGGCAATCCTCACCTTTTCGCTGTCGCTGCTGGGCACCTTCATCGTCCGATCCGGCCTGCTGACCAGCGTGCATGCCTTTGCCGTCGACCCCGAGCGCGGGGTCTATATCCTCGGGCTGCTGGGCGTCTCGATCGGCGGCTCGCTGACGCTCTATGCGGTGCGCGCGCCGGCGATGGAGGGCGGCGGGTTGTTTGCCCCGGTGAGCCGCGAGGGCGGTCTGCTGATCAACAACCTGCTCTTGGCGGTGGCCACCGGCACGGTGCTCTTCGGCACGCTCTACCCGCTGTTTCTCGAGGCGGTGACCGGCGACAAGATCTCGGTCGGTCCGCCGTTCTACAATGCCTCCTTCGTGCCGATCATGCTGCCCCTGGTCTTTGTCATGGGGCTGGGACCGCTGCTGACCTGGAAGCGGGCCGACCTGAAGGGCGTGCTGCAACGGCTCTGGCTGGCGCTGGCGCTGGCGGCGCTGGCGGCACTGGTGATCTGGTACCTTGTGACCGGCGGGCCGGCGCTGGCGGTCTTGGCCTTCGGCCTCGGCATCTGGCTGTTCGTCGCCACGGCGCAGGACTGGGCGGCGCGGATCAAGCTGTTCCGCGCGCCGTTGTCAGAGAGCCTGCGCCGGGCGCGCAACCTGCCGCGGGCGAGCCATGGCATGAGCCTGGCGCATCTCGGGCTGGCGGTCTGCATCTTCGGCTTTGTCGGCTCTTCGGCCTGGAAGGAGGACGTGATCGTCTTTGCCGAGCCGGGCACCCGGGTGCAGGTGGCAGGCTATGATCTCGAGTTCCAGGGCGTCGAGCAGGTGCCTGGGCCGAACTACACCGCCTCTCGCGGCACCCTCGCGGTGAGCCGCGACGGTGAATTCCTGCAATACCTCTACCCGGAACGGCGCAACTACCCGGTGGCGCGCAGCCAGACCACCGAGAGCGCCATCCGCCACACCCTTGGCGGCGACCTCTATGCCTCGATGGCAGAGCCGGCGGCGGCCACGGCGGGCAATGCCTGGACGCTGCGGGTGCTGTTCGAACCTCTGGTCAACTTCATCTGGCTCGGGTCCTTCATGTTGGTGCTGGGCGGGGCGCTCAGCCTCAGCGACCGGCGCCTGCGCGTCGGCGCGCCGCGCCGCGCCCGGGCGCCCGAGATGGCGCAACCTGCGGAGTAAACGACATGCAACGTATCCTCGTCCTGCTGCCGATCCTGGTGGTGCTGATCCTCGGCGGCTTTTTCGTCTGGGGGCTGAACCCGGACCGCGACCCGAATGCCATTCCCTCGGCGCTGATCTCGAAACCGGTGCCGGCCTTCGACCTGGCGCCGATAGACGGCGTCGATGTGCCCGGGCTGGCCAGCGGTGACCTGGCCGGCGGCGAGCCGGTGCTGGTCAATGTCTTTGCCTCCTGGTGCGTGCCGTGCCGGGCCGAGCACAAGGTCCTGACACGGCTGGCGACGCAAGAGGGATTTCCGCTTTTCGGCATTAATTACAAGGACAAGCCCGAGGATGCGAAGGCATGGCTCGAAGAGCTGGGCAATCCCTACCTGCGGATCGGATCGGACGAGAGCGGCCGCGCCGGGCTTGACTGGGGCATCTCCGGCGTGCCCGAGAGCTTTCTCGTCGATGCCACCGGCACCGTGGTCTGGCGCTATGTCGGGCCGATCGCCACCGAGCAGGCGCAGGACGACCTGCGCCAGGCGCTGGCGGCGGCGCGCGAAAGGGCGGGCACGTGAGGGGGCTTCTTGCCACGCTGCTGATCGTGCTGGCCGGGATGGCGGCGGCGGTGGAGCCCGACGAGATCCTCGACGACCCGCTGCTCGAGGCCCGCGCGCGCGAGATCTCCAGGGACATCCGCTGCGTGGTCTGCCAGAACGAGCCGATCGACAGTTCCAACGCCGGGGTGGCGCGCGACCTGCGGCTGTTGATCCGCGAGCGGCTGCTGGCCGGTGACAGCGATGACGCGGTCAGGCAGTACCTGGTTGACCGCTACGGCGATTACGTGCTGTTCAAGCCGCCCTTCAAGCCCGCCACCTATGCGCTCTGGCTGGCGCCCTTCGGCCTGTTGGCGCTGGGGGGCGTGGCCGCCGGCATGGCGCTGCGGCGGCGCGGCGGGCGCGGCGGGGCAGAGGCGCTGAGCGCCGAGGACGAGGCGCGCGTGGCCGAACTGGTGGCGCGCTATGACGGCGACGCGAACAGGAAAGACATCTGACGCATGACATTCTGGGTACCCGCTGCCGCACTGGCGCTTCTGGCCGTGCTGGTGATCCTGCTGCCGCTTTGGCGCCGCTCTGGCGCCACCGTCGGGCACCGCGAGGGCGCGCTGGCGATCTTCGTCGACCAGCTCAGGGAAATCGAGGCCGAGCGCAACCGCGGGCTGATCTCGCCGGCCGAGGCCGCGGCGGCGCAGATCGAGATCAAGCGTCGGATGCTGGCGGTGGAACGCCAGGGGCGCGGCGGCCCGGTGGGCACCGGCGGGGCGCCGGTGCTGATGGGGCTGGCGGTGCTGGTGCCGCTGCTGGCGGGCGCGGTCTATGTCACCATCGGCGCACCCGGCGCCGAGAGCCTGCCGTTTGTCGCGCGCGAGGCAGAGCGGACCGAGGACCGCAAGATCGTCGATCTGACCGAACAGCTGCGCAACCGGTTGCTGACGGATGAGGCGGGCGGGCCGACCGAGGGCTGGGAGCTCTTGGCGCAGACCTACATGAAGATGGGCCGCTACGCCGCCGCGGCTGAGGCGTTGGGCCGCATCGTCGACCGCGAGGACGCGCATTCCGGCCATCTGACGCAATGGGCCGAGGCGCTGATCGCGGCCAACGACGGGGTGATCACCACCAGCGCCGGGGCGGCGATCGACCGGGCGCTGGCGATGGACGTGCTGAACCCGGCGGCGAGCTACTACAAGGCGCAATGGCTGGAACAGGACGGCCGCGCCGGCCAGGCCCGCGAGCTGCTCTTGCTGCGGCTGGAGCAGGAGAGCGACCTGCAGCCCTGGATGGAGATCTTCGTGCAGCAGGCCAACCGGATCGGCGCCGAGACCGGCGCTGAGCCGGTGGCGCTTGGCGATTTCGTCAACCTGCGCGGTCCCAGTGCCGAGGACGTCGAGGCGGCGCAGGAGATGACGGCCGAGGAGCGCGACGCCTTCATCCGCTCGATGGTGGCTGGCCTCGCGGCGCGGCTCGAGGACGCGCCGGACGACCTCGACGGCTGGCTGCAGCTTGGCCGCGCCTACGGGGTGCTGGGCGAGCGCGCGCTGGCGGCTGAGGCGTACCGGGCGGCCGAGGGCCTGCTGGACGGGCTGCCTGCCGAGGACCCGCGGCGGCAGGTGGTGGCGCAGGGGCTGGCAGAGTTCGACGGCTAGGCTCTGTGGCCGGCGGCAGGAACGAGGGGCCAGCCCCTCGCGCTCCCCGAGGGTATTTGTGAACAGAAGAAGGCTGGACCCGGTCAGCCGCCGGCGGCCTCTATTGCCTCGAAGATGGCGGTTTCGGTGAGGATTTCCGGCAGGGCGATGCCATTGGGCGCGGCCGGGCCGTAGACCGCGTTGAACGGGATGCCGTAGCGGCCGAAGCTTTGCAGATAGGCCGAGATCGCGGGGTCGGGGCGGGTCCAGTCGGCCTGCATGGCGAGGATCGCGTCACCCGACAGCTGCGCCGCCACCGGATCGCGGTCGAGCACCAGCGCCTTGTTGGCCTTGCAGGTCAGGCACCAGTCGGCGGTGACGTCGACCAGCACGATTTTTCCTTCGGCCACATGGGCCGCGAGGCTGGCCTGATCGAAACCGGCCCAGCGGGTGGCGCCTTGCGCCGCCTCGGCCGGGGCCGGGCTGCGCAGGGCCGGCAGGGCCACGGCGAGTGCCGCCAGCGCCGCCACGGTCAGCGCGCGGGCGGGCAGGCGTCGGGTGGCGAGCGCGGCCAGGATCAACCCCATCAGCAGCGGGTG
>NZ_JAXMOR010000002.1:0-246931 GCF_034669705.1 Marinovum sp.
CCCCCACATCGGAGAGCACGTCCTCAACCACATCGGTCGCGGTCTCCACCACTTCGGGAGCTACGCCATCGTCACCAAGCAGATCGTCGACGAGGCCTCCCACATCGGAGAGCACGTCCTCGACCACATCGGTCGCGGTCTCCACCACCTCGGGAGCCACGCCGTCTTCGCCCAACAGATCGTCGCCCAAGCCCCCCACATCGGTGAGGACGTCCTCGACCACATCGGTCGCGGTTTCCACCACGTCGGGAGCCACGCCGTCTTCGCCCAGCAGATCGTCGATCAAGCCTCCCACATCGGAGAGCACGTCCTCAACTACGTCCGTCGCAGTCTCCACTACCTCGGGAGCCACGCCGTCGTCACCAAGCAGATCGTCGACCAAGCCCCCCACATCGGAGAGCACGTCCTCGACCCCATCGGTCGCGGTGTCACCATCTGGCAAGCCGCTTTCGGCCCCACCATCGGCCGGCGCATCGCCCAGGGTCTCGGTCAGCACGTCTTCCCCAGAGGCCTCTTCCTCGGCACCCTCAGGGACAACATCGAGCGCCTCGTCAGAACCCACGGGTTCGCTCGGAAGCACAACCGGCGCGGAAGTGCCCCCCGATGCCACGCCGAGAGCCGCGGTCTGGCTCGCCTCTGTCCGGGCCGCCTCCAGATCAGCCTGCGTCCCGGCCGCGGCCCTTGCAGCCTCGACAGAGTGCTCGGTCGCGTTTTCGCGGACAAGATAGGCCGCGCCGGAGGACGCGGGAGCGGAGACCTCGGCTTCCGGGCCCCGCGCCGGCGGGGCAGACGCGCGGGCAGACGCCACCTCGATGCCGTCATCAAGCACATCGCTCGTCCCGGCCGGCGCCGCAGTCCGGGTCAACGGCGCAGAGGTCTGCAGCCCGGGGCCGGCCTCGCCCCGGGGCGTCGCCTCGTCCGAGCCGACCGTTTCGGCCGAGGGCACGGCGGCAAAGGCCTGCATGCCGCCTTCCGAGCCGCTTTGGCCCGCCAGCCCCATGCCGATTGCACCGGCAGTGACCGAGGCACCGACGCCGCGACCGCCCGATTCGCTGCCTGACCCGCCACGTGGCGGAACCCCGGCGACCGCCTCGCCCTGCGTCTCGCGGAGGCGCGTATCCCTGTGATCCTTACGGTCGGCCAAGCAAGTGAACTCCGGAATTGCCTGCATCAAACGCGCACCCACCCGCCAAGGCACCACCCCCGTGACAGGAGAGGAAGCGACGCGCGCACAGGCCACAGATATCCCACGCCGCGAGAGAAATCCATACTAAAGCGCCTGTAGCTGTCTATAGTATGCAGACCTGTGCGATTTTCGC
The DNA here is from genome assembly GCF_034669705.1 of Marinovum sp. GTDB lineage: Bacteria > Pseudomonadota > Alphaproteobacteria > Rhodobacterales > Rhodobacteraceae > Marinovum. Next base: position 1,320 of record NZ_JAXMOR010000002.1, read on the forward strand.
CATGCGTCCGGCGCCGGCCTGTCTTCGAAGCTCAGGCCGGAGCGTTGACGCCATGACAGGCCGCCAGAAACCACCTGTGGTTCTCGATGGTGGCCCGCACGGCGGCCGCCAGAGCCTGCGACCCGGCCGGCCATTTCAGGGTCGCGTCACACGCCAGCATCCGCGCCGAAGAGAGGTCGGACTCGCGGACCTCGGTCGACACAAGCAGGATGCGCAACTCCGGAACGGCGCGCCGGACAGCCATGCAGAAGTCGACCGTATCCTCGAGATCCTCGAGATATTCCGCGTCGACGATCATACAGTCGAATGCCCAGGCATTGTCGACCACCCAGCGCGGCCCGACGGCTTTGCCATCCCGCAACACCAGTTCGGCCCCCTGCCCGGCTGCCCAGACCCAGAGGTCGGCGCCGATGCGCCCGACATCGCCGTAGAAAAAGACCCTTGGCGGCATGCTCTCGCCCACCATCTGCCTCTGCTCGAGATCCTCGAACAGCAGGTCCTGCAGTGGCGGAGGGGACAATGGGCGCGGTCTTCCCCCGTCCGGCTGTCTGTTCTGAAAGGGTGAATTCAGGTACATGGTAAGCCTCCTTCATGCCGGCACCGTGCCGATCTGAGGCCACCCTTCCACCCAACTCTGGCAAAAGTATGGCAAAACAAGCTAAAGTATGTATACTTTTGATATTGCTACCTCCGACAGCCCACCGGCCCGGCCAATTTGACGACAGTCTGGCTTGGTGCCCAGACATTCAGCAAGAGGTTGCCCCATGGCTCCGCTTCATCGACCCAAACCGTCTTCGGATTGCATGTCACGCGTATTGCTGCGCGCGCGGACACATAATAAAGACAGACAGGTGCAGACGTCCCCGCGTTTGTGGCGGAGGCAAGTCCCGCGCCGCACAGGAATTCGGCACAGCGCACAGAGGCAAGGAAACCTGAACCCAAAGTTGTGCAGCCACCCAGAAAAACCCGCAAAAGTAATATTGGCCTGCTGCATTGATGCTTTATCCTGATCTGCGATACACCCGGCCCAGTCGCGTAGGGGTTTCAAGGATATCTCTGCTCGGCGAGCCTCCGCTGTTCAGCCGAACGTGAAGGTGAAAATTCGATGAGGGACCGTAATATGACCAGTTTGCAGACCAAAACCTTGCCGCGCGCCTTCGAGTGGATCGCGTCTGCCCTGTTTGCAGCCGTAATTTGCGCAGCGCTGTTCGTGGCCGTGGTCGTTACGCAGAAAAGTGACGAGGCGCAGCAGCAACTGAGGCACGATATCGTCCTGCGTGGCGCCGATGCGGTGGGGCTGAGCTTCAACACCGCGCTGAAGCGGGAATGGCGCAGTCTGAACGCCGTGGCGCAGAACATCAGCGGCTCGTCCAAGGCCGACGTCGATGACTTCATGGATGCCGTGGCCGAGACCGGTGGCCAGATTGCCTGGTCCGGGGTCGCCGATCTCGAGGGGCGGATCTCTTCCGGCTCCAACCGTCTGCGCGAAGGCGAGGACGTGAGCGAGCGGCGGTGGTTCCGCGAAGGCCTGCGCCAGCCCAACGTCGGCAATGTCCATGTCAGAACCTCCGTCGCCGCGGCCGATGATGGCGAGAACCGATCCCTGCTGAACCTGTCGGCGCCGATCATCGACCCGGCGACACGCGAGGTGACCGGGGTGCTGGTCTACAGCCTGCGAATGGCTTGGGTCGAAGCCTTCCTCAGGAACGCGCGGGAACGGCTGAACATCGACCTGGTGGTACAGAACCGCGCTGGCCAGACCCTTGTCGACACCCGCGAAACCGCGCGCGACCTGCCCGAAGCGGTGGTGGCGCAGGCCGCACTGGGCCAAGACCTCGCCGGCACCTTCCGCCTGCTCGACCAGGCCGACGGGCTCTATGCCTTTTCTCCCAACTTCGTCAGCGACGATCTGCCGGATTTCGGCTGGCGGGTGTTTGCGGTGCTCGATACCAGCCAGGTGGTCAACGTGATGCCGGAGCTTCTGCGCGTCTCGGTGATCGCCGTCACCCTTGCGGCACTCTTCGTGCTGCTGGTCACCCTGGTTGTCGCGCGCGTCGTGCTGCGGCCGGTCGAAGAGCTGGCAAAGACCGCCGAGGCGATGGTCGATGGTGATTTCGAGTTCCCGCTGGAAAGCCGCAGCTCGCATGAGGCGCGCAGCCTGTCGCGGTCGCTGGCGCGGTTACAGGGATCTCTGGCCCTGCACAGGCTGCTGATCGAAAACCGCGACGCCCCACCGCTGCAGGTTCTGCTGGGCGGCGCAGATGGTGTCCGGGGCGGAACGGACAGGGCCTCGGACCAGGCCGGGCACGAGGATGACAGGCAAACCAGACAGGCAAGGAGAAAATCTTGAGCACCCCGAGAGTTCCGGCGCAGGTCGGCACAGCATCCGCCACCCCAGGCCCCTGCCCCATCCACAGACCGACCGGCAGGGTACGCCTCCTTGCCGCCGCGTTGTGCCTCGTGGCCAGCGGTGCCGCTGCCGACGGCAATTTCCTGCAGATGGATCTGGGGCCTGACACCGCCGACACCGTGGTCGCCGCGACCCGGGGCAAGGTGAGTTTCGGCGGCATCTACTCGACCTATGAAGGCGGCTGGAGCGCCGGCGGCAATGTCACCCGCGATCTTCAGCTCGGCGACGTGGCGACCCTCAAGATCGGCCCCAGCTTGGGCATAGGTGACGCCACAGAGGGCGTGGCCCTGGGGGGCAAGCTCATCGTCGAGAGCTACCGGCCCACCGGCTTCGGCTTTGTCTTTCTGTCGGGGCAGTACAATACCATCGCCAACGACTGGTTCACCCTGGCCCAGGTCGGCAACGGACAGGGGCTGTCGGTCGATCTCACCGCGGGCGGCAGCGACACCTATTCCGAACAGGCCGCGGCACTGAATTTCCGTCTGAACGATGGCCCGGTCAGCCTGCGCGCAGGCTATCGGTTTCAGGCCGAGTCCATCTTTTTCGGCCTTTCGGTCAACACTTACTGACCCGCTCAGCTGCGCCGGGGCGCGATACTTCGGAAGATATCCTTGGCCAGCTTCCAGAGATTGACCTCGGTGACCCCCGGCTCGTGACCGTCGGCATAGAGCTTCACGAACAGGGCTTCGCGCTGCGCTTCGGTCGGACGAAGCTGCAGCCGCAGCCCGTCGCCCACCTCGGCAAGGACACGGAAGCTGATCCGCCCCGGAATGTCGGCGATCATCAGGTGCCCGGCCGAGCGCACCGGGAGCTGCAACCCGCGGATGCGCACCGTGCCCATCGTCAGCGAGGTGATCCAGAGCTCGTGGTGGCGTCCGTCGGTGGACAGAACCGCCCGCTCCGGCTGGTCGCCGACGTGCAGTTCCTTGCGCGGCATCTCGATACAGGCAAGACAGGTCACCGCCAGCACCGCGAGGTTGTACAGGCTCCAGAACAGGATGACCCATTTGCCGTCGCCGGCCGCGAAGGTGGCAAACCCGTCGAAGACAATGCCCAGCAGCAGCCCCGTCAGGGTCAGGACAAAGCCTGCGAGGAACGGCATCATCATCCGCCACTGCACCACCACTTTCGACCTGTCCCCGCCTTTGGCCGTGACCGAGAACGGATGACCATGCGGTTTGAACAGGCCGGTAAAGGCCGCCCGGCTGATCGGAATGGCCCCCAGCAACTGGCTGACGTCGTTCAGGATCGGCACCACCATGCCGCGCGTCAGGTAGTTCAGGGTCAGCAGGATCCAGAAATAGTAGGCGCCGAAATAGCTGATCACATCGGTCAGGCGCGCATTGACCACGATGATGTCAAAGAACCAGTAGAGCAGCGGAAAGACGATGGCGGCGATGCGGAACGGATAGGTGGTCGTCCAGAAGAGGATCGAATCGGCGACGCTCCAGCGGTCGCGCAGACGCAGGTTGTTCGACGACAGCGGCCCCAGCGAAGAGCGCGCGATCTGCATCAGGCCAAGGCACCAGCGCGCCCGCTGGGTGACGTATTCCTTGAGCCCCTCCGGCGCGAGCCCTTCGGACAGGGGCTCTGACAGGTAGACTGACCGCCAACCCTGGTTCTGCAGAGCCAGGGTCAGCATGAAATCCTCGGTGACGGATTCGGTGTTGAACCCGCCGATCTCGCGCAGCGCCGTCCAGCGGGCGACCGAGGAGGTGCCGCAGCAGAACGCAATCCCCCAGCCATCGCGCGACGGCTGCATGTGGTCGAAGAAGAACCGCTGCTCGTCCGGGTAGGACCGGCCGAGGTTGAAATTGTGCTGGATCGGATCCTGGTTGAAGAAGTGCTGCGGCGTCTGGACGAGGCCCACGCCGGGGTCATGAAACAGCGCCAGGGTGCGCGACAGGAACCCGCGGTGCGGCACGAAGTCGGCGTCGAGCACGGCCACGAAATCGGGCGGCACCGGGTCCTCGGCAAGTCGGTCCAGCGCGTGGTTGATGTTGCCGGCCTTCTGGCCTTCGTTGGTCGGGCGGCACATGTACCGCACCCCGAGCTGTTCGCAGAACGCGCGCAGCCAGTCGCGACGGCTGTCATCGCAGATGATGATTTCCTTGTTCCGATGCCGCAGGTACTTGGCACCGACAATGGTGCGTTCAAGGACGTCCTTGTCCTCGTTGTAGGTGGCGATCAGGATCGCCACCCTCGGCTCTTGCGCGCCCCACCACCCGGCGTGGGCGTCGGCTTCCTCGCTGCGCAGCTTAAAATGCGACAGGATGAGGAAGGCGCTCAGCGAGCTGACGATCGAGAGAGCCTCCAGCGCGAAGAGCAGCCAGCTTCCGATCATGCTGAAGCTGAGCTCGGGCGGCGCCAGCGTCTCTGTGGCCCGCCACCACATGTAGCGCAGCGCAAGCAGCGCCGCGACGCCCAGCAACAGGCTGCGATGCCACCGCCGCTTGGGATCGATGACCAGCGGCATCACCGAGGCCACGCCGATCACCAGCATCAGATGGGTGGCAGAGGAACCGAGTTCTCCGAGATGCGGAAAGGGCAGCATCAGTTGAACAGGTCTCGGACCCAGTTGAGCGGCCGTTCATCGAAAAACGCCCGCCCGGTGCGACCGACGGCGCAGCCACGTTCGCTGTCAGCGTTCAGCTCGGGCACCAACAGGGCCACATCGTAGCGCTCCAGATGTTTCTGCGAGGGGGCGACGGCGAGCGCCTCGTAGATCGTCGCGGCCCCGGCACCGGCCAAGCGGGCCACCGTACCTTCGTACACCGGCGTCTCGCCGGTCAGGCGGAAGGAGGCCGCGTCGCCGATGCTCAGCGAGTTGAAGACCCGCTCGGTCACCGACAGGGTCACGATGGCCGCGTCGCAATTCACCAGTCTGAGGATCGGGTCGCCGCGCTGAACATTGACGCCATCGGCCTGCAGGATTTCCCAATAGAGCCCGTTGACCGGCGAGGCGATCTCGCCGCCCCCCAGCGCGAGCACGCGCAGGTTTTCGCGCTGGCGGCGGGTGATCGCCGTCTCGACGCGGCTTTGAGCCTCGACGAGCCGGGTCTCGAGCTCCGAGATCACGGTCTCGAGTTCGGTTGCGCGCTGCTCTGCATTGGGAGAGTCGTTGTAGCCATCCCCGAGAAACACCCCCTCCTGCGCGGCCTCGAGCGCGATCTCGAGCACCTCGACCCGTTCGCGGGCGTGATCCAGGACCAGCGGCGCCAGCCCCGGCTCCATCGGCAGGCGATTGGGCAGTTCACCCACCAGGCTCAGCACCTCCTGATCGATGGTGTCGGGCAGCTCGCCGCCCTCGAGAATGGCCAGCCTGATGCGCGCATGATCCAGCCGAGCGCGCAGTTCCTCCAGCCGCGCGCTGCGGAAGGTCTCGGCCCGCTCCAGCAGGCTCTCGCGCAGGGCGGTCGCGCTTTTCAGATCGGCCTCGATCCGGGTGATCTCGGCCTCGATGAAACCCTGCTCCATGCGCAGATCGTGCAGTCTCACGGTGTCGACCAGCGGGTCGTCGACCGCGGCAATGATCTCGCCCTTCTGCACCCGCGCGCCGAAGGGCGTACTGGGCAGGCTGAGATTGCCGGCGGTATCGGCGCGAACTGTCACCACCGGCGCGTTGATAAAGGCGTTGGCGCTCGCACCCGACATCTGCTCGGCGATGATCACCCAGAGGGCAAAGGCGATCAAGAGGATGCTGAGGATCATGCGTAGCAGTTTCATCCGCTGTCTCCTGTTTGGCTCGCATCCTTAGATTGCATACTTTTGACAGCCGCAAGCAGTCTCTCGCGACCCGTTGCCAAATTGCGTCACGCCGTTCTGGTGCCGTCTCGCGGCGGTTACCGGCCCTCTCGCCAGGCGATCTGCGCCAGAAGCGCGAGCGTATCGGCGTAGTAGCCTTGGCCGGGCCGTGGCGCGGCCGGGGCCCGCCCGGCGGCCAGATCGGCGACCGCGCCAAACCCCGCCGCATCGCTCTGCTGCACCAGTCGCCCCGCGGGATCGGTCACCGTTGCGACATGCCCTTGCAGGCTGGCGGCGGCAAACCGCGCGCTGGCAGCCTTTAGCGCCGGATGCCCCTGACGGCCCGACCAGAACAGGTACAGCGGCAGCCGCAGCGCGTCCCAGCCGAAATCGCCCGAGAAGTCGGGGGCCGCCCCAAGGCCCTCCGGGGTGACGGCAATCCAGTCGCGAAGCGCCTGCGGCTCGGTCAGCAGCCGTTCGCCGTGGGCCGCCGCGCGCAGCAGTTCGACCTCGCCGGTGGCCTCGCCCAGTTCGATCATGGCGCGGATCATATAGTAGGAGGGGTTGACGATGACCAGACCGGCGTCGGCCGGCATATGGCTCGCAGGCAGAAGCAGCCGCTCCTGCGGTGCCCGCGGATCGGGAGCAAGGCAGTGGGCCACCAAGTCGCGACAGATCAGTGCCGCCTTGCCCGACTGATCCTGCCAGCCGGAGTCCCGGGTGGCGCGCAGCAGCGCCCAGGCGCGCAAGAGGTCACCATCGGTGGCATTGCGCAGATCGCGCGCGCCGTTCTCTTGCCATTTCCACGCCATCAACTTGTCAGGGCGCACCGCCAGCCTGGCCTGCGTCCAGGCTTCGATCCGGTCGAAGGCCGCCCGGTCGCCTGTGGCCTGTGCCAGCAGCAACCCGTAGGCCTGCCCCTCGGAATGGCTGATATCACCGTTCCAGTCGTCGATCACGCGGCCATCCCGAGCCAGATAGGCCGCTTTCCACTGCGACCAGGCCTCCGATTGCCCCGACTGCGACGAGACAGGCGCCGACGCCAGGCAGAACAGGGCCAGCATCAGACTGCGTCTGTCGATCTCGTACCGCCTCATTGCCGCCGTGCCTTCCAGCTACGCCACTTGGTGGGTCCAGTGGTGGCACCAAGGGAGACGCATTGCAACGGCAAGCCCGCCATGCGCGCCTCGCTATCCCTTGGACATTGACCTGCCCCCTGCCGGCCCCTCAGTAATAGCAAGGGGTTGCGGGCTGGATTTTAGTCTCCCGGGCCACTCGTGCGCCCGACAGTCTGGTGTCAGCGACGAGGCCCAGGCATTGACGGGTCGGCCAGGGCCGCGATCCGTTTTCGGTCGAGAGATGGCTGAAGACTGAAGACTGAAGTGAAAGCCTTCGAGCGTCTTGGCCGGCAAAGCGGACAGCCGATGGAACGTCCCTCCGACATCCCGGCGCGACCACGGCCTGTGCCATGTCGCTCGACACGGTCCAAGCCCACTGCGCGCTAGAGCAGCCCCTGCCAGCGCAGCACCGCCAGGAACACGGCTGCGATGATCAGCACCTTGAGCACGATCCCCCCCGCAAGATGCAGTCGCGCGGTGGTCCGGCGCTCATCCGGGTCGATGCTGGTGAGGTAGCGGCGCAACCGCGCCTCGGCCTTGTCGAGCGCGGTCTCGTCGATCTGCCGCGCCAACTTGGGATGCGCCGCCAGCCGCCCGGCCTCGACAAAGCGTGCGGCATCGCGCCGGGCCCAGCGCGGCAGCAGCCGGCCGGCCCGCTTCAGCCGCTGTTCCAGCGTCGCGCCGCCCACCCGCAGCCGCGTGCCGATCAGCTCTGCCAGCGCCGCCCTGCGGCCTTCCAGTTCCCGTGTGTCGAGCATCCGCGCCACCTCCGGCGCCTTCCATAGGCCGCGCGCTGCGACGGGGCAACGGCTTCTGCCCGCCAAACCCGCATTTCCCGGTTTCCCCCCGCGCCCCGCCGCGCTAATCCTGCCCCATGCTGAACCAGATCCATCATGGCACCCCCGGCGGCCGGCCGCTGATCATCGTCCACGGGCTCTATGGCTCGGCCCGCAACTGGGGGGTGATCGCCAAGCGCCTGTCAGACACGCGGCACGTCATCACCGTCGACCAGCGCAACCACGGTGACAGCCCCCGGCACGACAGCCATGGCTACCCCGAGATGGCCGAGGACCTGGCGCAGGTGATCGCGGCGCATGGCGGTCGCGCCGACGTGGTCGGCCATTCAATGGGCGGCAAGGCGGCGATGGTGCTGGCGCTGGCCCACCCCGAGATGGTCGGCAAGCTGGTGGTCGGCGATATCGCCCCGGTCGGCTACAGCCACGACCAGACGCAATATATCGACGCCATGCAGGCGGTCGACCTGTCTCAGGTCGCCAAGCGCGCCGATGCCACCCGTCAGCTTGCCCCCCGGGTCGCGGACCCGGTGCTGCAGAGCTTCTTCACCCAGTCGCTCGACATCGCCGGCCAGCGCTGGAAGCTCAATCTCGAGGTGCTCAAGCGCGAGATGGACAAGATCGTGGGCTTCCCCGAGGTCTCCGGCCAGTTCGAGGGGCCGACCCTGTTTCTCTCTGGCGCGCTGTCGGACTACGTGCTGCCGGAACATCGCCCGGCGATCCGTGCGCTCTTTCCCAAGGCGCGGTTCGCCAGGCTGGCGGGCGCTGGCCACTGGCTGCATGCCGAAAAGCCACGGGAATTTGAGGCCTCGGTGCGGGCCTTTCTCGACGCCTGACAGTTTCGAAACTCCGAAATCGGATTGGCCTTTACGATGATGGCCCGCCAGTGCCGGAGGAGGCCGGCGCGAGCAGCCGCAGCTCGTCTTTCAGCCAAGGCAGCTGCGCCACCGCCGGCGTGATCACCAGGTCGCTCACCAGCCGCTGGACGGTGGCCGCGATATCGCGCGGCACCTGATCGGCCCAGTCCGGGCTGGCAAAGAGCGAGATCCGGCGGGCAAAGGGGGCGAACGGCAGCGGATGCGCCGTGATCTGGCCGTGGATCCGCCGCGCCCGCATGTAGCCCAGCGGTGTGGTCAGCGCCCAGCCCATGCCGCGCGAGACCAGCGTCATCAGCGCCAGGTGCGAGCCGATCTCGAACCGACCCGCCGAGGCGATTCCCAGCCGCGACAGATGCGCCTCGATCTGCCCGCCGATCATCTGGTCGCGGTCATAGCGCAACAGCGGCAGCTCTTTGATCGCTGCGGCCGCACCGCCAGCAAACCCCTGCGGCGCCACCAGAATAAACGGATCGCGGACCAGCGGATACTCCGTCACGCCCGCCATCACCGCGCCCGGCGAGGCCGCGACCGCCACCTGCAACCGCTTGTCGCGCAGCGCCGCGCTGATTTCGTGGCTCGGCGCCGAGACCAGCTTGAAGCGGCAGCGCGACAGGCTCTCGCCGAGGATCGTTGCCAGCCGCGGTGTTACCTCGGTGTCGAAATCGTCGATCATGCCAAGGTTGAGCGTCGACAAATGCGCCAGATCCATCACCGTCAGCTCGCTCTGCGCCAGCCGGAGCTGGCCCAGCACCGCTTCGGTCCGCGCCAGGAAGGACCGCCCGGCGGGCGTCAGTTGCATCGGCCGGCGGCCGTGATCGACCAGCGCGGTGCCCAGCGCCGTCTCGAGGTTCTTCATCTGCTGGCTGACGGCGGGCTGGCTGAGCCCGGTGCTGCGCGCCGCGCCGGCCACCGATCCGCTCTGCGCCAAAGCCTCGAATACCTCGAGCCCGCGCAATGTCACACCCTTCGCCAGCATCCCCTGCCCCTCCGCACGGTTTTGCCGTTTGTGAATGTATTGCCGGCAAGGATCAACCACCCGCGCGCCCCGGGCGCGCGGTCAGGGTTCAGAGGCGCAGCGCGGATCAGTAGCCGCGACAGCTCCGTTCGGCCTGTGTGCCGAAGGCCTTGTAGCGCAGCCAGAAAGCCTCGTCGCTGGCGCGATCGGACTGGCGCGTTTCCTGCGCCCGATGCGGATCGCGAAAGAACTTGGCCGCCTGACGCTGGTCGCGCCGGCTCAGCGCCACGTCGGCCACTGCCTGAATACACCCGCAAAGACTCGAGTTCGCCGCCTTGCGACCGGAGGTCAGACAGGCGCGGCTGATCGGGCCGGCGGAGGCATAACTGGCAAGGAGCGGCGTCAGGGTCGCCGCAAACGCAAGGGTGTAGATCACCTGTTTCATCACTGCCCTCTCATGGTGCGACGCGGGTTTGCTCGGGTGCGCCGCTTTTCTTTTCAGGCAGTCTGCGTCAATTTCACGTAAATTTCAATTCACGGAGCCGTCAATTTGAGGCCGTCCGCCCGGCAATGGCAAGCCTCCGCCGAAGATCCTCGATCAGCGCCTCGCGCGGCAGCCCCTCGTCGATCGCCAGCCGGCGCAGGCCGAAATGCACATGCGCCATCTCCTGATAGTAGCTGGTATAGGCGAAATTCGTCGCCGCACCGGCCACCGCGCCCACCACCGGCACCGCCTGCGCCGCCAGTTTCTGCCCCAGCACCGTCGCCAGCCGCGGCACCACGCGGGCAATAACGCCATGCACCGTCGCCCCGGTCAGCGTCACCCTCGCGGAGAGAAAGGCCATGTTGGCGCCGTCGTCATGCTCGAGCGGGCCGGCGGCGGCAAAGACCTGCAGGCATTCGGCGCGAATCTCGGGATCGTCGGGGTCGAACCCGTGTTCGGCGGCAATGCCCTGGATCGCGCGCAACAGCACCGTGGTGGTCACCGGCAACTCTGCCAGCGCCGAGGGCAGCCCGCCGAAACCGCCAGCCGCGCCCATCGCCGTGGTCGCCGCGCGGTTGAGCCAGCCCGGCGCATCGCCCAGCCGCGCGCGGCTTTGTCCGGCGGCTTCGAGGGCGATGGCCAGCGCGCGTTCCGTGGCGCTTTCCAGCCGCTGCTTGACCCCGTCAGGCAGCCGCTCGAGCAGGTTTTCGGCCTGGCCGCCCACCAGGTTGAGCACCTGCAGCCCGACGCCGCCGGCCTTGCGATAGCGCAGCGCCAGAGCGTCGAGCCGTGTGGCGGCGGATTGCGAGATCAGTTCTGTTCCGGTCATGGCGGCCCCCGATGTTATCCCTCTTTACATTGGGCGCCCGCGGCGGATGTCAAGCCGTGCCCGGCCCGTCGCACCAGCGCAGAACCTCGCCGGTGACGCCCTGCCAGGCGCCTTCGGTCAGCGCGTGGCCCAGCACCCGGTCGGGGTTGGTCGGCGGCGGCATCTCGACGCCCTCCAGCTTGTCGAAGCCGAACCGCGAATAATACGGCGCATCGCCCACCAGCATCACCCGGCGCCAGCCCAGTTCGGCCGCCCGCGCCAGCGAATCGCGCATCAGGGCAGCGCCCAACCCCTCGCCCTGCCGGGTGGGGTGCACCGCCACCGGCCCGAGCAGCAGGGCCGGATGCGCCCCGACGTAGACCGGCCAGTAGCGGATCGCACCGCCGATCACCCCGGTCTCGTCCTCGGCCACGGTCGAAAGCGCTGCCACCGGCGCCACGTCCTCGCGCAGCCGATAGGAGCTCAGCGCCGTGCGGCCCGGCGCGAAGCAGAGATCATACAGCGCCTCGACCGCCCAGAGGTCGGCCGGTGTTTCCTTGCGCAACTGGATCAAAGGCGACCGTCCTCGACTGGTTCATGGTGGAAAGCCGGTTAACATGGGGCTAGGTCAGGGGTAAAGCCAAAGGATTTCCGCATGTTCTATCGTCCCAAGGACGGCCACGGGCTGCCACACAACCCGTTCAGCGCCATCGTAAGCCCGCGTCCGATCGGCTGGATCTCCAGCCGCGGCGCCGACGGGCAGGACAATCTGGCGCCCTATTCGTTCTTCAACGCGGTGGCCTACACCCCGCCGCAGGTGATGTTTTCCTCGACCTCGGCCAAGGACGACCGCGGCGACACCAAGGACAGCGTGGCCAATATCCGCCAGACCGGGGTGTTCTGCGTCAATATCGTGGCCTCGGCGCAGCGCGACGTGATGAATGTCAGCTCCGGCCCCTGGCCGCGCGACGTGGATGAGTTCGACAAGGCCGGCATCGCCCGCGAGGCCTGCCACGAGATCGCCTGCTCGCGTGTTTCGGGCAGTCCGGCGGCGCTGGAATGCCGGATGACACAGATCATTGACCTGCCCGGCCAGTCGAATTTCATGGTGCTGGGCGAAGTCATTGGCGTGCATGTCCGCGACGAATATCTCGACGACGGCCGGCTCGACGTGACCCGCTATGCGCCGCTCGCCCGGCTGGGCTATCGCGACTACGCCGATGTGCGCGAGGTGTTCTCGCTGAAACGCCCCGGCGAGTGAGCCGCTCTTCCGTCCTTGCGGACGTCCTCGCGAGGACAGGCCGTCAGGGTTGAAGACCCGCTTCGGGACGGGAAATTTCGCCGCCGCCGACCAGCGCGCGCACGCCGGTGGTGCTGGGCGAAGAGGTCGGCAGGCCGCGCGCCACCCGCACCGCAAGATAGGCAAAGGCCTGCGCTTCGAGCATGTCGCCGTCGAGCCCCACCGCCTCGACCGGGTGCACCGGGCAGTCGAGCGAGACGCCGAGCATCTGCATCATCACCGGGTTGTGCCGACCGCCACCGGTGACATAAAGCGCCTGTGGCGGCGCCGGGCAATGCTCCATCCCGCGCATCACAGCGCTCGCCGCCATGGCGCACATCGTGGCCGCCGCATCGGCATCGGCCAGCTCGCGCACAAGGTCGAGCATCAGGGAGAAATCGTTCCTGTCCAGAGACTTAGGCGGCATCTTGAGGAAATACCCCTCGTCAAGGAACAGCTCCAGCGCGCCCTCGGCCACCGCACCTTGCAACGACAGCGCGCCGTCGCGGTCATAGGGCAGGCCGCGGCGTTCCTGCATCAGGTCGTTGAGCGGTGCATTCGCCGGACCGGTGTCAAAGGCCAGAAGCGCGCCCTCGGCCTCTGGGCCCGGTTTCGACGGATCGACCCAGGTGATGTTGCCGACACCGCCAAGGTTGAGGAAGGCGACAGGCCCTGTCGCGCCGATCCAGCGAGCGCAGGCGAAGTGGAAGAACGGCGCCAACGGTGCCCCCTGCCCGCCGAGGCGCACGTCGGACGAGCGGAAATCCCAGACCACCGGCCGGCGCAGCGCCTCGGCCAGCGCCGCGCCATCGCCCAGCTGATGGGTGCCGCGTCCGCCCGGCTCATGCGCCAGGGTTTGGCCGTGAAACCCGGCGATATCCACGGCGTCAAAGCCCTGCATCGCCTCCACATGCGCGCTCTGCACCACGTCCAGCGCCGCGTCCAGCCCCGCCCCCGGCCAGCGCCCCAGCGCGGCGCGCAGCGCCGCGCGCTCTTCGTCGGAATAGGCCCGGTAGCGATGCGCCCCGAATCGCTCGATCGTCACCCCGTCGGTGCGGATCACCGCCGCATCGACCCCGTCGAGCGACGTTCCCGACATCGCGCCCAGCGCATTGACCATGCCTGCCTGCAACATGCTCTTTTCCTCGTGGCTTGCGGCCTTTATAGCCTTGCCCCGACCATATCGGAGAGACCTCATGACCTACCATCCCAAATCGGACTTCATGCATGTCATGATGGAACGCGGCTACCTGGCCGATTGCACCGATTATCAGGGGCTGGACGAGGCCCTGTCCAACGGCATGGTGACCGCCTATATCGGCTATGACGCCACCGCGCAGTCCCTCCATGTGGGGCACCTCCTCAATATCATGATGCTGCGCTGGCTGCAAAAGACCGGCCACAAGCCGATCACCCTGATGGGCGGCGGCACCACCAAGGTGGGCGATCCGTCGTTCCGCTCGGACGAGCGGCCCTTGCTTGGCCCCGAGCAGATCGACGCCAATATCGCCGGCATGCAGCAGGTCTTTGCCAAATACCTCGATTACGGCGCCGGTCAGGACAACGCGGCGCTGATGCTGAATAACGCCGAATGGCTCGACGGGCTGAACTACCTCGATTTCCTGCGCGACATCGGCCGGCATTTCTCGGTCAACCGGATGCTGTCGTTCGAGAGCGTGAAGTCTCGGCTCGACCGCGAGCAGTCGCTCTCGTTCCTCGAATTCAACTACATGATCCTGCAAGCCTATGATTTCCTTGAGCTGAACCGCCGCTACGACTGTGTGTTGCAGATGGGCGGTTCGGATCAATGGGGCAATATCGTCAACGGCATCGACCTGACCCGGAGGGTGCTCGACCACGAGATCTATGGCCTGACCTCGCCGCTGCTGACCACCTCTGATGGCCGCAAGATGGGCAAATCGCAGGGCGGCGCCATGTGGCTCAATGCCGACATGCTCTCGCCGTATGAGTTCTGGCAGTTCTGGCGCAATTCCACCGATGCCGACGTCGGCCGTTTCCTCAAGCTCTATACCGAGATCGAGGTTGCCGAATGCGAGCGTCTCGGCGCGCTGGCCGGGTCCGAGATCAACGCGGCCAAGATCGTGCTGGCCAATGCGGTGACCACGCTGTGCCATGGTGCCGAGGCGGCGGCGGCGGCCGAGGCCACGGCACGCGAGGTCTTCGAGAAGGGCGGCGTCGGTGATGATCTGCCGACCCTGACGCTGAGCGCGGCCGAACTGGGCGACGGCCTGTCGATCGTGCAGGTGATCGTACGCGCCGGGCTGGCGAAATCCGGCAAGGAAGCCAAACGGTTGATCGCCGAGAACGGCGCGCGGCTGGACGATGCGCCGCTGACCGATGCCGGGCTGATGCTCGACGCGGGTGCGCTGGCCTCGCCGATCAAGCTGTCGGCGGGCAAGAAGCGCCACGCTCTGGTTCAGCTGGGCTGACACCTGGTGCGAGGGGCCGCGCCCCTCGCGCGCCGCGCGACGTTCGCCGGTTCATGACGGCCCGCACCGGGTCTTAACGCTCGCTGCCTAGAGCAACAGCCATTCGCTCAGCCAGAGCAGGATGCCCACCGGCATGGCAAGGGCAGCAGAGAACAGCGCGAGGCCCGCGAGGGCAAGACGCGGCGGCGGGGCGTGGACGCCCATGACGATGTGTTTTTTCATGGCGTCATTAAGAACTGATTCACCTGAATCAGATGTTAATGGGGCATGACTTTTCATGCCTCTCACTTCACGGCGTTGCAACGCACGCCATTTCAGCAGCACCCGGCCTATGGCGCCACGCTCACTCACCTTGGCCGGCCACCGCTGCGGATCTTCCTCGGCCAAGCTGTCGGCGAGGTACAGTTGGTGCGCAGGCGCTTCGGTCCTATGGGCCAGGTCGGCCTGATCTCACGCGCCGATGTGACACGGCGCGACCTGCGGCGATTGCGCGAGGCGACCGGTTGCCGGCTGTTCGTGATCAATGCCGAGACGCCGGGCCCCGCCCCCGGACTGCAGCTGAAAACCGGCGCGCATGTGGCCGAGTTGTCACTCGAGGGCCCGGCGAAAGACTGGCGCGCGCGGATGGCGCAGAAGTGGCGCAACCGGCTCAACCGCGCGTCGGACTTCGGGTTGAAGCTCACTGCGCTGGCGCTGCCGCCCGACCCTGGCCACTGGCTCTTGCGGGTGGATCAGGCGCAGCAGGTGGTCAAACGCTATCGCGGGTACCCGCCGCGCTTTACCGCCGCCTTTGCTGCCGCGAATCGTGGCCAGGCGCGGCTTTTCGAGGCACGCGCGCGGGGCGCGCCGGTGGCGGCGCTGCTGTTTCTCTGTCACGGCGCGGTGGCGACCTATCACATCGGCTGGTCCGGCCCAGAGGGGCGGGCTGCCTCGGCGCATCACCTGCTGCTCTGGCGGGCGATGGTCGATCTGGCAGCGCGCGGGGTCACGCGGCTCGATCTGGGGATAGTCGATACGGTGACCGCGCCGGGGCTGGCGCGGTTCAAGCTTGGCAGCGGGGCGCAGTGCCGGGCGCTGGGGGGGACATGGCTGGCGCGGGCCTGAGCCATGCCCCCGGTGCGTCCGGTGCCCCCGGCGGCTCAGTGACCGCCGAGGATGCCGGTGCGGACGTGGTAATCCACCGCCAGCTCGTAATCGGGGTCGTCGTCGCTGTCGACCATCAGGTGGCCGGCCTTGGTGAGCAGCGAATGGCAGTCGCGGCTCAGGTGGCGCAGCTTGATGACCTTGCCGGCGGCCTCGTATTTCGAGGCGACGGCCTCGATCGCCTGCAGCGCCGACTGGTCGACGACACGGCTCTCGGCGAAATCGACGATCACGGTGTCGGGGTCGCCGGCAATGTCGAAAAGCTCGATGAACCCGTCGGAGGAGCCGAAGAACAGCGGGCCCTGGATCTCGTAGACCTTGGCGCCCTTGTCGGTGATCGACATGCGGGTGCGGGCGTGGATCCGCCGGGCGTTGTTCCACGAATAGGCCAGCGCCGAGACGATGACACCCACCACCACCGCAACCGCGAGGTCTTCGTAGACCGTGACCGCGGTGACCAGCAGGATGACGAAGGCATCCATCTTGGGCACCTTGCGCAGGATGGTCAGCGAATTCCAGGCGAAGGTGCCGATCACCACCATGAACATCACGCCGACCAGCGCCGCCAGCGGGATCACCTCGATGATCGGCGAGGCGAAGAGGATAAAGATCAGCAGGAAAACCGCCGCCGCGATGCCGGCGATGCGGGTGCGGCCGCCGGATTTGACGTTGATCATCGACTGGCCGATCATCGCGCAGCCGCCCATGCCGCCAAAGAAGCCGGTGACGGTATTGGCCACGCCCTGGGCGATGCATTCCTGGCTGGCGCCGCCGCGCTTGCCGGTGATCTCGCCCACGAGGTTCAGCGTGAGCAGCGATTCGATCAGCCCGATGGCCGCCAGGATCACCGCGTAGGGCAGGATGATCTGCAGGGTTTCCCAGGTCAGCGGCACCATGGGGATATGGAAGCCGGGCAGCCCGCCCTGGATCGAGGCCATGTCGCCGACCCGCGGCACATCGATGCCAAAGGCGATGACCAGCCCCGCCACGACACCGATTCCGGCGAGCGGAGCCGGGATCACCTTGGTGATCCGCGGCATGACCCAGATGATCGCCATGGTCAGCGCCACCAGCCCCAGCATGGTAACCAGGGGCCAGCCGGTCAGCCAGTCGCCGCCGCCCATCCCGTGGCCGGAGCTCTCGGCGGTGCCGGGCACCTTGAACTGGGTCAGCTGGGCAAGGAAGATCACGATCGCCAAGCCGTTGACAAAGCCTAGCATCACCGGGTGCGGCACCAGCCGGATGAACTTGCCCCATTGCATGGCGCCGGCGAAAATCTGCATCAGCCCCATCAGCACCACCGTGGCAAAAAGGTATTCGACGCCGTGCTGCGCCACCAGCGCCACCATGACGACGGCGAGCGCGCCGGTCGCGCCGGAAATCATCCCCGGGCGCCCCCCGATCAGCGCGGTGATGAGACCGACGAGAAAGGCGGCGTAGAGGCCGACCAGCGGGTGCACCCCGGCGACAAAGGCAAAGGCCACCGCCTCGGGTACCAGCGCCAGCGCGACGGTGAGGCCGGAGAGCAATTCGATCCGCAGCCGCCCCATGGTAAAGCCCTCGTCGGGCATCCAGCGGAGGTCGGGCATGTTGGAGCCCTTGGCGAATGAGGCCAGCAAGGCGCGTTTCATCGGCGGATCCTGATGTTTGATGTGGTTGCGTTAGCGCTATAGAGCGGTGCCGCGCGAAATGCCACCCCGGCGGGGTTCGGAATGCAATGGCTGGGAGAGAGGCGACGCGCGCGTGAACCCAGTCGGGCGCCCGGAACAAGGGCGCAGCCTGCCACCCTGACTTGCGCTCGCCCGCCCCCGCCGTAAGGTAGCCCCGGGACCAGACGGAGCAGGCGCATGACGGAGACGATGATCGGGGTGATCGGCGGATCGGGGATTTACGAGATCGCCGGGCTCGAGGGGGCGGAGTGGGTCCCGGTCGCCTCGCCCTGGGGCGATCCCTCGGATCAGATCCTGACCGGCAGGCTGGACGGCGTGAAGATAGCGTTTCTGCCGCGCCACGGCCGCGGCCATGTGCATGCGCCCTCCACCGTGCCCTACCGCGCAAATATCGACGCGCTCAAGCGGCTCGGGGTGACCGACGTGATCTCGGTCTCGGCCTGCGGCTCGTTCCGCGAGGCGATGGCACCGGGCGATTTCGTGATCGTCGACCAGTTCATCGACCGCACCTTCGCGCGCGACAAGAGCTTCTTCGGCACCGGCTGCGTGGCGCATGTCAGCGTGGCGCATCCGACCTGCCCGCGCCTGTCGGACGCCTGCGAGACGGCCGCGCGCGACGCCGGCATCAGGGTGCACCGCGGCGGCACCTACCTCGCGATGGAGGGGCCGCAGTTCTCGACCTTGGCGGAGTCGAAGATGTACCGCGAACACTGGGGCGCCGACGTGATCGGCATGACCAACATGCCCGAGGCCAAGCTCGCCCGCGAGGCCGAGCTCTGCTACGCCAGCGTGGCGATGATCACCGATTACGACAGCTGGCATCCCGACCATGGCGAGGTCGACGTGACGCAGATCATCGCCACCCTGATGGGCAATGCCGAGAAGGGGCGCGCCCTTGTGGCCCAGCTGCCCGGCCTGCTGGGGCCTGCGCGGGAGGCCTGTCCGCATGGCTGTGACCGCGCGTTGGAATACGCGATCCTGACGGCGCCGGACAAGCGCGACCCGGAGTTGGTGGCGCGGCTCGATGCGGTGGCCGGGCGGGTGCTGGGCAACGGGCGACAGGAGACGTGATGGCCTTCGATCTCTGGCTGACCTTCGTGGCGGCCTCGACCGCGCTCTTGCTGATCCCCGGGCCGACGGTGCTTTTGGTGCTGAGCTATGCGCTCTCGAAGGGACGGGGGGTGGCGCTGGCCTCGGCGGCCGGTGTGGCCACCGGCGATCTGGTTGCCATGAGCGCGTCACTGGCGGGGCTCGGGGCGCTGGTGCTGGCCTCGGCCACGCTCTTCACCGTGCTGAAATGGCTGGGCGCGGCTTATCTGGTGTGGCTGGGCCTCAAGCTGATCCGCTCGGCGCCCTCAGAGGGGCTCACCGCAGACCGGATCGGCGCGGATGTCACCTCGCGCGGGGTGTTCGCGCATACCGCCGCGGTGACGGCGCTCAACCCGAAATCCATCGCCTTCTTCATCGCCTTCGTGCCGCAATTCCTTGACCCGGGCGCGGCCTTGGCGCCGCAGTTCGCGGTGCTTGTCGCCACCTTTGTCGGTCTCGCGGCGCTCAACGCGCTGGCCTATGCGCTGCTGGCCGACCGGCTGCGGCGGATGATCTCGCGGCCACAGGTGCTGACCTGGATCACCCGCGCCGGCGGGGGCGCGCTGATTGCCATGGGCGTGCTGACGGCGACGATGCGGCGGGCGGCCTGATCAGGCCTTGTCGGCGTGTTTCTTCATGAACTTGCGGATGAAGTGGCGGATCTCGCGCGCCGCGGTGGTGTCAAGCTCGCGGCAGAGCGCCACGAAGGCGTCACGCTCGTCCTTGTCGAGCCGAAGGATCAGCTGGGCGTCCTTGTTCGCGCTCTTCTTCTTTGGCTTCTCGCTCACGTAAACTGGCCTGACCCTTGATTTCTGGCGCCTGCAGTGTATATACATTGCATAGGCGACGCAGCGCGATGCTATGTCGCCGCTGTCAAAAAGGGAAGAGTGAATATGTTGCCGATCAGTGTCGCCAGATGCCTTCTGATGCAGGACCGGATGGACTGGAACCGCCCGCATGCCACGTGGCTGACCCGCAAGTTCTATGCCCTGAGGTTTCCGAAAAAGCATGACGGGAACCCGGACTGGCGCGATCCGCGCTGATCAGAAGTCATAGCCGAAGCGGGCGATATCGGCGGCACAGACACGGGCAATGATCTCGGCGCCGGCGTCGTCGTAATAGCCCCGGTAATCGGCGGCGCGCTCAGAGCGGTTGGCGTGCGGCATCTCCGGCCGGAAGCCGAGATGCGCCTCGAGCGCCGGCAGGTCGGTCTCGAGGTGCTCGAGCCGCAGGAACAGCGCCGGGCGTTCGCGCCCGGCCGCATCGGTGACATACTGCGCCGCCGGGCTGTGCTTCAGGCTCGCCTGGATCGGCGGTGCGCGCAGGAACTCGGCAAAGCTCAGCCGCTGCGCCAAGGACACCGCCAGATGGTCAAAGCGCTGCACCCTGAGCCAGTGGTAGTAGCTCACCACCCGGTCCCAGGGGTTGCGCACCAGGGTAAAGATCTGCAGCTGGTCGAGCTCGTCCGGAGACACCACCCCGTCGATATCGGCCAGGGTCGCATGTTTCCACAGCCTCCCGCGCGGCGAGAGTGTCTTGAGCCTGCCGCGGCGCCGGAGCGCCTTTGGCGTGTCGCCGATCAGGATGTCATCGGCCTTGGCGCGGGCCTCGAGCGCCAGCGCCATGGCGGTGCCGCCGGTCTTGGGAATATGGACGAAGATATAGCGCCGGCCGCGGGAGATAATCATGACGCGACGCTACCCGTCCCGCAGCCGCCAGACAATCACCAGCCCGGCGCCGGCAATCAGCGCGATGCCCGCCACCTCGTTCCAGCCGACCCGCTGGCCGAAGATCACGAAAGCCGCCAGCGGGCCGAAGATGAAGACCGAATACTCGAAGACCGCCACGTAGGAGGCCTCGCCCAGCGCATAGGCGCGGGTGATCAACCCGACGCCCAGCACCGAAAACACCGCCTGGACAACCATCAGCAGGTGCACCAGTGGCGACATCGGCCAGACCCAGCCGCGGGTGACGAACCCCGCCGCGCCCTCGCCCACCTCCGGCTGCAGCAAGGTCACGGCAGAAAGCCCCGCCACACCGATCAGCCCCTGCACCAGGAACATCGCCAGCAGCATCGCCAGCACGTCCTCTCCGGCGCAGACGGTGCGGGTGGCGATGGCGCCCAGCGCATAGAACAGCCCGCCAAAGACCGGCAGGAAAGTGGCAAGGCTGAGGTTCGACGGGTCGGGGCTCAGCACCACAAGGATGCCGACAAAGCCCATGCTCACCGCCAGCACCCGCCAGGGCCCGATCGGCTGGCGCAGCGCCAGGGCGGTGATCACCAGCACGAAGACCGGCGAGGTGAACAGCCCCGAGAGCGCCTGCGCGATCGGCAGCACCGAGAGCGCGCCGAAGTAGAACATCATCGAGATCGCCAGCATCGCCCCGCGCAGGACAACCGCCCAGAGCCGGTCCGGTCGCACAGATCCCAGCCCCAGCCGTGCGGCCAGCAGGATCACCGGCACCGCCAGCACCACCCGCCAGGCGTAGAACTGCCAGAGGCCGATCTCGGCCGCGAGCCGTGGCACGGCGTTGTCGATCACGCCGATCACCGCCATGGCGCCCAGCATCGAGGCGGCCGCGGCCAGCGGGCGGGTTTCGGGAACGGGTCTGCTCATCGGGTCAACGGGCCAGCTTGCGGGAGGTCTGTCTTGCCTTATAACGACAGGATCAGGCTTGAAAGGGAGGATGCGATGGGTTGGCTGGCGGATGAGACCGGGTTGGACCGCAACCCCGCGAACTACGTGCCGCTGACGCCGCTCTCGATGCTGCAGCGGGCGCGGCGCATTTTCCCCGAGCGGCTCGCCGTGGCCTATGGCACGCACCGCAAGACCTATGCCGAGTACCACGCCCGCTGCACCCGCCTTGCCTCGGCGCTGGCGGCGGCCGGCATCCGGCCGGGCGACGTGGTGGCCACCGTGCTGCCCAACATCCCCGCCCAGGCCGAGGCGCACTTCGGTGTCCCGGCCTGCGGCGCGGTGCTCAACACCATCAACACCCGGCTCGAGCCCGAGACCATCGCCTATATCCTCGACCATGGCGGCGCGCGGCTGGTGCTGGTCGATACCGGCGTGCTGCCGGTGGTGACCGCCGCGTTCGCGCTGATGGAGGGCGCAGCCCCCGGCATCGTCGAGGTGCCAGACCCGGTGGCCGGCCTGCCCGCCAGCGGCGATCACCTGCAATACGAGGATTTCCTCGCCAGCGGCGGCCCCGAGTTCGACTGGCGCCTGCCCGGCGACGAATGGGAGAGCATCGCGCTCAGCTATACCTCCGGCACCACCGGCCGGCCCAAGGGGGTGGTGACCCACCACCGTGGCGCCTATCTCAGCGCCATGGCGCAGCCGGTGTCATGGCGGATGGTGCTCTATCCGCGCTACCTGACCATCGTGCCGCTGTTTCACTGCAACGGATGGTGCCACACCTGGATGATGCCGCTTTTGGGCGGCACGCTGGTCTGCTGCCGCGAGATCACCGCGAAAGCGATCTTTGATGCCATCGCCGACGAAGGGGTGACGCATTTCGGCGGCGCGCCGATCGTGCTCAACATGCTGGTCAACGCCCCCGATGAAGACCGCCGCAGCTTTGCCCAGACCGTCGAGGTCTTTACTGCCGGCGCGCCCCCGGCTCCGGCGACCCTGGCCAAGATCGAGCCGATGGGTTTTAACATCACCCAGGTCTACGGGCTGACCGAGACCTATGGCCCCTCGACCGAATGCACTTGGCGCGACGAGGATTGGCAGGCGCTGACGCCTGACGACCGCGCCGCGGTCAAGGCGCGGCAGGGCGTGGCGATGCCGATGATGGACGAGATCACCGTGCTCACGCCGGACCGCCTCGAACAGGTGCCGATGGACGGCGTCACCCAGGGCGAGATCATGTTTCGCGGCAACGCAGTGATGAAGGGCTATTACAGGAACCCGGACGCCACGGCCGAGGCCTTTCGCGGCGGCTGGTTCCACTCTGGCGACCTCGCGATCCAGCATCCCGACGGCTATGTCCAGATCGCCGACCGCGCCAAGGACATCATCATTTCCGGCGGCGAGAACATCTCCTCGGTCGAAGTCGAAGGCACGCTGATGGCACATGATGCGGTGTCACTGGCCGCCGTCGTGGCGCGGCCTGACGAGCAATGGGGCGAGGTGCCTTGCGCCTTTGTCGAGCTGAAACCGGGGCACGAGCCGTCCGAGGCCGAGCTGATCGCCTTTGCGCGCGAACGTCTTGCGGGTTTCAAGACGCCGAAAAAGGTCGTATTCCGTGAGCTGCCGAAAACATCGACCGGCAAGATACAGAAATTCGAACTGCGCAAGATTGCCAAGGACCTTTGATCCTTCATGACATTTCCGGCCCTGCCGCTCTATCGCCTCGTCACCGGCCTGGCGTGGCCCCTGGTCGCGCTGGTCCTTTTGGCCCGCGTTTTCTCGGGACGCGAGCGTCTGGCCGACTGGGCCGAGCGGACCGGGCTGGCGCTCGGACGCGCACCGGGTCCGCATCTCTGGCTGCACGCCGCCTCGAATGGTGAGCTGACCTCGGCACGGCCGCTGCTGCTGGCGCTGCATGCCGCGCGGCCGGATCTGCGTTTCCTGATCACCAGCAATTCGCTCACCGCCCGCGATCTGGCGTCCGAACTGGGCCTGCCCGGTGTGCACGCCCGGCTGGCGCCGTTTGACACCCGCTGGGTGGCCTGGCTGCTCTGCCGGCGCTACGGCGTGGTGGGCCATGTTCTGCTCGAAGCGGAGTTCTGGCCCAACCGGATCGCCGCCGTCGCCAACCGCGGCCTGCCGGTGATCGCCATGGGCGCGCGGCTTTCGGCGCGCACGGCGCAGAGCTGGCGCAAGCTGGCCCCCCTGTCGCGCTGGCTTCTGTCGCGGCTGAGTTTCGTCTCGCCGCAGGATGCGGGGACGGCGCAGCGCCTGTCGGACCTTGGGCTGGCGCCGGAGCGGCTTGGCGAGGTGCTGGACCTCAAGGCCTTCTACGTGCCGCCCGCCGGGCTGACGCTTGACCCCGAGCTGCAGGCGCAGTTCGACCGGGAGGCCACGTGGCTTGCCGCCTCGACCCATGAGGGCGAGGACGAGATCGTGCTCAAGGCCCATGCCGCGCTGCTTGCACACCGGCCTGAGGCGCGGCTGATCATTGCCCCCCGCCACCCCCGCCGCGGTGCCGAGATTGCCGCCATGGCCCGTGCCGCAGGCCTGGCCGTAACGCGGCGCGCCGCCGGCGAGGCCCCGCAGGCCGGGGCCGTCTATGTGGCGGATACCCTTGGGGAAATGCCGCTCTGGTACCAGCTTGCCGGCACCACCTTCATCGGCGGATCGCTGGTCGAGAAAGGCGGTCACACGCCGTTTGAACCGGCGGTCTTCGACAGCACCCTGCTGCACGGGCCCGACACCCGCAACTTCACCCTCATCTTCCGCAGGCTCGATGTTGCCGGTGCGGCGATCCAGGTCGCCAGCGCCGAGGATCTGACCCGCGCCCTGATCCAGGTGCGCGACCCCGAGCGGCGCGATGCGATGCGGCGCAAGGCCCATGCGCAGCTCGACCAGCCTGCCGATCTGGCCGACCTGGTGCAGCGCATCGCCGCCGCCCTGCCCGGCGCACGTGATGGGGCGTGAGCGCGCAGCGAGTTGAACTTGCCGGACAAATGGCTATGTCTTGGTCAATCAAGGATCGGTCACGGCGATGATTCACTACGCGCTGAAATGCAGCGAAGACCACAGGTTCGAAAGCTGGTTCCAGTCCGCAGCCGCCTTCGACAAGCTTCAGGCCGCGGGCATGGTGGCCTGCGCCGTCTGCGGCACCAGCGCGGTCGACCGTGACCTGATGGCACCCCGCGTTTCGCATGGCTCGTCCAAGCCCGCGCCCGCGCCGGCCAAGCCGCTTTCGACCCCGGCCTCGCCGGCCGAAAAGGCGCTGGCCGACCTCAAGGCGCATATCGAGAAGACCTCCGAGGACGTCGGCCGCGACTTTGCCCGCGAGGCCCGCGCGATCCATCTTGGCGAGGCGCCGAGCCGGGCGATCCGTGGCGAGGCCAAGCCCGAAGAGGCGCGCAAGCTGGTCGAAGACGGCGTGCCGATCGCGCCGCTGCCCTTTCGGGTGGGGCGGAAATCCAACTGATCACCTGACGACCGGCGACAGCTTGCCGCGCCAAGTACGCCCCCTATACCGTTGAATTAAGACGTTTAATCTCGATCTCTTGTGACCGGGGCGACGACTGATTTTGCCCCATTGACTATTCTGACTGATTAAGTCAGCTATTGCGCAGCCCCATGCTGTGCAGGCCGCGTCGTCCTGCCCGGCACGATATTAACGAGTTGAAAGGACACCTCCGAAATGCGCTTTCGCACCAGCACCGCCCTCGCCCTTGTGGTCCTCGCGCCCCCTGCCCTCGCCCAGAGCAAGGCCGAGGTGCTCGACACCTATGCCGATATCGCGCAGGCCGGCTACGAGGACAGCCTGATCAAGGCCCGTGACCTGCAGGCGGCGGTCGAGAGCCTGCTGGCCGATCCCTCGCCCGAGGCGCTTCAGGCAGCGAAGTCTGCCTGGCTTGCGGCGCGGGTGCCCTATCAGCAGACCGAGGTCTTCCGCTTCGGCAATGCCATCGTCGACGACTGGGAGGGCAAGGTGAACGCCTGGCCGCTCGACGAGGGGCTGATCGATTACGTCGATGTCGCCTATGACGGCGCCACCGACGAAAACCAGCTCGCGGCGCTCAACGTGGTGGCCAACCCGTCCTTCACCCTTGGCGGTGAGGACGTCGATGCCAGCGAGATCACCCCTTCCCTGCTCGAAGGCCAGCTGCATGAGGCCGGCGCGATCGAGGCCAATGTGGCCACCGGCTATCACGCGATCGAGTTCCTGCTCTGGGGCCAGGACCTGAACGGCACCTCGCATGGCGCCGGTGCCCGCCCCTGGACCGATTACGCCCTGGGCGAGACCTGCACCGGCGGCAATTGCGACCGGCGCGGCCAGTACCTCAGGGCGGCGACCGACCTGCTGGTCTCGGACCTCGACTGGATGGCCGGGCAATGGGCCGAGGAGGGCGCCGCCCGCGCCGCGGTGCTCGAGGATGAGGTTGCCGGCATCAACGCGATCCTCACCGGCATGGGCTCGCTGTCCTACGGCGAACAGGCGGGCGAGCGGATGAAGCTCGGCGTCATGCTGAACGATCCCGAGGAAGAGCACGACTGCTTTTCCGACAACACCCACAACAGCCATTACTACGATGGTCTGGGCGTGCAGAACGTCTATCTCGGCGCATACCTGCGGGTCGACGGCTCGCTCGTGACCGGCCCGGCGCTGTCGGATCTGGTGGCCGCTGCGAGCCCGGAGGTGGATGCCGAGTTGCGCGCCAAGCTCGGCGCCACCATGGCGCGTCTCGGCCGGGTCAAGACCGCCGCCGAGGCCGGTTTCAGCTATGACATGATGCTCGAGCGCGGCAATGCCCGTGGCGAGGCGCTGATCATGGGCGCGGTCGAGGCGCTGGTCGAGCAGACCCGAAGCATCGAACGCGCGGTGACCGTTCTGGGCGTCGATCAGATTGCCTTCGAAGGCTCCGACAGCCTCGACGACCCTACGGCCGTCTTTCAGTAAGCGATCGGCCGGGGCGCCGCGCGCGCCCCGGCGACCTCCGCCGCCAGACCCGAGCCTGCCGGCCGGGATGCGGCTTGGCGGCATCTCACCGGGGGCCCGATGACACACCGACAAAGATCGACCCGCGCCGCGCTGGTGCTGGCCATTCTGGCGGCCGGCACCGGGGTGGCGCCCGGCCCTGTGGCCGCCGACCCCGATGATCTGACTTGGCCGCATCTTGCCGTGGTGCCGCGCAGCGCCGCCGAAAGCGCGCGCATCGCCGGGGCCACTGCGCCGCCGCAGGATTTCACGGCGTCCGAGCCTTTCGAGACAAACCCCGGCGGTGCCGCCACCACCCGCGCGCGCACCACCGCCGAGGCCTTCTCGCAATCCTCGGCCAACATGCCCCTCGAGCGCGAGCTGGACTTCAAGGTCGGCAACGGCCTGTTCAAGAAGCTCTGGGTCTCCTCGCCCGCGTCCACTCTGGCCTCTGATGGGCTTGGGCCGGTGTTCAACGCCCGCTCCTGCCAGCGCTGCCATCTCAAGGATGGCCGCGGCCATCCGCCCGAGGGGCCGGAGGATGATGCCGTCTCGATGTTCCTGCGCATCTCGGTACCCGCCGCCCCCGACGAAGAGATCAGCAGGATCGAGGCCTTCCTGCTGTCGCTCGGCGATCAGACCCCGCGGATGCGGCCCGACCCGACCTATGGCGGCCAGTTGCAGGACTTTGCCGTCGCCGGACACAGGGCCGAATACCGGCTGGGTCTGCGCTACGACGAGATCGAGATCGCGCTGTCCGAAGGCGAGACCGCCAGCCTGCGCAAGCCGACGTTCACCGCCGAGAACCTGGGCTATGGCCCGCTGGCGCCCGGCGCCCGGCTCTCGCCCCGGGTCGCGCCGCCAATGATCGGGCTGGGCCTGCTCGAGGCAATCCCGGCCGCGGACATCCTCGCGCTGGCCGACCCCGAGGATGCCGACGACGACGGGATTTCCGGCCGGGCGCAAGTCGTCTGGTCCTTCGAGCACGACCGGCCGATGCTGGGCCGCTTCGGCTGGAAGGCCGGCGCGCCGACGATTCGCGAGCAATCGGCCAGCGCCTTTTCCGGCGATCTCGGCATCTCCTCGCCGCTGTTTCCCGCGCCCTGGGGCGATTGCGCCGCCGGGCAGCAGGCTTGCCGGCAGGCCCCGCATGGCGACGGCGATGCGCGCACCTTCGAGATCGACACCGAGGCGCTCGACCTCGTGACCTTCTACAGCCGCAATCTCGCAGTGCCGGCGCGGCGGGACGTGGATGATGCGCAGGTGCTGCGCGGCAAGCAGGTGTTTCACGACAGTGGCTGCGCCGCCTGCCACACCCCGAAATTCGTCACCCACCGGCTCGAGGGCCAGCCCGAGCAGAGCTTTCAGCTGATCTGGCCGATGACCGACCTGCTTTTGCATGACATGGGCGAAGGCCTCGCCGATCATCGCCCAGAGGGCCGCGCCTCGGGCCGGGAATGGCGCACCGCGCCGCTCTGGGGCATCGGTTTGACCGAACAGGTCAACGGCCATACCCAATTCCTGCATGATGGCCGCGCGCGGTCCCTGCTCGAGGCGGTAATCTGGCACGGCGGCGAGGCGCAGGCCGCCCGCGATACCGTGGTCAAGATGCCGAAAGCCGACCGCGTTGCCCTGATCCGCTATCTGGAGAGCCTCTGATGCGCGCCTTGCTGACCGCCACCCTCTGCCTTGCCACCCTGCCCGCCTTGGCCGGCACCCGCGAAGTGGTGCAGGACCACGCTCTGCCCCGCGTTGCGGCCTTTGCCGAGGCCGCGCAGGCGCTCGGCTCCGCCGCCGCCGATGACTGCCGCGCCGCGACGCTGCGGCCGGCTTTCCAACGGACGTTCGACGCCTGGATGGGGGTCTCGCACCTGACCCTCGGCCCTTTGGAAGACGACGGCCGGGCGCTCACCATCGCCTTCTGGCCCGACAGCCGTGGCCTCGTCGGCCGAGCGGTACAGCAGATGCTGGCGGCGGAGGATGCCGCCGTGGAGACCGCCGAGAGCTTTGCCGAGGTCTCGATCGCTGCACGCGGGCTGTTTGCGCTGGAACGGCTGCTCTATGAGGCGGGCGACGCTGGCAGCGAGGGCTATGCCTGCCGCTTCGCGCAGGCCATCGCCGCCGATCTGGCACGGCTGGCGCAGGAGACCCACGACGCATGGCAGGCTGAGTTTGCCGACCAACTGCTGAGCGCCGGCGACCCCGACACCCCCCGTTTCCTCACCGAGCGCGAGGCGGCGCAGGCGCTCTACACCGCGCTCTCCACCGGGCTGGTGTTCACCGCGGACCAGCGCCTTGGCCGCCCAATGGGCAGTTTCGACGCAGCGAGGCCGCAGGTCGCCGAAGCGCGCCGGTCAGGCCGCCCGCTGCGCAACGTGATCCTGTCGCTCGAGGCCCTGCGCGACCTCGCGCGCGCGCTTGCCGACCAGCCGATCCCGCGAACCGAGGCCGGTTTCGCGGCGGCGCTGGAGACCGCCCGCGACCTCGACGATCCGCTGCTTGCCGGTGTGGCGGAGCCTGCCGGTCGCTTCAGGGTCGAGGCGCTGCAGACCCGGGTGGAGGAGATCTTGCCGCCGCTGGCCGCAGAGATCGGCGCTGTGCTGGGCGTCAGCGTCGGTTTCAATGCGTCGGACGGCGACTGATGCCCTCGCGCCGCGCTTTCCTCGCCGGCCTGCTGGCCACCTCTGCGCCGCGGCTGAGCTGGGCCGATGCCGGCAACCCCGCTTATCTCGCCGCCGCCCGGGAGCCCTCTGGCGTCCATGCACTCTTTGGCCTGTCGGCCGAGGGGCAGGACATCTTTCGCATCCCCCTGCCGGACCGCGGCCATGCCGCAGCCGCCCATCCGACCGCGCCGGAGGCGGTGGCCTTTGCCCGCCGCCCCGGTCGGTTCGCGCTGGTGATCGATTGCCTGACGGGCCGCGAGCTGCAGCGCCTGCACGCACCGCAGGGCCGGCATTTCTACGGTCATGGCGCCTTTCTCGCCGGTGGCGACATCCTTGCCACCAGCGAGAACGCGATCGACACCGGCCAAGGCGTGATCGGCCTCTGGGCGCGCGGCGAAGGCTATGCGCGGATCGGCGAATTTGCCTCCGGCGGCATCGGCCCGCATGAAATCCGCGCCCTGCCCGGCGATGTGCTGGCGGTGGCCAACGGCGGCATCCGCACCCATCCCGACCACGGTCGCGACACGCTCAACCTTGCGACCATGCGGCCGAACCTCAGCTACCTTTCGGCCAGTGGCGCGGTGCTGGAACAAGTCGATCTGCCGGCCGAGCTCTGGCCGAACTCGATCCGCCACCTGGCCTGCGCGCCCGGCGGTCAGCTGGCCTTTGCCATGCAGTGGCAGGGTGCGCCCGAGGAGGGCGTGCCGCTTCTGGGGCTGCATCGCCGGGGCGAGACGCCGGTCCTGGCCGAGGCCGGACTGGCCGAACAGCGGGCGATGCAGGGCTATGCCGGCAGCGTCGCCTTTTCCGGCAACGGGCGGCAGATCGGGATCACCTCGCCGCCCGGTGGGCGACTGCATGTGTTTGATGCCGAGGGGCGATTTCTCGCCAGCCACCGCCGCGCCGATATCTGCGGGCTGGCCGCGGAGGCCTCTGGCCTGCTGGCCACCGACGGGCTGGGCGGGGTGATGCAAACCGCGGCCGGGCGGCTCGCGCCGCTGGCCAGTGCCATGCGCGCCTGGGACAATCACCTGGTGCGGATCGGCTGAGCCCGGCCGCCCCCCCCATCTGCAATCCTCGCAACGAGAAAGGGGCCGCCCGAAGGCGACCCCCAAATCATCCGGACGTGGATGGCGTGATTTACATCATGCCGCCCATGCCGCCCATGCCGCCCATGTCGGGCATGCCGCCGCCAGCTGCGCCGGCTTTCTCGGGCTTGTCCGCCACCATCGCTTCGGTGGTGATCAGCAGACCGGCGATCGAGGCCGCGTCCTGCAGGGCAGTCCGCACCACTTTCGCGGGGTCGATCACGCCGAACTTGAACATGTCGCCATATTCTTCGGTCTGGGCGTTGAAGCCGAACTTGACGTCGTCGCTTTCGCGGACCTTGCCAGCCACGACCGAACCGTCAACACCGGCGTTCTCTGCGATCTGGCGCAGCGGCGCTTCCAGCGCCTTGCGGACGATCGAGATACCGACGTTCTGGTCGTTGTTGTCGCCGGTCAGACCTTCGAGGGTCTTGGCCGCCTGAACCAGAGCCACACCGCCGCCGACGACGATGCCTTCCTGCACCGCTGCGCGGGTCGCGTTCAGAGCGTCGTCGACGCGGTCCTTGCGCTCTTTCACTTCGACTTCGGTCATGCCGCCGACGCGGATCACGGCAACACCGCCGGCCAGTTTGGCAACGCGTTCCTGCAGCTTCTCACGGTCGTAGTCGGAGGTGGTCTCTTCGATCTGGTTGCGGATCTGGGCCACGCGGGCTTCGATCTCGGCCTTCTCGCCAGCACCGTCGACGATGGTGGTCTCGTCCTTGGTGATCTGGATCTTCTTGGCGGTGCCGAGCATGTCCATGGTGACCGACTCGAGCTTCATGCCGAGGTCTTCCGAGATCACCTGGCCACCGGTCAGGATCGCGATGTCCTGCAGCATGGCCTTGCGGCGATCGCCGAAGCCCGGTGCCTTGACGGCCGCGATTTTCAGGCCGCCGCGCAGCTTGTTGACCACGAGGGTCGCCAGCGCTTCGCCTTCGACGTCTTCTGCAATGATCAGCAGCGGTTTCTGCGACTGGATCACCTGCTCGAGCAGCGGAACCATCGGCTGCAGCGAGGAGAGTTTCTTCTCGTGCAGCAGCACCATGCAGTCTTCCAGCTCGGCGACCATCTTGTCGGAGTTGGTGACGAAGTAGGGGCTCAGGTAGCCGCGGTCGAACTGCATGCCTTCGACGACATCGGTCTCGGTCTCGAGGCCTTTGTTCTCTTCGACGGTGATCACGCCTTCGTTGCCGACTTTCTGCATCGCGTCAGCGATCTGCTGGCCGATTTCCTTCTCGCCGTTGGCCGAGATGGTGCCGACCTGTGCGACTTCGTGGCTGTCGGAGACAGCGCGCGAGGCCGCCTTGATGGCTTCGACGACTTTCGAGGTCGCGAGGTCGATGCCGCGCTTGAGGTCCATCGGGTTCATGCCCGCTGCGACCGACTTCATGCCTTCCTTGACGATGGCCTGGGCCAGAACCGTCGCGGTGGTGGTGCCGTCACCGGCTTCGTCGTTGGTGCGGGAAGCGACTTCCTTCACCATCTGCGCGCCCATGTTCTCGAACTTGTCTTCCAGTTCGATTTCCTTGGCAACCGACACACCGTCCTTGGTGATGCGCGGTGCGCCGAAGGATTTGTCGAGCACGACGTTACGGCCTTTGGGACCGAGGGTCACCTTCACCGCGTCGGCGAGGATGTTGACGCCCTTGAGCATCTTGTTGCGGGCATCGGTATCGAATTTGACGTCCTTGGCAGCCATTTATGACTCTCCTTGACTTGAATTTCGTTGGCTTCAGGCGGCCGGGCCGCCCGGCGACATTCAGGCGATAACGCCCATGATGTCGCTTTCCTTCATGATCAGCAGCTCTTCGCCGTCCAGCGTGATCTCGGTGCCCGACCATTTGCCGAACAGGATCTTGTCGCCGGCTTTCACGTCCATATCGACCCGCTTGCCGTCGTCGTCACGCGCGCCTGCGCCCACGGCCACAACTTCACCTTCCTGCGGCTTTTCCTTAGCGCTGTCAGGAATGATCAGCCCGCCTTTGGTTTTCTCTTCGCTCTCAGTGCGACGCACCAGCACGCGGTCATGCAGCGGTGTAAATGCCATCTTTGCAGCTCCTTGGCTCAAAGTTCTGTTCCAGTCTCGCCTCCCCTCGGGGAGGCGTTAGCACTCACCCTGTTTGAGTGCTAACGGCGCATAGCTAGGCAGTTCGATTTGCGCTGTCAACAACTGGCTTGGAAAATTTTGTGCCGGATCGGGCAATCCCGGGCGGCACGCCGCCGGTCCGGGTGACCTGTGGACTGCCGGCGGCGATTGCAACCCCGGCCGACCAACCCGCTTGCCTGCCAGCCGCCTGGACCCTCGGGCGCGGCGCTTGACGCATGTGACCGGCCGCGTCACTCTGGATCAGGTGGCCTGAGGGGAGAGAGGGCATGGCGAATTTCACGCTGTCGCCGGCGCAGTTGCGGCAGCTGGACCGCCAAGGGTTTACCCGCTTGCCCGGCGCCGTGCCGCCCGAACTGCTGGACCGATTGCGTGACACGGCCGACCGGCTGGAGGCAAGGGCCCTGGACGAACACGCAAGGGCCTGCAATTCCGGCACGGCGGCGGTGTTTGATGCACCGGGAGGGCCGGTGGTGGAGCGGGTCAACCGGTTGTTGGAATGGTGCCCCGAGGAGGTGATTGATCTGCTGTCCTCACCGCCGATGATGGCCATTGCGCGCGAGATCTGCGGCGCCGATGCGGTGCCGGTCGAGACCGACCTGCTCTACAAGCGTCCGCACCCCAATGGCTATGTGATCTGGCACCAGGACGCTCGGCACGCGGAACGCTGTCCCTACCTGAACGTCGGCATCTACCTCGACGATGCCGAGATCGACGATGGCTGCCTGCGCTATGTGCCCGGCACCCATCATGAACTGGCCGATATCTGCGCGCTTGCCGGCGAACATGGCTGGGATATCCCCGGCGCGATCGATGTGCCGGCGCAAGCCGGAGACATCCTGGTGCAACACGTCATGGTGCTGCATGCCTCGCGCCCCAAACGCCGCCCGAACGTGCGCCGGACGATCTATGCCGGGTTCCGCCCGGCGGCGTCGATCAGCGCCGCAAAGGCGCAGTCGGAGGCGTGGATCGAGGCACGACGCCGCTGGATGGCGCTTATCACCGCCCGCGCCGATGCCGCCGACTGGCCGGCCGCCTGGCGCGCGGCGCTGCCTGAAGGCGGCACAGTGGCACAGGAGGTCGCCGCGGTCGCGGCGCTGCAGGAACCACCGCAGCCGGCACACCACTGCCACAAGCCGATCGACCATCCGGACTACCCGGTGCCGGCCGACCTGCGTGACGGGGGCCGGACCGCGGAAATGTGAGCCTGGACGGAGAGCTTTGCCCCGCTTTGTGAGCCTGGACGGGGGGCTTTGCCCCGCTTTGTAAGCTTGGACGGGGGGCTTTGCCCCCCGGGCCTGCGGCCTCCCCCCAAGGGTATTTTTGAACAGAAGAAGGGCTGGATCCGGGCTGGATTGCGGGCTCAGGTCCTGGCGCCACGCAGCACGGAGAGCAGGACGCTGGTGGCAAATAGCAGCGCGGCAGCACAGACGATGGTGGGGCCGGTAGGCGAATCGAGCAGCAGTGCCAGCTGCATGCCGCCGATCACCGCACCGGCGCCGACCAGGGCGGCGATCGTGGCCATGGTCTCGGGCGTGGCGGACAGCGGCCGGGCGGTGGCCGCCGGGATGATCAGCATGGCGGCGATCAGCAGCACCCCCACCACCTTGATCGCCACCGCCACCACCAGCGCCAGCGCCAGGGTCAGCACCATCTGCTCGCGCCGCGGGTCGATGCCGGCGGCCCAGGCCAGCTCGTCGCTGAGCGTCGCGGTCAGCAGCGCCTGCCAGCGCCAGACCATCAGCCCGATCACCGTCGCCGCCCCGCCCCAGATCACCAGCAGGTCGGTGCGGCCGACGGCGAGGATGTCGCCGAAGAGATAGGACATCAGGTCGATCCGCACGCCGTCGAGCAGCGACACCGCCACCAGACCAAAGGCCAGCGCCGAATGCGCCAGCACCCCCAGCATGGTGTCGACCGCGAAACCGCGCCCGGAGAGCACCGAGACCAAAGTGGCCATCGCCAGCGCCACGATCAGCGCGCCGAGGAAGGGCGAGGCCGAGAACGCCAGCGCCAGCGCCACCCCGAGGATCGAGGCATGCGCCGTGGCATCGCCGAAATAGGCCATCCGCCGCCAGACCACGAAACAACCGAGCGGCGCCGCCGCCAGCGCCACGCCAAGCCCGGCCAGCACCGCGCGAATCAGGAAATCGTCGAGCAGGGTCATTCCGCCGCCTCGTGTTTATGCCCATGGTCATGATCGCAGGCGGCGTCATGCTCGTGGTCGTGTTCATGCCGATAGAGCGCCAGCGCGCCGCCGGTGCCGCTGCCAAAGAGCGCGCGGTATTCCGGTGCCGAGGCGACGATCTCGGGCCGGCCTTCGCAGCAGACATGACCGTTGAGGCAGATCACCCGGTCAGAGGCGCTCATCACCACGTGCAGATCATGGCTCACCATCAGCACCGCGCAGCCCAGCTCGGCCCTGAGGTCCTCGATCCGGCGGTAGAAGGCCGCCGCGCCGGGCTGGTCGAGCCCCTGGGTCGGCTCGTCGAGCAAAAGCAGATGCGGCTCGTGCAGGATCGCCCGCGCCAGCAGCACCCGTTGCAGCTGGCCGCCGGAGAGCGCCGACATCTGTCGGGAAGCGAGGTCAGAGACCCCGGCCCGCGCGAGCGCCGTGGCGCGGCGCGCCGTCGAGACCGGTTTCGGCAGCGACAGGAAGCGCATCACCGGCATCGGCAGGGTCGGGTCGATATGCAGCTTTTGCGGCACATAGCCGATGCGCAGGCCGCTTTGCCGATCGATCCGGCCCACATGGGGCTTGATGGCGCCGATCAGCGCCCGCAACAGCGTCGACTTGCCAGAGCCATTGGGGCCGACGACGGTGACGATCTCGCCCTGGTCGATGGCGAAATCGACCTGGCTCAGCGCCGGGAACCGACCGTGGCGGATGCTCACGCCCTGCATCGTCATCAAGCTCATGCCTCGGCGGCCTCGCGGCAATTGGGGCAGAGCCCCTCGGCCTCGATCACCGCGCGTTCGACGGCAAAGCCTGCCTCTTCCGCCAGGTCGCGCAGCAGGGTCATCGCCGGGCGGGCGCGGGTTTCGGCCACCGCGTCGCAGCGCCGGCAGATCAGGAAGGCCGGGGTGTGATCGGCGCCCGGATGGACGCAGCCGACAAAGGCGTTGAGCCGCTCGATCTTGTGGGCAAAGCCGTTCTTCACCAGAAACTCCAGCGCCCGGTAGACCACCGGCGGCTGGCTGCCGAACCCCTCGGCGCCCAGCACCTCGAGCAGATCATAGGCGCCCATTGCGCGGTGTTCCGACAGCAGGATCTCGAGCGTGCGGCGGCGCACCGGGGTGAATTGCAGCCCCTTGGCGGCGCAGTAGTCATCCGCCGCGGCCACCCCGCCGGACATGCAGGTCTCGTGATCGTGCTGGTGAAAGCCTATCGGGTCCATGGTACGTCCTTTCCGACTTTCTACTTGTTACGTAATAACATCGTGTGTATCAAGCCGTGAACGTTATAAGGTAACATACATGATGCAGAAAATTGTCACTCTCTCTTTCGCTCTTGGCGCTTTCGCCGGGACCAGCGCGCTGGCCGAGGTGCCGCAGGTGGCCACCGATATCGCCCCGGTGCACGGGCTGGTGTCGCGGGTCATGCAGGGTCTCGGTACGCCAGAGCTGATCGTGCCGGCCGGTGCCTCGCCGCATGACTTCGCGCTGCGGCCGTCGCAGGCACGCGCGCTTCAGGGGGCCGACCTGGTGTTCTGGATGGGCCCGGCGCTGGCGCCCTGGCTCGACCGGACGCTCGACAGCCTGTCGCTCGGCGCGGTGATCGACCTCAATGCCCGCCCGGAGACCCGGCTGCTGGGCTGGCGTGAGAGTTTTGGCGAGGGCCATGATCACGGCCCCGCAGAGGACGCGCAGGCGGATCGCGACGACCACGCCCATGAAGACCACGCGGAACATGACCACGAGGGACACGATCATGGCGAAGCAGACCACGCGGGGCATGACCACGAGAGCCACTACCATGACGCAGAGGACCATGCGGCACACGATCACGACGACCACGCCGGCCATGACCACGGCGACCGCGACCCCCACAGCTGGCTCGACCCGGAAAACGCCAAGGCCTGGAGCCTGCTGATCGCCGAGACCCTGGCCGAGGCCGATCCGCAGAACGCCGGGACCTACCGCGCCAATGCCGAGGCCGGTGTGGCCGAGATCGAGGCCGCCGCGCAGGCCGCCGAGGCGTTGCTGGCGCCGCATCACGACGCGGGCTTTCTCGTCTTCCACGACGCCTATCACTATTTCGAAACCCGGTTCGATCTGCACGCGGCGGGTTCGGTCTCGCTCGGCGATGCCGCCGCGCCCGGTCCGGCCCGCGTTCGCGCGCTGCAGGTCCGCGTCGCGGAAGAGGGCATCGCCTGCCTGTTCGCGGAACCGCAGTTCGAACGCGGGCTGATCGAGACGCTGGCCGAAGGCACAGGCGCACGCATCGCCACGCTCGACCCGCTGGGCAGCCGGCTCGAGACCGGCGCCAGCTTCTACCCAGGGCTGATCGGCGCGATGGCCGAGGATATTGCGGGGTGCCTCGGCGGCTGAGCCTTGGCTCAGCGCCCAACTGGCGTGGCGGCTGACCCTGGGCGTAACGCCCAACGGGCATGGCGGCTGAGCTTTGGCGCAGCGCCGATCCGGCCTGAAGGCTGGGCCATGGCGCAGCCTCGGGCTAACCTGCCGGCCAAGCCCTTCTCAGGGCTTGGCTTTCCTGACGAATGGACCTTGGCTCGGCGACGGGCGAGCGGTGGCCGGGCTTAGGCTCGGCCATGACGGTTCAGCCGCGGATCACCTTGGCGAACTGGTTGAACAGCCGCTCGTTGGCACAGATCACCGTGCGGTCCATCAGCGGGTCCTCGTCGGGGGTGATGGCTTCGGCCAGCGCGCCGGCCTCGCGGGCGATCAGCAAGCCGCCGGCCACGTCCCAGGCCTGCACCTCGCGCTCCCAGTAGCCATCGAAGCGACCGGCCGCCACATAGGCAAGGTCGAGCGCCGCCGCCCCCCAGCGCCGCACGCCGGCACAGACCGGCATCAGCCGGCCGAGATCCTTGAGCGTGTCGGGCAGGCCCCGGCGGGTGCCGAAGGGCACACCGGTGGCAAACAGTGCCTCGTTCATGCCGCGCCGGTCAGAGACCCGCACCCGCTGGTCGTTCATCCAGGCGCCGCCGCCCTTCTCGGCAAAGAACATCTCGTCCTTGGCCGGGTCGAAGACCACCGCCGAGACGATCTGGCCCTTGTGTTCGAGCGCGATCGAGACCGCCCAATGCGGCAGCCCGTGCAGGAAGTTCGAAGTGCCGTCGAGCGGATCGACGATCCAGCGGCGGGTCGGGTCCTGGCCGGCGGTCTCACCGCCCTCTTCGCCGAGAAAGCCATAGGTCGGCCGCGCGCCCAGCAGCTCATCCTTGATGATCTTTTCCGCCGCGATATCGGCGCGGGTGACAAAGTCGCCCGCCGCCTTGGACGAGCTCTGCAGGTTCTCGACCTCGCGGAAATCCTTGACCAGAGACCGGCCCGCCTTGCGCGCGGTCTTCATCATGATGTTGAGATTGGCGCTGCCCTGCATATCCGGCTCCTTCGGGGGTCACCCGTGGCACGGGCGAAAAGCATCAGGCCGCGCATATACGCGGCCCGTGGGCTCTTGCCAAGGCCGGATCGGCCCCGGTCGCCGCGTCGTGACGGGATTACTTGTAGATCACGCCCTTGTAGCCCTCTGGCGCATAGGCCTTGGGGGCATAGGATTTCGGCGCATGGCTGCGCTGGCGGACCACGTGGCGTTTGCCCGGTGCGTTGTGGTAGGCGGCCGTGGTGTTGGGCTTGCCACAACAGATCTCGCCATTTGCCAGCACCGGCTGAAGCCCGGCAGGGCAATAGTTGGCGACCCCGGGATAGGGAAAGACGAGGTTCTGGCCGGCCCGGGTGGTGCCGTCGCCGGTGTACATGTCGCCCCAGGCCAGCGCCGGCGACGCGCCAAGCGCAAGAAACCCGGCAATCAAGGTGGCTTTGCTCAAAGTCATGGTATCCCCCGTATCAGGATGCAATCGCGTGAAAGGATTGCCCTCAAGGCTACCGGCTTCCGCCCTCAAGTCAACGAAAGCCTGCGCAAACGCCTGATTAATGCGGGATTTCTCTCAATGGGTGCGCCGCTGCGGGGTGTCGACGGGGCCTTGGTCATCGCTGAACGCGTCCTCCTCTTCAAGCGGCACGGCGTAACTGCCGTTCAGCCACTTGGCGAGGTCGAGATCGGCGCAGCGTTTCGAGCAGAACGGGCGGTAGGTGTCATCCACAGGCTTGGCGCAGATCGGGCAGCTCATGGGGCCTCCGGCAAGGGCGTGCGCACCCGCGCGCGGTTCAGCTCGTAATGGCCGAGGTTGGTCCAGCCCACCATCGTGGTCTCGACCTGGCAGGCCTTGAGCGCGCGGCGCAGCTCGGTTTCCGCCGGCCGGCGATCCTTCTTGGCCATCGGCGCGAGGTCGACGACGACCTGACCGCCAAGCCCGCGCAACCGCAGCTGCCGCGGCAGATCGCGCAGCGCCGCCATGTTGGCCTTGAGCCCGGCGGCGGGCGAAGTATCGCCGCCGGTATTCACGTCGACCGCCACCAGCGCCCGGGTGGGCTCGATATACATGTGGCCGGCGCCCTTGAGCGTGACCCGCGGGCTCTGCAAGTCCTCGATCAGGTCGAGCACGCCATGGGTCTCGAAACTCCCCGGCGCGGTCTCGACCTCCGCCGGCTCCACCCAGTCGCGCCAGGCCAGCACATGCGGCCCGTCACCCTCGGTCAGCTTTTCCGGCTCGCCCGTCGCATCCGCCAGCACCTGCCGCGCCAGCGACAGCATGGAAAGGATGTCCTCGGCAATCTCCTCGGCATCGGCCTCGGCGCAGGACGACCGCAGGATCAGCCCCATGTCACGCTCCGGCATCGCCTCGTGGGCAATCTCGAGAAGCGCGTCGCGCACCGCCTCGTCACGGATCTGGCGCGAGACGTTCAGCCCCGGCGCTCCCGGCGTGACGATGGCATAGCGGCTCTTGAACAAGAGCTTCTGCGTCACCGGCACCGCCTTGCCCGGCTCGGCACTGCCGGTGACCTGCACCAGCAGCGGCTCTCCGGGCTTCAGCCCCTTGACCTGACGCAGGAACACCGGGCCGTCCGGGGTCGAGAGGAACATGCCGCCCTGCCCCTTCATCGGCCGGTCGGCGCGGGCGCGGTAGATCGCGCCGTGGCGCACGCCGTCGCCATCGATCAGCAGGTCTTCGAGCCGGCCATCGACCAGCAGCGCCGCCGCCTCGCGGCCAGCGTATTCGTCAAGGATGATCTGGCGGCCCTTCATGCGGCGCTCTCCCGGTAAAGCGGGTAACCCGCCGCTTGCAATAGCCCCGCCGTCTCGGCCAGGGGCAGCCCCATGATCGCGGGGTACGACCCCTGAATCCACGGGATGAAGGCGCCGGCCATCCCTTGGATGCCATAGCCGCCCGCCTTGCCCTGCCAATCGCCGGACTGCAGATAGGTGTTCAGCTCGAGATCGCTCAGCCGCTTCATCTTGACGGCGCTGACCACGTCGCGCTGCCAAAGCCCGCGCGCGGTCTTCACCGCCACCGCGGTGATCACCTGGTGACGTCGCCCGCCAAGCTTGGTCAGGAATTCCGCCGCCTCGCCGATATCAGCCGGCTTGCCGAGTATCCGCCGGCCCAGCGCCACCGTGGTGTCGGCACAGAGCACGACCTCGCCACCGCCCACCACCAGCGCCTCGGCCTTCTGCCGGGCAATGCGGGCGCAATAGGCCCGGGGCTGCTCGGCCTTCTGCGGCGTCTCGTCGATGTCGGGGGCGCGGATCTCGTCGGGCACTACGCCCAAAAGCCCCAGCAGCTCGCGCCGTCTGGGGCTTCCCGATCCCAGGATGAACCTCACTGGAACCCCGGTTACTTGAAGCGATAGTTGATCCGACCCTTGGTCAGATCATAGGGGGTCATTTCCACCTGAACCTTGTCGCCTGCCAGAACGCGGATGCGGTTCTTGCGCATCTTGCCTGCCGTATGCGCGATGATCTCATGGCCGTTTTCCAGCTCGACCCGAAACGTCGCATTCGGCAGGAGTTCCTTCACGACACCGGGGAATTCGAGCATCTCTTCCTTGGCCATGGTCTCTCCTTTGTTACACACCCCGGCACGAAGGCCGGGCGCGCTCTAAATGAGCGCTTGCGGCGCGATTTTCAAGAGGTATGTGCGCGAAGATCGCGCATTGTGATGGGGCGATCGCCCGCGGGCTGCTCTGCCCAATGGGCACGGTTGGCCACCACGCCCTCGCGCCGCACCCGGGCGACCGCGCCCTCGGGCAGCTCGGCATAGGTCCAGCCGGGCCGGTTCAGCGCCCCCTCGGCCAGCACGCCGGTCGACGGAAACCCGAGGTCCGGCGGGCCAAACACCCCGCCCGCCCCGGTGTTGGTGTCCACCGCCTCGGACCAGGGGCACGCGCCCACGGTGCTTGCCATCGCCACCACGCATTGGCTCTCGAGCGCGCGGGCCATGGCGCCGATCCGCACCCGCCAATAGCCCGCCAAGGCCTCGGTGCAGGACGGCACCAGCAGGATATCCGCCTCCGCCAGCGCCCGCCCCAGGAGCGGGAATTCGGCGTCATAACAGATCAGTATGCCGATCCTGCCGAGGTCGGTCTCGATCAGGCAGAGCGGATCGCCCCCGACCACGCCCCAGGGCGCGCGCTCGAAGCGGGTCATGATCTGCTTGTCCTGGTGCACCATCGCCCCAGAGGGCGCAAGGAGCCGCGCCCGGTTCACCGGCCGCCCGCCTGTCCGCGCGCCGCCGGCAAAGACCGGCGCCGAGGCGGCGCAGATGTGCACCCCATGCTCGGCCGCCAGCCGGGCATGCAGCGCATCGGCCTCCGCCACCCGCTCAGAGACCGCATGCAGCGACCGCTCCAGGTCCCCCGCCACCTCCGGCCCGTCCAGCGTCGCCAGCTCCATCGCACCATATTCCGGAAACAGCAGCAGCTCCGCTCCCTGCCCCGCCGCCTCCGCCACCCAAGAGGCGATCTTGTCCTCATAGGCCGACCAGCTGTCCAGCACGCTCATCGGATAGGCCGCCGTTGCAAGTTTCACCATGATCCCACCTTCTTCTGTTCAAAAATACCCTCGGGGGAGTCGCCAAAGGCGACGGGGGCAGCGCCCCCAAAACTCAGACCTCGATATCCAGCGTCACCGGATAATGATCCGACGCCGTCACCAGCGCCTCGCGCAGTTCCCGGGTCTGCCAACAGGTCGGATCGTTGAACGGATGCCAGATCCGCCACTCAGGCCGCCTGGCACAGAGGTCCGGCGAGATGAAGATATAATCCAGCAACGCCTGCAGGTACCGCGCCTCGCCGGCGATGTAAAACCGTGCCGTGGTCGGCTGCGCCCCCAGCCGCCGCTGCAGCGCGATGCTGGCATTGGGATCATAGAGCCGCGGGCCGTCGCGCCCCTCGCCGCGCACGATCTCGACCGAGGAGCGGCCGAAGAGCTCTTCGTATTCATCCAGTCCGGGGCCGTCGTTCAGATCGCCCAGCACCATCAGGCTCTCGCCCGCCGCGAGATGCTCGACCACCCGATGACGCAGCCAGATCGCCTGCGCCAGCTGCTTGCGGCGGTTGGCGATCGACAGCCGCATGATCTGGTCGCGGGTGGTGGCGCCATGCGGTGCCTTGCTCTTGAGATGCGCGCCGATCATCCGAAACCGCTGGCCGCCCGCCGTCTCGACCGCCAACTCCAGAGGCGGCTTGGAAAACTGCACCCTGTCTCGTTGGGCATCGAAATCGAGGTCGATCTCGAAGGTGCCGTCGAACCGCGGCGCCGCGGCACTGTCGCCGGGGTCATGCCTCACCCGCAGCGCGTCGGGGTCATAGAGCAGCGCGATTTCCTGCTGCGTGGTGTTGGTAAAGCCGATCAGCGCCTTGCGCGCCCGCAGGCCGAAGGTCTCGGCAAACCCCTCCAGTGCCCGCACCCCGTCGCGGACGCGGTGGCTGTCGGGCGCCTCGATCACCATCACCGCATCGGCATCCAGCGCGGTGAAAACCAGCCCCAGCGCCTCGGCCTGGTCGCGTCGGGTGACATCGTGGCGCGCCGACCACTGATCATCGGCCAGCAGCCGGCCCGCGTCATCGAAAAGCGCGTCGAACCATTCCACGTTATAGGTCGCAATCCGCATCCCGCGCCTCCGGCCTCTGCCTCCGCGCACTATGCCATCCCGGCGCCCCCGCGCAACCAGCCAGGCAGACTGCGACCGCATAGCCAGTTGAAATACGCCCGCGCGTGCGCATATCGAAACAAAATCATCAGGATATGGGGACTTCAATGCTTCTACGCGCCATGGACCGCTTTTTCAGTCACGAGGCATCGGGGGGCATACTTCTGATGCTCTCGGCGGTCGCGGCGCTGATCGTTGCCAATTCCGGCCTCGCCGGGGCCTATGACGCCTTTCTCGGCGCCTATCTCGGGGTGACGGTCAATGGCGAGGGGCTGGAGAAACCCGCGATCCTGTGGATCAACGACGGGTTGATGGCGGTGTTCTTCTTCCTGATCGGGCTCGAGCTGAAACGCGAGTTGCTGGAAGGCAAGCTGAAGAACCCGCGCGACGTGGTGCTGCCCGGTGCCGCCGCGGTCGGCGGCATGGCGCTGCCGGCGCTGGTCTATGTCGCGATCAACTGGTCGACGCCCGCCACGCTCGACGGCTGGGCGATCCCGGCCGCCACCGACATCGCCTTTGCCTTGGGCATCCTGGCGCTGGTGGGCAGCCGCGCGCCGTCCTCGCTCAAGGTCTTCCTGCTGACCCTGGCCATTCTCGACGACCTCGGGGCCATCGTGATCATCGCCCTGTTCTATACCGCCGAGCTTCAGGTCAACTACCTGATCGCCGCCCTCGTCCCGCTGGCGCTGCTGCTGTTTCTCAACTTCAAGCGGGTGCACCGGGTGGCACCGATGATCCTGCTCGGCGCCGTGATGTGGTACTTCGTGCTGAAATCCGGCGTCCATGCCACGCTCGCCGGGGTGATCACCGCCTTCTGCATCCCGATGAAGGACAAGTGGGGCAAGAGCCCGCTGCATTCGCTGGAACACGGTCTGGCGCCCTACGTGCTCTATTTCATCATCCCGGTCTTTGCCTTCGCCAATGCCGGCGTGGTGCTGCAGGGGATGAGCTTTGCCGCCCTGCTGCAGCCGCTGCCGCTGGGCATCGCGCTGGGCCTGATCATCGGCAAGCAGCTCGGCGTCTTCGGCGTCACCTTTGTGATGGTCAAGGCCGGGCTGGCCCGGATGCCTTGGGGGGCCAACTGGCTGCATATCTACGGTCTGAGCTGTCTCGCCGGCGTGGGGTTCACCATGTCGCTGTTCATCGGCTCGCTCAGCTTCGACGACCCGCTGTTGATGAACCAGGTGCGGCTGGGCGTGCTCTCGGGCTCGCTGGTCTCGGGCCTTTTGGGCTACGGCGCGCTGATGCTGGCGGCGCGTGACACCGCCGGGGACGAGGAGGAAGAGGCGGCGGAAGCCGCCTGAGCCCTCAGGCCATCAGCCGCGCCACCTCTGCCAGGTCGGCGCGGAAGGCGGCCTCTGCGTCGGCCCGCTGCTGCGGGTCGCGCAGCCGCAACAGGTAGCTCGGGTGGACCGTCACGAAGACCGCCTGATCGCCCGCCATCTCGAGCCTGCCGCGCCGCTTGAGCAGCCCGGTGCCATCCCCGGTCAGCCCGCGCAGGGCGCTGGCGCCAAGGGCGACGGCAAGCGCGGGCCGCACCCGCTCGCGCTCCAGATCCAGCCACCAGCGGCAATGGTCGATCTCATGGTTGTTGGGCGCCTGGTGCAGCCGGCGGCGGCCTTGCGGGCGGAATTTGAAATGCTTGACCGCGTTGGTCACATAGACCTCGTCGCGGGCAATCCCCACCTCCTGCAGCACCCGGTCGAACACCTGCCCCGCCGGGCCCACGAACGGCCGGCCCTCAAGGTCCTCGCGGTCGCCGGGCTGTTCGCCGACGAACATCAGCCGCGCCTCGAGCGGCCCCTCGCCCGACACCGCCTGTGTCGCGTTCTCCCACAGCGGACAGCGCCGGCAGCCCGCCAGCGCCTCGGCCATC
This sequence comes from Marinovum sp., assembly GCF_034669705.1. Lineage (GTDB taxonomy): Bacteria > Pseudomonadota > Alphaproteobacteria > Rhodobacterales > Rhodobacteraceae > Marinovum. Next base: position 45,716 of record NZ_JAXMOR010000002.1, read on the forward strand.
TTGCCCTCGCCCGGCACCTCGGCGCGGGCGTCGGCAAAGCGCGCAGTGATCCGCTCGGCGCGCATCGGGGGCAGGCTGGGCGCGGCGGCCTGCATCTCGGCGGCCCGCGCCCGGGCGCCGGCGATCATCTCGGGGATATGCGCCGCCTCGGGCATGTTCTTCCAGTATTTCTTCGGCATCTCCGCTTGCATCGCCTTCAGCTTGACCCGCGCCGGGTTGAAGATATTGCGAAAGTAGGTTCCCCAAAGCTCTTCGGTGGCATCCTCCGGCAGCGGCGGCTTCGCCTGCCCCGGCGCAAAGCTGAGCTTGCCGGCCTCGAACTGCGCGGTCAGGTCGGGGGTCACGATGGTCCAGTCCATGTCGCCGAAGCGCTTGGCAAAAAACGGCGCGGTGGGCTCCATGATGAAATGCGAGGGTTCGAACCAGGCGGCAAAGCGGCGGCGTTCGGCAGCGGGATCGCCGATATCGCGGAACCGGACGAAGGCGGTCATCTTGTGCTTGTCGCGGCCGACTTCCTTGGCCAGCGCGTTGAGCTTGGCGACCCGCGCATCGCCGCGATCCTCGAACAGCCGCGGCTGCGCCTGCAGCGCGCGCAGCATGGCATAGGCGCGGGCAAACCGCTCGGGGTCGCGGTGCCAGAGCGCCAGCCGGACGGTCTGCAGGAAGCTCTTTGGCACGCTGAACCGCGCGCCCTCGGGCGCCGGTGGCAGCACGGTCTCCTCGCCGAAAAGATCGGCACCGCCGCTGCCCCTCTGCCAGACGATGTCTTCTGCCGGAATGTCAGCCGCGAGCGCCTTGCGGGCGGCATCGCGCCAAGCCTCGAAGGTGCCGACCTCTGGCAGGCTCACGCGATGCATCAGAACAACGCGAGCTGTTCCGGCGGCGGCGCAAAGCGCGCGCGCAGATCGGCGGCGTCGAGATCCCTCGCCCGCCAGCCCGGCAGGGTGATGAAGGAGCGCGCGCTTTTCAGATTGGCCCCCATGCGCTGCAAATCCTCCCAGCGAACCGAGCGATGGCGGCGCGAGGCCAGAATGCGACCCACCGTCTTGGTGCCAAACCCCGGCACCCGCAGCAGCATCTCGCGGGTGGCGCGGTTGACGTCGACCGGGAACAGCGCGCGATGCTCCAGCGCCCAGGCGAGCTTGGGGTCGATCGTCAGGTCGAGGTTGCCATCCGTGCGCGCGGCGGTGATTTCCGAGGCGTCGAAGCCGTAGAACCGCATCAGCCAGTCGGCCTGGTAGAGCCGGTGCTCGCGCATCAGCGGCGGCTGGATCAGCGGCAGGGTGGCAGAGGCGTCGGGGATCGGCGAGAAGGCGGAATAATACACCCGGCCAAGGCGATAGCTGGAATAGAGCCGGGTCGAGGTCTTGAGGATGGTGGCGTCGCTCGCGCCGTCCGCGCCGACGATCATCTGCGTCGATTGACCCGCCGGGGCAAATTTTGTGGCCCGTCGGCCGCGATAGCTCTTTTCCCGCCCGGCCTCTCGCAGCACCCGCACATCGGCCATCGCCTTGCGGATCTGGTCGGGGTTCTTCTCGGGGGCGTAATCCTTGACCGCCGCATCGGTCGGCAGCTCGACGTTGATCGACAGCCGGTCGGCATGGCGCCCCGCCTCTTCGATCAGATGCGGGCTGGCGTCGGGGATGGTCTTGAGGTGGATGTAGCCGCGAAAGCCGTGCTCCTCGCGCAGCGTCTTCACGATCCGCACCATGTCGGCCATGGTGTCATCCGGCGAACGGATAATGCCGGACGACAGGAACAGCCCTTCGATGTAGTTGCGCCGGTAGAACTCCAGCGTCAGCTCGACCACCTCTTCGGGGCTGAAGCGCGCCCGCTCGACGTTGGAGCTCACCCGGTTGATGCAATAGGCGCAGTCGTAGATGCAGAAATTGGTCATCAGGATCTTGAGCAGGCTGATGCAGCGCCCGTCCGGCGCATAGGCGTGGCAGATGCCCGATCCGGTGGTCGAGCCGATGCCGCTCCCGTCACGGGAATCGCGCTTCTCCCCGCCGCTCGAGGCGCAGGAGGCATCGTATTTTGCCGCGTCAGAAAGGATCGCGAGCTTTTCCTGCAAGGTGCGTTTGGCCATGGTGTTCACCATATGTTCTCAAAGCATGAACCACAAGCCGCGCGCCGCTCACATCCCCGTCATTCGATCTCGCCCGTCATTCGATTTCATACGGCAGCACATCGCGGCTGTCAGGCTGGATGCGCAACCGCTGCTCGAGCGGCGGGATGGCGCGCTGGTGGCAATGGGTTCGCTCACAGATACGACAGGAAATGCCGATCGGTTCAAAATTAGTGTCCTGAGTCACGTCGAGACCGTCGGCATAGACCAGTTGCCCGGCGTGTTCGACCTCGCAGCCCAGCGCCATTGCATAGCGCCGCACCGGCGCGCCGTAGCGGCCGCCGCTTTTCGAGATGTCGCAGGCGATGGAGATATAGCGCACCCCGTCCGGCGTCTCGGCCAGCTGGCGCAGGAAGCGGCCCGGCGTCTCGAAAGCGCGGTGCACGTTCCACAGCGGACAGGCGCCGCCGAAGCGGGCGAATTGCAATCGCGTGGCGGAGTGACGCTTGGTGATCGTGCCAGCCTGATCGACGCGGACGAAAAAGAACGGCACCCCCTTGGCGCCGGGCCGTTGCAGCGTCGAGAGCCGGTGTGCGACCTGCTCGATCGAGGCGCCGAAGCGGGTGGCCAGCCGTTCGAGATCATGCCGCGTCTCGCGGGCGGCGGCGAGAAACGGACCATAGGGCATCAGCGCGGCGCCGGCGAAGTAGTTGGCCAGACCGATATGGGCGATGTCGCGCGCGGTGTCGGATTGAAAGCGGGCGAGGTCGAGCGTCGCCTGCAGCAGCTTGTCCTGTTGCAGCAGCGCCATCTGCAGCAGCAGCTGAAAGTTGCGGGTCTCCGGCGCGGCGCGGTCCGACAGCGTCACGGTGCCGGCGGCGCGGTCGAACTGGCGCAGCGTGTCGGTGGCGGCAATCCGCAGCGAGATCCCCTGACCGCGCAGCCAGGCCTCGGCCGCGCCGGGCACATCGCCACGCTTGGCGGTGGCGGCGAAATTCTCGGCCGCGCGGTCGACGGCGTCGATGTAATTGTCGCAATAATGAAAGAAGTCGCGCACCTCCTCCCAGGGGCTCAGCTGCAGCCCGCCGCCCTCGTGCCCCAGCGCCGCATCGAGCGAGGCCAGCCGCTCGTGGGTCTGGCGATAGGCGCGGTGCAGCTCGAGAAAGGCGCGCGCCAGCGCCGGCGCATTGGAGGCGGTCAGGCGCAGGTCGGCCAGCGGCGGCGCGCCGGCCTCGTCTTGATTGAACACCGGATCGGCCAGCGCCTCGCGCATGTCCGACACCAGCCGCTCGGCATCGCCGGAGGAGAGCTCGGTGACGTCGAAGCCGAACTCCTGCGCCAGCGCCAGCACCACGGTGGTGCTGACGGGGCGGTTGTTGTTTTCCATCTGGTTGAGATAGGGCAGCGAGACGCCGAGCTTGCCGGCGAAATCCTTCTGAGTCAGCCCGAGACGGGTGCGGGTCTCGCGCAGCTTGGCGCCGGCATAGAGTTTCTGGGTGGCCATGGGCATGCCTTTGCGAATTTGCGTCGCCCGCAGGCTAGCTTTGCAAACCGCTCTGAGCAACCCGCAGGACAGACGGACCGTCGCCCCCCCGGCCTATACCAGCCTGAGGCGCTCTTCGCGACGGATCACCATCAGGATGGCGACCATGCCCAGGATACTGGTAATCAGCATCAGCCAGAGCAGCGGCCAGGGGCCGGTGCCGGGCTGCAGCAAGGCTCCGGCCAGTGCCGAAAGCCCGGCACCGCCGCCGATCATGATCGCCCCGCCGAGCCCACTGGCGGTACCCGCCAGATGCGGCCGCACCGACAGCATGCCGGCGGTGGAATTGGGGATCGTCATGCCATTGCCAAAGCCCACGAAAGTCATGAAGCCGAAGAAGCTCAGCGCCGAGCCCTGCCCCATCGCAAACACCAGCATCGACAGTACGACGCCGACGATATTGACCCAGCACCCCCAGAGCACCATGCGGTTGACCCCGACCCGGGCCGAGTACCGGCCCGAGATGCCGTTGCCGGCAAAATAGCCCACCGCCGGCGCACCGAACAGCAGGCCCAGCAGCGCCGGTTGAAGGCCAAAGACCTCTGACCCGACAAAGGGCGCGCCGCCGAGATAGGCAAAGAACGCCCCCGAGGCAAAGGCCGCCGCCAGCGCATAGCCCCAGAACCGCGGCGCGCGGATCAGTTCGGGGTAGTCCTGGAACTGCCGCAGCAGGGTCTGGCCGGAGCGCATCTTGGTTTCGCCCAGGTCGCGCCAGGCCAGCCAGAGCGTCGCCACCCCGGCCACCAGCAACAGCCAGAACGAGGCCTTCCAGCCCCAGATCTCATCGAGGAACCCGCCGATCATCGGGCCGATCATCGGCACCACTGCCATGCCCATGGTGACATAGCCGATCATCGAGGCGGCCTGGTCCTGCGGCACCATATCGCGCACCACGGCCCGGCTCAGCACCATCGCCACCACCACCGCGGCCTGGGCCATGCGACAGATCAGGAAGACCGTGACATTGGGCGCAAAGAGACAGCCGAGCGTCGCGAGGATGAAGATCACCAGCCCGCCAAGGATCACCGGCCGGCGGCCCATCTGGTCCGACATCGGACCGACGACCAGTTGCAGACAGGCGTTCACGCCCAGGTAGATGGCGACCGAAAGCTGCATCAGGCTGTAATCGGTGTCAAAATAGGCAGTCATCCCCGGCAGCGACGGCAGGAAGATGTTCATTGCAAGCGCCGCCAGCCCCGAAAGCAGGATCAGCGTTACGATATGAGGCGGGGTGGACCGGTCAAGAAATCTGACCGCAGGAGCAACTGACATGGGGAAAGACTTACGCCTGCGGCGGGAACAAGTCCATTATCGCGCGCCCACAAACTGTCACTCCGATCTGCACAAGTCCCTGTGCATTTTTGCAAAAACTCCCCTTGGCCGTGGGAAAGCTATATTTGCAAATATTCCAATCTCCCTGCAAGCTTATTTGCAAATATTCCACCTTATCCTTGTGTCGTCGCTGCATCGCAGTATGGTCTCGCGGAACCAGACAAGGGGCCGATGATGACCGACATTCTTCAGGAACTCGAAGACCGCCGCCAGGACGCCCGCATGGGCGGCGGACAGAAACGCATCGACGCGCAGCACGCCAAGGGCAAGCTGACCGCGCGCGAGCGCATCGAGCTCCTGCTCGACGAGGAGAGTTTCGAGGAATACGACACCTTCGTCACCCACCGCTGCACCGATTTCGGCATGGAGGACAACCGTCCCGCCGGCGACGGCGTGGTCACCGGCTGGGGCACGGTCAACGGCCGCATGGTCTATGTCTACAGCCAGGATTTCACCGTCCTCGGCGGCTCGGTCAGCGCCACCCATGCACAGAAGATCTGCAAGATCATGGACATGGCGGTTCAGAACGGCGCGCCGGTGATCGGCCTCAACGACTCTGGCGGCGCCCGTATTCAGGAAGGCGTCGACGCGCTCGCCGGCTACGCCGAGATCTTCCAGCGCAATATCATGGCCTCCGGCGTGGTGCCGCAGATCAGCGTGATCATGGGCCCCTGCGCCGGTGGCGCGGTCTATTCGCCGGCGATGACCGATTTCATTTTCATGGTGAAGGACTCGTCCTACATGTTCGTCACCGGCCCCGACGTGGTCAAGACCGTGACCAACGAGCAGGTCACCGCCGAAGAACTGGGCGGCGCGTCGACCCACACCAAGAAGAGCTCAGTGGCCGACGGCGCCTTTGAAAATGACGTCGAGGCGCTGGCCGAGGTGCGCCGGCTGGTTGACTTCCTGCCGCTCAACAACCGCGAGAAGCCGCCCGTCCGGCCGTTCTTCGACGATGTGAACCGGATCGAGGACAGTCTCGACACGCTGGTGCCGGAAAATGCCAACACGCCCTACGACATGAAGGAGCTGATCCTGAAGGTCGCGGATGAGGGCGATTTCTACGAGATCCAGGAAGAGTTCGCCAAGAACATCATCACCGGCTTCATCCGGCTCGAAGGCCAGACCGTCGGCATCGTCGCCAACCAGCCGATGGTGCTGGCCGGCTGTCTCGACATCGACAGCTCGCGCAAGGCGGCGCGATTCGTGCGGTTCTGCGATGCCTTCGAGGTGCCGATTCTCACCTTCGTCGATGTCCCGGGCTTCCTGCCCGGCACCTCCCAGGAATACGGCGGCGTCATCAAGCACGGCGCCAAGCTGCTGTTTGCCTATGGCGAGGCGACAGTGCCCAAGGTGACGGTGATCACCCGCAAGGCCTACGGCGGCGCCTATGACGTGATGGCCTCGAAACACCTGCGCGGCGACATGAACTATGCTTGGCCCACCGCCGAGATCGCGGTGATGGGGGCCAAGGGGGCGACCGAGATCCTCTACCGCTCGGAACTGGGCGACAAGGAAAAGATCGCCGGGCGCACCAAGGATTACGAGGACCGCTTCGCCAATCCCTTCGTGGCGGCCGAGCGCGGCTTCATCGACGAGGTGATCATGCCGCATTCGACCCGCAAGCGGGTGAGCCGGGCGTTTGCCGCGCTGCGCGGCAAGAAGCTGACCAACCCGTGGAAGAAACACGACAACATCCCGCTGTGAGCGCCCCGGCGGCACCGCGCGAAGAGACGAAGAGGGACCGCAGGGCCCCGAGGAGATGCCCGTGAGCAAACCCTGGCACATACGCCGCGACGCTGGCGGGCTGACCCTGTCGCGCCAGCCGGTGGCGCAGTTCGACGTCTCGGCCAGCGCCGGGTTCCCGCCGCTGAGGATGCTGCGGCTGGCGCAGATGATTCGTCAGGACATGTGGCGGCGGCTGCAGGGGCTGCGCGGCTTCTCGCCGGTGGTGCAGGTGCGCCGCGGCGACGACGGGCTTTGCGTCACGGCCGGTGGCGCGGTTGCCGGTCGGTTTCCAAAGGCGCACACCGAGGCGCAGATCGACGCGCTTCTGCACGACCCGGCGCTGCGCGCCCGCTGGCAGCGATGTGCCCTGTTGACCCATGGGAAAGTTCTGGTATGACCTTGTGCGACATCAAGTTCAATGCGGCGCGAGGGGGACCTGAACGCCGCGCAGCCCCACCGGGAGGAGCCCGGAAACGGGGGTGGGGCTGCCACTTGATTTTCCCTGCGATTGCAATGCTCTGGGCCAACAGCCTGCCGGCGGCCGCCAGCGATCCGTCGCGTTTCGAGGTGCCGTCTGGCCTGCAGGTCTCCCTGCAGGAATACCGCGACGAGACCGAGACCCCGCTGGCGATCTTCCGCGCCCGATTCGTGGTGCCGGATCTCGAACAGGCCTCCGAGGACATGGAATCGGTTTTCGCCGACATGGAGCACCTGTGCGCCGAAGTGGCCCTGCCCGAGCTTGAGCGCCGCGGTCTGCCCGCCCAACGCATCGTCATATCACTTAGTTCCAAGCCGCTTGAATTCGGCACCATCGCACCCGACGTGGCGCAGTTCTTCGAGAGCTATGCCATCGAGGATGCCATCTGTATCTGGGAGTTGTTCTGATGCGGCTACTATATCTTGCGGCGTCCGCGCCGAGACCGCCCAGAAATGCGGCTTTCGCGCCACATGCCGGCAACCGCGTCGAAAAGCCGTATATTTTCGGGCGGTTATTCACTAACGTTAAGGCGGGTTACACCCAAGTGACCTTACCTTTGTGTCGGCATGGGGCCTCGCTGCGTGCGCGGATCCATGCCGTTGTGACTGACAGGAGAACTTTATGTCCAAGAGCATCAAGCTCATCGCAGCACTTGGCCTCTTCACCGCTGTCGCGGCTTGCTCGCAGCAGCAGGAAGAGGAATACATCGTTGTCGATCCGGCACCGATTTCGGTCGAACCGGTCTACACCGGCAAGTACAAGTAACTTACCAACGGGACAGGCCCCCGGGCCTGTCCTGCTTGCGCCCGCCGCGCACCGGCCCCTCGCAGGCCAGGAGGGCGCGGCATGATCAAGCATCGCGGTTTCCCCGGCCGCCTTCCCGGCACCGATTTCCAGTTCACCGTTCGCCGCCCCAACCCAAAGGGCGCGACGCCGATCATCCGGCGCGAGCGCTACCGCGACCGCCGTGCCCCCGACCGGCGCGCCGACCTGTGGTTCCTGGCCGCGCTCTGGCAGAACTTCGGCCCCGAACCCTTCGAACGCGGCAACCTCGACGCCGGCCGCCTCAGCTGGCTCTTCGGCCGCGAGGTGCTGCCCTATGACGATCCCTTCGATCCCAAGGACTACGAGGCCCGCCTGATCATCGACGAAGAGGCCGCCCGCGCCGCCTTTCCAGAGGCCTTCGACGAGGGCGCGACCTGGTGATGAGCGCCTTTCTGCCAAGGATCGCGACAAACACGCGGAGCTCTGCCGATCGCCGCGCCACTGCGCGACAGCGCTTGGCAGCGGGCCGCAGCGCTCGCAGTGTCACCGACATAACCGTGTGGTCGGGCTGCCAATCGTTCCCGATCGATCACCGTTACCCTTTGACCTGCGGGCGGTATTGCGTGTCCCCTGCGCAACCGCCCGCGTCTTTTCCCCCGATCGCTCCGCCGCTCACAGGCCTGGACCCACTCTCGACGCATGTGCTGCGGCCGGGCCGGTCCGCCGATGTCAGCCCCATCAAGAAGGACACCTCATGTTCAAGAAGATCCTGATCGCCAACCGCGGCGAGATTGCCTGCCGTGTCATCAAGTCGGCCCGCAAGATGGGCATCAAGACGGTGGCTGTCTATTCCGACGCCGACAAGCACGCGCTGCATGTGAAGATGGCCGACGAGGCGGTGCATATCGGCCCGCCGCCCGCCAACCAGTCCTATATCGTGATCGACCGGATCATCGCGGCGATCCGCCAGACCGGCGCCGAGGCGGTGCACCCGGGCTATGGCTTCCTGTCGGAGAACCCCAAGTTCGCACAGGCGCTCGAGGCCGAGGGCGTGGCCTTTGTCGGCCCGCCGGTGGGGGCGATCGAGGCGATGGGTGACAAAATCACCTCCAAGAAAATCGCCCAGGAGGCCGATGTCTCGACCGTGCCGGGCTACATGGGGCTGATCGAGGATGCCGAGGAGGCGGTGAAGATCTCGAACGAGATCGGCTATCCGGTGATGATCAAGGCCAGCGCCGGCGGCGGCGGCAAGGGCATGCGCATTGCCTGGAACGACGCCGAGGCGCGCGAGGGCTTTCAGTCGTCAAAGAACGAAGCGGCGAGCAGCTTTGGCGACGACCGCATCTTCATCGAGAAATTCGTCACCCAGCCGCGCCACATCGAGATCCAGGTGCTGGCCGATGGCCATGGCAACGCGGTCTATCTGGGCGAGCGGGAATGTTCGATCCAGCGCCGCAACCAGAAGGTCATCGAAGAGGCGCCCTCGCCCTTCCTCGACGAAGAGACCCGCCGCGCCATGGGCGAACAGGCGGTCGCACTGGCCAAGGCGGTGGGCTATGCCAGCGCCGGCACGGTCGAGTTCATTGTCGACGGTCAGAAGAACTTCTTTTTCCTCGAGATGAACACCCGGTTGCAGGTGGAGCACCCGGTCACCGAGCTGATCACCGGCGTCGACCTGGTCGAGCAGATGATCCGCGTGGCGGCCGGCGAAAAGCTCTCGATCACCCAAGACGACGTCACGCTCACCGGCTGGTCGATCGAAAGCCGGCTCTATGCCGAGGACCCCTATCGCAACTTCCTGCCCTCGATCGGCCGGTTGACCCGCTATCGCCCGCCGGCGGAAGTGGCCGCCGGTCCGCTGCTCGACAACGACAAGTGGCAGGGCGCGGCGCCCGAGGGCGAGACCGCGGTGCGCAATGACACCGGCGTCTTCGAGGGCGGCGAGATCAGCATGTACTACGACCCGATGATCGCCAAGCTCTGCACCTGGGCACCGACCCGGGGCGCGGCGATCGAGGCGATGCGCGTGGCGCTCGACAGTTTCGAGGTCGAGGGCATCGGCCATAACATCCCCTTCCTGTCGGCGGTGATGGACCATCCGAAGTTCGTCTCTGGCGAAATGACCACCGCCTTCATCGCCGAGGAATACCCCGAGGGCTTTGACGGCGTGACGCTGGACGAGACGGCCCTGCGCCAGATCGCGGCCTGCTGCGCGGCGATGAACCGGGTGGCCGAGATCCGCCGCACCCGGGTCTCGGGCCGGCTCGACAACCACGAACGCCGGGTCGACAACAAGGCCACGGTGACGCTTCAGGGCACCACCTATCACCTGGCGATCGACGCCGACCATGACGGCGCCACGGTGCACTTCGAGGACGGGCCCAGCCTGCGCATCGACGGCGCCTGGACGCCCGGCCAGACGCTAACGCGGATGACGGTGGACGGCGCGCCGCTGGTGCTCAAGGTCGACAAGATCACCCATGGCTTCCGTATCCGCAGCCGCGGTGCCGAGCTGAAGGTGCATGTGCGGTCCCGCCGGCAGGCCGAGCTGGCCGCGCTGATGCCCGAGAAACAGGCGCCGGACACCTCGAAGATGCTGCTCTGCCCGATGCCGGGGCTGATCGTGAAGGTCGACGTCGAGGTCGGTGAAGAGGTGCAGGAGGGCCAGGCGCTCTGCACCGTCGAGGCGATGAAGATGGAGAACATCCTGCGCGCCGAACGGACCGGCGTGGTGTCGCAGATCAACGCCAATGCCGGCGACAGCCTGGCGGTGGATGACGTGATCATGGAATTCGAATGATCGCGCGATGGCAATGCCGGGCTGGACAGAGGTGACAGGGCACGGCGGGGCGCAGGTGCGGCCCGCCATGGTGCGCGTCCGGCTGCCGGGTCAGCCGCCAGTGCGGCGGTCGCGGATTTCCTGCTGGCGCAGCGGCAGCTTGTCGATCGACCGGGTGATCTCGCGCACCGACCAGGGGAAGGGCTTGCGCAGGTATACCGATCCGTCCTTGCCGATCAGCACCAGCATGAAACCGCGCGGCCGCAGCTTTTCGCGCAGGGGGGTAAGCACCGAGGCATCGGTGTCGGTGAGCACCACCACGTCGCGCTGCGCCAGATCGTCCAGCCGCTCGCGCAAGAGGTCCATCTGCTGGTTGAATCGCGGGTCGGCCGGGCTGTCGGCAAAGACCACCACCGGGCGCTTGAGCCAGAGGTATTCCTCGAGCTCATGCACCCCCGCCGGCTGGATCACCGGCACCTCGACCGGGACGCCTTCGGGCACGCCCTCTTGCACGGCCTCTGGCGCGCCCTCTGGCAGGGTCTCTGGCTGGGTCTCTGGCTCCGCATCGGGCGCCACGGCCTCTTCGGGGCCTTGCGGCCCCTCCTCGGCCGGCAGCGGCCGGGTCTGGGCCACAGCCAGTTCCTGCGCCGCGACGCTGCTGGCAGCCGCGGCAAGGATCATCGTCAGAACGCGGTACATCTGGGCCATGGGTCCTCCTTGTACCCAGCATATAGGCATTAGGCATCTGATTACGACTGAGAATGGCGTGAGCCCGCGCCAATGCAACCGATTTTGCAGGCGCGCATGCTGCCCTGCCGCAAAGAAAGGACAAGGCGATGAGCCAGACCAAGGATGACTGGAAGGCATTGGCGGAAAAGGAACTGCGCGGCCGGCCGCTCGAGGATCTGACCTGGAAGACGCTGGAAGGCATCGAGGTCAGCCCGCTCTACACCCAGGAAGACACCGCCGGGCTGCCGCATATGGGCACCCTGCCCGGCTTTGCGCCCTTCACCCGCGGCCCGAAGGCCACGATGTACGCCGGCCGGCCTTGGACGATCCGGCAATATGCCGGCTTTTCGACCGCCGAGGAGAGCAACGCCTTCTACCGCCGCAACCTCGCCGCCGGCCAGCAGGGCGTCTCGGTCGCCTTCGACCTCGCCACCCACCGCGGCTATGACAGCGACCATGCGCGCGTGGTGGGCGATGTCGGCAAGGCCGGCGTGGCGATCGATTCGGTCGAGGACATGAAGCTGCTGTTCGACGGCATCCCGCTTGATCAGGTCTCGGTCTCGATGACGATGAACGGCGCGGTGATCCCGATCCTCGCCAGTTTCATCGTCACCGGCGAGGAACAGGGCCATGACAAATCGGTGCTCTCGGGCACGATCCAGAACGACATCCTCAAGGAGTTCATGGTCCGCAACACCTATATCTACCCGCCGGAACCCTCGATGCGGATCATCTCGGATATCATCGAATACACCTCGAACGAGATGCCGCGGTTCAACTCGATCTCGATCTCCGGCTACCACATGCAGGAGGCCGGCGCGAACCTTGTGCAGGAGCTGGCCTATACCCTCGCCGACGGCCGCGAATACGTGCGCGCCGCGATCGAGGCGGGGATGGATGTCGACAAGTTCGCCGGAAGGCTGTCGTTCTTCTTTGCCATCGGCATGAACTTCTTCATGGAGGCCGCCAAGCTGCGCGCCGCCCGGCTGCTCTGGCACCGCATCATGACCGAGTTCGGGGCCAAGAACGACCGCTCGAAGATGCTGCGCACCCACTGCCAGACCTCCGGCGTGTCCCTGCAGGAGCAGGACCCCTACAACAACGTCATCCGCACCGCCTATGAGGCGATGTCGGCCGTCCTCGGCGGCACCCAGTCGCTGCACACCAACGCGCTGGACGAGGCGATTGCCCTGCCGACGGACTTTTCGGCCCGCATCGCGCGGAATACCCAGCTGATCCTGCAGGAAGAGACCGGGGTGACCAATGTGGTCGATCCGCTGGCCGGCTCCTACTACGTCGAAAAGCTCACCCATGACCTGGCCGAGAAAGCCTGGGCGCTGATCGAGGAGGTCGAGGAAATGGGCGGCATGACCAAGGCGGTGGCCTCGGGCATGCCGAAGCTGCGTATCGAGGAGACCGCCGCCACCCGCCAGGCGATGATCGACCGCGGCTCAGAGGTGATCGTGGGCGTCAACAAGTACCGCAAGGACAAAGAGGATCCGATCGACATTCTCGACGTCGACAACGTCAAGGTGCGCGAGAGCCAGATCGCCCGGCTCGAGCGGATCCGCGGCAGCCGCGACCAGGCAGCCTGCGACGCGGCCCTGGACGAGCTCAGCCGCCGCGCCAAAGAGGGCGGCAACCTTCTGGAAGCGGCGGTCGAGGCCGCGCGTGCCCGGGCCAGCGTAGGAGAAATCAGCATGGCGATGGAAAAGGTATTCGGACGGCACCGCGCCGAGGTGAAGACCCTCGCCGGGGTCTATGGCGCGGCCTACGAGGGCGACGAGGGCTTTGCCGCGATCCAGAAATCGGTCGAGGAGTTCGCCGAGGAGGAAGGCCGCCGGCCGCGGATGCTGGTGGTCAAGATGGGTCAGGACGGGCATGACCGCGGCGCCAAGGTGATCGCCACCGCCTTTGCCGATATCGGCTTCGACGTCGACGTCGGACCGCTGTTCCAGACGCCCGAGGAGGCCGCGCAGGACGCGGTCGACAACGATGTGCATGTGGTGGGGATCTCGTCGCAGGCCGCCGGCCACAAGACGCTGGCGCCGCAGCTGATCGAGGCGCTGAAGGCCAATGATGCGGGCGACATCATCGTGATCTGCGGTGGGGTCATTCCGCAGCAGGACTACGATTTCCTCAAGGGTGCCGGGGTGAAGGCGATCTTCGGGCCGGGAACGAATATTCCGACCGCGGCGCAGGATATTCTCCGGCTGATCCGTGAGGCGCGGGGCTGAGGCTGGGAGGGGCGCGAGCCCCCCGCTCGGTCTGCTTGGTCGGATGTCGGAGGAGCGGGCGCGTGCGACTGTGAGCTTTGGCGCGCGGGGCCGGCGTCGGCGCGAGGGGGGGCCAGCCCCCCGGCCTGCGGCCTCCCCCTGGAGGTTTACTCGACAAGATGAAGGGGAGCGGAGGCGTGCGACTGTGAGCTTTGGCGCGCGGGGCCGGCGTTGGCGCATGGGGGGCCAGCCCCCCGGCCTGCGGCCTCCCCCCGGAGGTTTACTTGGCAAGATGAAGGGGGAGCGGGGGCGTGTGGGTGCGGGCTTTGGTGGTCTGGGCCGGCGTCAGCGGTGCGCCTTGCGCCAGCCGGCACGGCGGGCCTCGGCCTCGGTGCAGAACCAGCGTTCGCCCTTCTGTAGTGAGATTGCCGTTCTGGCGTAATCGCGCTGTCCCTCGACGTGGAAGATCCGCTCGCCGCTGGACGCGATGTTGCCCTTGATCGTGCAGCCCGCCCGCGTCGGCACCACCGGCTGCACCCTGGCGCGCTTCTGGCTGCGGAAGGCCTCGGGGCGCAGCACCACCGAAGTCCAGAGGCCGCGTCCGGCGGACAGCGCGCGGGCCTCTTGCGGGACGTAGCGGGTCGAGTATGTCTTGTAGGCGAAGGCCAGGCCGGCGCTGACCAGCGCTTCGCCCACGTCGGTGCCGCCCAGGTGACAGGTGGCGACGATGCGGCCGTAACGGTCGGTGTCTTCGCGGGTGCAGCGCAGGGTCTTGCCGTCAAGCCAGGTGGCGACCTCTCGGGTCACCTCGCGGCCGCAGGGCCAGGTGCCGCGCGACGGGTGGCGGCAGGTCTGGTCGCGCTCGACCGAGTCGATGCCAAAGAGGCGGATGCGTTTGCCCCCCACATCGAGCGTGTCACCGTCGATCACCCGGACAAGGCCCGAGATCTCTGCCTGTGCCGCATGCGCCACAGGCAGAGCGATGAGCCCGGCGCAAAGCGTGCCCAGAAGAAGCACAAAGGGTAAACAAAGTCTTAACATCTGGTTAATGTGCGGCGGAAGACCCGCCGGCACAAGGTGAAATGTTAAGAAAGGTTAAGCGCTCAGAAGGGCATCGGATGGGCGCGGTTGAGCGCGTCGATCTCCTTGAGCAGCTCGTCCGACAGGGTGATGTCGGCGGCGTCGAGCGCGTGGTCGAGCTGCGCCAGCGTCGTCGCGCCAAAGATCGACGACGCCACGAAAGGCCGCTGCACGGTCCAGGCCAGCGCCATATGCACCGGGTCAATCCCGTGCTTGTTGGCGAGGGCGACATAGGCATCGGCCACCGCCAGCGCCCGGTCGCCCTGGCGCCCGCCCATGTCGGGGTTGATCGACATCCGCGAGGCCTCTGGCACCGCGCCGCCGCTGTACTTGCCGGTCAGGTAGCCGCAGGCCAGTGGCGAGAACGGCAGCAGGCTGACCTCTTCATTGCAGCACACCTCGGCCACGTCGGTATCGGCCAGGCGGCACATCAGCGAGTATTCGTTCTGCAAGGTCGCCACGCGCGGCCCGCCAATGCGGTTCGCCGCCTCGATCCACTGGGTGGTGCCCCAGGCGCTCTCGTTCGACATGCCGAAGGCGCGGATGGTGCCGCGCTCGACCTCGCGCTGCAGGGCGCCGAGGCAGTCCTCCATGTCGGCGATCACCGCGGCGCGGTCCTGGCCAGAGGGGTCGTAGCGCCAGTTCTTGCGGAACATGTAGGAGCCGCGGTTGGGCCAGTGGAACTGGTAGAGGTCGATCACGTCGGTCTTGAGCCGCTTCAGCGAGCCCTCGATCGATCGCGGAATGGTGGCCGAGGTGATCGGTCCGCCGTCGGGCGACTGGTTCGAGCCCTCGCCCAAGTGCTTGGTGGCCAGCACCACCTCTTGCCGGCGGCCGCTGGCGGCGATCCAGTCGCCGATGATCGCCTCGGTCAGGCCGGTGGTCTCGCGCGTCTTTGGGTTGACCGGGTACATCTCGGCGGTGTCGATGAAATTCACCCCGCGCTCGAGTGCGCGGTCGATCTGGGCATGGGCGGCCGCGGGTGGGGTCTGGGTGCCGAAGGTCATCGTCCCGAGGCACAGCTGCGACACCTCGAGGCCGCTGCGGCCGAGCTTTGTCATCTTCATGGTTCATGTCCCCTGTTCAGTTGCGCCGGAACCTAACGCGCGCGCCGGAAAGTTAAACCCCGGATCGAACCGCCCGGTCGTCGCCATGGCCCTTGAGAACATAGCGCGAACATTTACAATGGCGGCATGAGTCGTCACCACGCCCTTCTGACCCGCGCGCCGCACCGGACGCGCCCTGCCCTGTCGGTGATGGGCGAGCTGTCGTTTTCGCAGATGCGGGTGCACGAGCTCTGCGGCAGGGCGCGGCGCACGCTGGCGGCCTGGGTCGCCGGTGCGGTGCAGGCGGCCGGGCCCGGACCGGTGATCTGGGTGGCGCCGGCCTGGGAAAAGGACGCGCTCTTTGGCCCCGGCCTGGCCGCGCTCTGTGCGCCCGAGCGGTTCCTCTTCGTGCATCCGACCCGGCCCGAGGATGTGCTCTGGACGCTGGAGGAGGTGCTGCGCTCCGGTGCGGCGCCGCTGGTGGTGGGCGATCTGCCGGGCCTGCCCAGCCTGACGCAGGTGCGGCGCATGCATCTGGCGGCCGAGACCGGGGCCGAGGCCTTTGGCGGCCGTCCGCTGGGGCTCTTGCTGACACCGGGGGCCGAGGGCGGCGCGCCGGGGGTGGAGAGCCGCTGGCGGCTCGATCCGGCGCATGCACCGGAGGCGCCGGGCTGGCGGCTGACCCGGCTGCGGGCGCGCACCGCGCCGGTGCGTGACTGGCAGGTGCGACAGGGCGCAGCCGGGCCGGAACTGGCCGCCGCCGCCGGCTGACCGTCGCCTGAGCGACGACCGGCACCGACACCAAAGCAGGCCGGCTAGCTGCAGTAATACTCGTAGAGCAGCCCGATCATCCGCCGAGTGCGCGCGTCGGCCAGCGAATAATGGATCACCTTGCCCTCGCGTCGGGTGACCACCAGCCCCTCGTCGCGCAGCCGGGCCAGCATCTGGCTGACCGCCGCCTGCCGCATGCCGAGGGTCGTCTCGAGCGCGCCAACCGACATCTCGCCCTGCACCAGATGGCACAGGATCATCAGCCGGCCCTCATGCGCCAGCGTCTTGAGATAGCCCGCGGCGGCCTTGGCATTCTCGGCCATGTCGCGCGGTTCGGGATCGGGAGAAGGGGCGCTCACGAGGCCTGGCTGCTGCTTGTCAGATTGCATCGCAACTGACATACCACGCCGCCTGACCCAACGGCAATCGGCTTTGCCGGATCAGTCCTGACGCACCGGCGCGCCGCCGGCAAAGACGTTGCCCGAGACGTAATCGCAGGGTGCCTCCTGCATCTCGAGGTGCAGCCCCTCGCCCTCGTAGGGATGCGCGCGGGCCAGCGCCTCGTCGACCTCGATGCCGAGGCCGGGCGCGGTGGGCGGGGTGACAAAGCCGCCCTCCACCTGCAGCGCACCGCCGATCAGGTCGAGGTGAAAGGGGGTCTCGATGGTCTCGATCATCAGCAGGTTGGGGATCGTCACGGCAAGCTGCACATTGGCCGCCCATTCCACCGGCCCGGCATAGAGATGCGGCGCCACCTGCGCGTTGAAATGCTCGGCCAGGGCGGCGATCTTGCGGGTCTCCCAGAGCCCGCCGGCGCGGCCCAGCGCCGGTTGCAGGATGCTGGCGCCGCCGGTCTGCAGGACGGTGCCGAACTCGGCGCGGGTGGTCAGCCGCTCGCCGGTGGCCAGCGGGATGCGCACCGCCTCGGCCACCTTGCGGAACTCGAGCAGGTTGTCGGGCGGGATCGGCTCTTCGTACCACAGCGGCTGGTAGGCCTCGATCGCCTGCCCCAGCCGGATCGCGCCGCCGGTGCTGAACTGGCCATGGGTGCCAAAGAGCAGGTCGGCGCGGTCGCCCACCGCCTCGCGGATCGCCTCGCAGAACCGCACTGACAGCGAGATGTCGCTGAGCGCCGGCTGATGCCCGCCGCGCAGGGTGTAGGGGCCGGCGGGATCGAATTTGACCGCCGTATAGCCCCGCGCCACCAGATCGCGCGCACTGTCCGCCGCCATCTCGGGCGAAACCCAGAACTCCGGAAGCTTGTGGTGTTTCAGCGGGTAGAGGTAGGAATAGGCCCGGATGCGTTCGTTCATCATGCCGCCCATCAGCGCCCAGACCGGCCGGTCGCGAGCCTTGCCGAGGATATCCCAGCAGGCGATCTCGAGGCCGGAGAAGGCGCCCATGACGGTGAGATCGGGGCGCTGGGTAAAGCCCGAGGAATAGGCGCGGCGGAACATCCGCTCGACGTTCTCCGGGCTGTCGCCGGCCATGTGGCGCTCAAAGACGTCGCGGATCACCGCCTCCATCGCCCGGGGGCCGACCGAGGCGGCATAGCATTCGCCCCAGCCGGTGAGGCCGTCATCGGTGGTCAGCTTGACAAGGATCCAGTAGCGCCCGCCCCAGCCCGGGGCCGGCGGAGCGGTGACAATCACGTCGAGATCGGCGAGTTTCATGGCAGGCTTTCTGTTCGGGGATCGGTCATGCAGGTTCGTATTCTTGGCGCGCAAGATATCGCGCTGTTGGAGAATGTCACCCCGGGGCTCTTCGATCATGCGCTGCGCCCCGATCAGGCACGCGCCTTTCTGATGAGCCCGTTGCAGGCGATGGCCGTGGCGACAGAGGCTGGCGATCTGGTGTCATTTGCCTCCGGCACGGTGCTGTTGCATCCCGACAAGCGGCCGGGGTTCTTTGTCAACGAGGTCGGCACCCGCGAGAGCCACCGTCGCCGGGGCCTGGGACGGGCAGTGACCGAGGCGCTGTTCGCCCATGTGCGCGCGATCGGCTGCGCCGGCATCTGGCTCGGCACCGAGCCCGACAACACAGCGGCGCTGGCGCTCTACCGGTCGCTTGGCGGTGACGAACAGCGGTTTGTCGGCTTTGGCTGGGATGGCGCTTTCGACCTGGAATGATTCCCTCACGCCGGGCGGTCGAAGACGATGACATTGCGCCGGGCGGCGCCGGACTTGGTGTCGGCGATGGCCTCGTTGATCTGGTCCAGCCGCCAGCGGCCCGAGACCAGCTCATCGAGCTTCAGCCGGCCCTGACGGTAGAGATCGGCCATCCAGGGGATGTCGCGGGCAATCACCACGTCGCCCATCTTGGAGCCGACCATCGACGAGCCCATGAAGGCATTCACCACCGGCTCGTATTGCGCCATGGCGCCGCTGTGCGGCATGCCTACCATGACCATCCGCCCGCCCCAGCCGAGATAGCGCTGCGCGTCGTCATAGGCGCGGATCGCGCCGACCGTCACCGCCACCACATCGGCCCCGCGTCCGTCAAGCAGCGTCATCGCCTCTTGCCACGGTGCCTCGCCAGTGGCCAGAATCCCATGTGTGGCTCCAAAGTCGCGCGCCATAGCGAGCTTTTGCTCGCTCATGTCGACGGCGATGATCCGCCGCGCGCCGGCGATCCGCGCGCCCTGGATGGCGTTGAGCCCGACGCCGCCGGCACCGATCACCACCACGTCCTCGCCGGGGCGCAGCCGGCCGGCGTTGATCACCGCGCCGACGCCGGTGATGACGCCGCAGGCCAGCAGCGCCGCGCTCTCGGCCGGCAGGTCCTGGGGCAGTTTCACCACCTGATTGGCACCGACCACGACCCGTTCGGCGAAGGCGCCGCAGTTCATCGCCGCGCCCACGACAGCGCCCTCGCCGTCGGTGAGCTTCGGCGGCTCGATGGTGGGCGTCTCGCAGATCGTCGGCTTGCCGGAGCCGCAGCTCGGACAGCTGCCGCAGGGCTTGATCAGGGTGACGACCACGAAGTCGCCCGCGGCCAGCCCGGTCACCCCGGCGCCGAGCGCGGTCACCCGTCCCGCCGCCTCATGGCCATAGACCGCCGGCAGCGTGCCGCCCCAGCCGCCCTCGGCAAAGGAGATGTCGGAATGGCAGATCGCCACGGCATCGAGCGTGACCTCGATCTCGCCGGCCCCGGGATCGCGCAGCGTGACCTCCTCAATCGCCAGCGGCGCGCCGAAGGCCCTGAGCACGGCAGCTTGGATTTGCGGCATGGTGTCCCTCCCTGTGAAGGCTCCACCCAATCAAACGGCGGGCGGCGAGAAAAGCCGGAAAGTCACGTCAGACGATTGATGACGCAAGGTCATGTCACGCCCTGCACAGAAGGGAGGCCGCGCGAAATACGATGCATTACTCACCTTCCAATCAGACATGGCCGATCTCCCTCAGAAACCCCGACAGCAGCGCCGCATAGGCCTCTGGCCGTTCCACCGGCGCCATGTGTCCGGCGCGGCGCAGCAACGCGAAGCGGGCGCCAGGAATCAGCTCGACGGTTTCCCGCACCAGATCGGCCGGGGTGGAGCCGTCCTCGCTGGCGGCGATGCCGAGGCAGGGCAGGCGCAGCCCCGAGGTGGGGGTATAGAAATCCGTGCCAGAGATCGCGGCGCAGCAGCCGGCATAGCCTTCGCCCGGCTGGCGTTCGACCATGCTGCGGATCGCCTGCGCCGGCGGGCTGTCGCGGAAGGCCCTGGTGAACCAGCGCGGCATCAGCGTATCGGTCAGCGCCGCCGGCCCCCCTGCCCCGACCGCATCGATCCGCTGCTGCCACTGGGCGGCGGTGCCAATTCGGGCGGCGGTGTTTGACAGCACCACGGCGCGCAGCAGGTCGAGCCGCTTGACCGCCAGCCCCTGAGCCACCATGCCGCCCAGCGACAGCCCGACAAAGACCGCCTCGCGCACCTGCAGCGCATCGAGCAGCGCCTCGGCGTCGCGCACCAGGGTGCCCATCGCATAGGGCCCTGGCGGACAGTCCGAAAGGCCATGGCCGCGGGTATCGTAGCGGATCAACCGCAGGCCGGGCGGCAGATGCGGCAGCACCGCGTCCCAGATCCGCATGTCGCAGCCCAGGGCGTTGCCGAAGACCACCGGCGGGGCGTCCTTGGGGCCTGCGTCATCGATGTGCAGGCGGATGCCGTTGGCGGTGATGAACTGGGGCATGGCGGGGGGTCCTTTTGCGGGCGGCGGCGGGTGTGGTGGATGTCGGAGCGGGGGTTTTGCACCCCCGCACCCCCGCAGAGGTTTGTTTGGCAAGATGAACGGGGGAGCGGTGGATCAGTCCTGGGTCAGGCGCATATGGGCGATGATCTGGCCGTGGTCCGAGGCGAGCTTGTTGTAGGGCGCCTCGGGGTGGCTGCCGTCGGTCAGGTGGTCGTTGAGCACGCTGAAATACGCCATCTCGCCGATGCGGTTGCCGTAGTCGGGATGGAAGTGGCGCGAGAGGTAAATCTGGTCGATGCTCTCGAAGGTGCCGCCGAAGGAAGTGGTATAAACCATGTCGCGCAGGGACTTGCGGACGAAGAGCTTTTCGGCCGAATGCAGGCGCACCCGTTCGACATCCTCGGTGATGCGGCGGGCCTCTGTCTCGCTGTAGCGGTCGGCGCGGTGCTGCGCGTCGTGGCGCAGCATCCAGGCGTAGTTGCGGAACGGCACCTCGCCCGAGACGATCTCGGAGCTGACCGCATGTTCGCCATCATTGAGATCCCCCAGCGCGATCACCGGGTGGCCGGCGTCAAGCTCGGCCAGGATCTCGCGGCGCAGCACCCAGGCCTCGGCCATGCGGCGGGTGGCGGCGCGCAGGCTGCCCATGACCCGGCCGAGCGGGTCGTATCGGGTGAGGTCCTGCTCGGGGGCGAAGGCCGCGCCCGCCGGGGGGATGTATTCGCCGAGCTTGGACTTCAGGTGGCAGTTGAATACGGTGACCACATGGCCGCCCACCGGGATGCGCGCCTTGAGGATCGGGCGCGACAGCCGGCGCAGGGTGAAGTGACCGCTGTCGCTGCCCTCGAGACCGCGCAGCGGGCTGAAGGGGATGGTCAGCGGCGTCTCGAGGTCCTGGATCACCTCGGGGTCTTCGGCAAAGCCCCTGCGCGACAGGATGGCCACGCCGGGGCGACGTTCGCCCGGCACCCCCGCGTCGGCGGCATTGGCGGCAAAGGCCAGCGAGGCGTCCTCGTAGGTGCGATAGGCCAGCTTGCGGAAGATCGCCTTGCGGTGATAGCGCCGCGAGGCATCCGGGATCGCGGCGGCATTGAGTGCCGCGCCGCGGGCGTCGGCCTCTTCGATCACCGCGGTCAGCGCCTCTTCTTCGAAGATCTCCTGGAAGCCCACGATATCGGCGTCCATGGTCAGCAGCTGGTCGGCCAGCCAGTCGGTCTTCCAGGCGTATTCCTCGGGGGTGTAGCTCTGGTAGCGGTAGTATTCGCGGTCCGGCCCGATCAGGTTCTTGACGTTGAACGAGGCAATCGTGAAGTCGGTCATCGCGCGCTCCCCCTTGGCTGCGGCATCGAGGGAAGCACCCGCCGGGCCGGCACGCAAGCCCGATTTCATCGGCCGCGCGCGTGGCCCTCAGTCGGGGCCACGGGCCAGGGCCCTGGCAAAGACCTCGGCGTCAACATTGCCGCCGGAGATGGTGCAGATCACCGTGTCACACTCCAGCTCAGCGCCGTGAAACAGCGCCGCCGCCAGCGCCACCGCGCCGCCGGGTTCGGCCACCAGCTTAAGATGGGCGAAGGCCAGCGCCATGGCGCGCAGGGCCTCGTCGTCACTGACCACCACGCCGGGGCCGCAGAGCCGGTGCAGGATCGGAAAGGTCAGCGCGCCCGGGCTGGGGGTCAGGATCGCATCGCAGAGCCCGCCGGCCTCGGTGGCATTGCGCTCGCGTTGGCCGGAGCGCAGCGAGCGGGTGGTATCGTCATAGCCCTCGGGCTCGACCGGGCGGGCGCGCATGGCGGGCGCATGGGCCTCGAGCGCCAGGGCGATGCCCGAGGTCAGCCCGCCGCCGCCGCAGCAGGTCAGCACCTCGGCCCGGGTGATGCCGAGCGCGGCCGCCTGTTCGGCGATCTCCAGCCCGCAGGTGCCCTGCCCGGCAATCACCTCCGGATCGTCGAAGGGGCGGATCAGGGTCAGGCCGCGCTCGGCCGAGAGCCGGTCGCCCAGAGCGTCGCGATCGTCGACGCCGCGGTCGTAGAGCACCACCTCGGCGCCATAGGCGCGGGTGTTGGCGATCTTCATCGCCGGAGCGTCGGAGGGCATGATGATCACTGCTGGCACGCCGAAGCGCCGGGCGGCCAGCGCCACGCCCTGGGCGTGGTTGCCGGAGGAAAAGGCGATGACGCCGCGGGCGCGCACGTCCTCCGGCAGGGCCGAGACCGCCGACATGCCACCGCGGAACTTGAAGCTGCCGGTGAGCTGCAGGCACTCCGGTTTCACCAGAACGCGGCGGCCGGCGATCTCGTCGAGCAGCGGCGCCGAGAGCAGCGGGGTGCGACGGACGGCGCTCTTGATGCGGTCACGGGCGGCTTCGATGCGGTCGATGTTCATGTCAGCTCCTTCAGCCAGGCGGTCAGCGCCGAGAGCGCCTCGGGTTCGTCGAGAAAGGGCACATGGCCGCGGTCTGGCACCACCGCGACATGGGCATCGGGGCGGCGGGCCTGCATCTCGGCCAGGGTGTCTGGCGAGAGCAGGTCGGAATTGGCACCACGAATGATGGCCAGAGGCTTGCCGGCCAGCGCATCGAACATCGGCCAGAGGTCGGGCACCGGCTGGGCTCCGGCGGCGATCACCGCATCGCGCAGCTTCGGGTCATAGGTGAGCGCGAGGCCCGCGTCGGTCTGGTCGAAGAACTTCTCGACCTCGGCGCGCCAGCGGCTGGCGGGCACGTTGGCAAAGCCCTTCATCACCGCCGGACGGGCGGCTGCGGCCTGGTCGTAGCTTGTCCACACCGGGGGCTTGCCGAGGTAGCCCATGATCACCTCGAGCCCGCCCGGAGCGATCACCGGGCCGATGTCGTTGAGCGCCACGCCGCACAGCACGGCCGGTGCGCCCATCGCCAGCCCCATCGCCACCAGCCCGCCGCGAGAGGTGCCGAGCACGGCAACCTGTGCCAGACCCAGATGCGCCAGCAGTTCCAGCACGTCCTGCGCCTCGCGCGGGATGGTGTAGCTGAGCGGGTCGGGCGCGAAATCGGATTTGCCGCGGCCGCGATAGTCGAGGCGGATCACCCGGCAGCCGGTCAGATGCGGCAGCAGATAGTCGAAATCGCGGCTGTCGCGGGTCAGGCCCGAAAGGCAGAGCAGCGGCAGGCCATCGCCCTGGTCGTCGTAGTAGAGCGACAGCCCGTCGGAAGTGGTGAACCGCGCCATCTCAGGCGCCTGCGAGGTCTGGGATGCGGGTCAGGTCGGACAGCACCTCGCCGGGGCGGCCCGGCAGACGGTCCATCGGTTCGCCGGCGCGGTTGACCCAGACGGTGCGGAAGCCATAGGCCGAGGCACCGGCCGCATCCCAGCCGTTCGACGAGACGAAGAGCACCTGGTCGGGGCGGCAGTCAAACCGCGCGCCGACCATGTCATAGACCTGCCGCGCCGGCTTGAAGATGCCGACGCTCTCCACCGAAAGCACGTCGTCGAGCAGCGCCTCGAGCCCGGCGCTGCCCACTGCGCCATTGAGCATGTCTGGCGAGCCGTTCGACAGGATCGCGGTGTTCAGCCCGGCGGATTTCAGCGCCGCCAGCATCTCTGGCACCTCCGGGTAGGCCTGCAATTCCCAGTAGAGCGCCAGCAGCCGCTCGCGCAGTTCGGCATCGCCGTCGAGCCCCTGTTGCTCCAGCGCCCAGTCGAGGCCCTCCTGCGTGACTTGCCAGAAATCGCAGTGATCGCCGGTGATCGCCCGCAGCCAGGTGTATTGCAGCTGCTTGGCCCGCCAGTCGGCGGCCAGTGCCGGCCATTTTCCCGCCCAGTGGTCCTGCCCCGGCGCCTCGGCGGCCAGGCGGGCAGCGGCGGCGACGTCGAACAGCGTGCCATAGGCATCGAAGATGCAGGTGGTGATGGTCATGGGCGTGGCCTTTGGTCATGTCGGTCGCCGCCATCATGCCGATGGGCGCGGCAATTGCCAGCCCTCCCGTGTCACAGCCGGTGGGGGCGATTTCAGCTTGGCAGGCTGAAATGCTCGTCAGGCACCCGGATCGACCATGTCACGCCGTCGCGGCCGATGTCGTATGCGCTTTGCGCCGCCAGCATCGAGGGCGCCAGCGTGGTCAGCACGGTGCTGCCGAAGCCCTTGGCGGCGGGCGCCACCGGGGCCATCGGCACGCCGGTCTCGTCCCAGCAGAGGTGCAGCCTGGCATCCGCGCCGGCTTCCAGCGACCAGCGGATGCCGATCCGGCCATGGCCGTCGCGCAGGGCGCCGTGCTTGACCGAATTGGTCGCCAGCTCGTGCAGCGCCATGCCGATGGTCTGGACGCATTGCGGCCGCAGGTCGATGTCGGGGCCGATACGCTCGATCCGGCCGTCGCCCAGCTCGATGAAGGGTTCGAGATGGCGGTCGATCAGCTGGCTGAGCGAGACCGTGGTCCAATTGCTCTGCACCAGCAGGTCGGTGCTTTGCGACAGCGAGCGCAGCCGCGCCTCGAAGGCGGTGTTGAATTCCTCGAGTGAGCCGGCCCGCCGCGCGGTCTGGCGCTGGATTGCCATGACGATGCTCAGCATGTTCTTGGCGCGGTGGATCACCTCGCCGGCAATTACCTCGCGGGCCTTTTCGGCGCGGCGGATCTCGGTGACGTCGCGGTGGATGTTGGAGATCGCCACCACCTCGCCCTCGGGGCTGCGGATTGGCGCACAGGCAATCCAGACCTCGTGCACGGTGCCATCCTTGGCCACCCGCGGCGCCTCGAACCGCTCGAGCCGCCCGGCGATGATCTCGTCGCGGTACTGGCTCACCGGCTTGGGCCAGCCCTCGGGATAGATCAGCTCGAGCGGGCGGCCCACCGCCTCGTCGGCGCGGTAGCCATAGAGCCGCTCGGCCGAGGGGTTCCATGTGATGATCCGCCCCCGCAGGTCATAGCTGATGATCGCGTCGTTCGAGGTGGCGATCAGCGCGGTCATCGCGCTGGCCTTGATGAAGGCCTCCTCGACCTCGCGCTGCTCGCTCTTGCGGGTGGTGATGTTGCGGTGCTGAACGATGAGATAGACCGCGCCGTCATGTTGCAGCCGGTTGGCCGTCAGCTCGAACCAGCGTTTCAGCGTCGGGCTGTCGCAGGGGTATTCGCAGCGGAACGGTTGGCCGTTGATCAGCACCTTCTGCAACCCTGTCGCGATCAGCCGCGCCTCGGCGCTCGAGTCGCCTTCGGCGGTGTTGCAGGTCTGGAAATAGCTCTGGCCGAGATAGCAGGTGTCTTCGTCGCCGCCGTTCTCGATGCAGAACCGCCGCCAGGCCGCGTTGACCGCGACGATCCGGCCGGTGGCATCCAGCATCACGACCTCGTCATGCATCGCCTCGAGCAGGTCAAGGGCACCAAGCCCGGCAAGCGCCCCGGGGTCGAAATTCAGTGCCAAGCAACCGTCTCCGTCCTATGCGTTTTTTTCGCCGTCTTTCGAAACGGGAAACCGAACCGCAAGGCAGACTGCTTCAATTGTATAGTAAAGCGCCCCACCGCGCCAGATTCAGTTTATCCCCGCGCGAAACCCCGCCGCGGCCGGGAACAATCGGCGCGCTTGAGGCTTTAGGCGGACAGGACGCGTGATTTGCCAATCAGGGCGCAGATCGTTACTGTGGCGCGTCATAAACCCGGAGCACCCGTCAGAGCGGCGGCCTCCCCCTCTCATTCCCCCCAGTTTTGGAGCTTTCATGACCCAGGTCAAATCTGGCGACACCGTTGCCATTCACTATACCGGAACGCTGGAAGACGGCGTCACCTTCGACAGCTCGCAGGGCCGCGATCCGCTGGAATTCACCGTCGGCTCCGGCCAGATCATCCCCGGCCTCGACAAGGCGATCCCGGGCATGGAAGTGGGCGACAAGAAGGTCGTCGACGTGCCGGCCGACGAAGCCTATGGCCAGGCCGATCCCAACGCCCGCCAGGCGGTGCCGCGCGCCGACATCCCGGCCGAGATCCCGCTCGACATCGGCACGCAGCTGCAGGTGCAGACGCCCACCGGTCAGGCGATGCCGGTGACCGTGGTCGACGTGACCGAAGAGCAGGTGACGCTCGACGCCAACCACCCGCTGGCCGGCAAGGACCTGAAGTTCGCCATCGAGCTGGTCGAGATCAAGGCCGCCTGAGGCAAGAACGACCGAGGACCCGCCGCTCTGCGGCGGGTCTCATGCCGCCCGCAGCGGCAAATCGAAATGGGCGCGGATCTCCTCAGCGGCCGCCTGCGCCGAGAGCTGCCCGGTGTCGAGCCTGAGACAGCCGTCCCGCGGGACAGGGGCGATTTTGCGCCGCGCCACGCGAGACGCAGCCGTGACCCGCGCCATCATGATCTCTTCCGGACAGGACAGAAAGACCGGCAGCAGCGTGCCGCCTTCTGCCAGGAGCGCAGCCTCACATGCCTCGAAAACCGGCAGGTCCGCGGGATGATGATAGGCGTTGGTGGTGATCAGCAGGGGCCTCCCGGTGCGGGCCGCGATGGCGCCGCGATCACCAGATCCCAGAACCCCGGCGCGCCGAATTCGAAGACTGACCGCGCCAGATCGATACTCACGTGGTTGTCGAACAGCCGGCCTCCGGTCGGTGACGCGAGGGCCTGGCCCACCGTCAGCTTGCCGGTCGCGGGGGCGCCGTGAAGAAAAACCAAATTCATCGCCCGAGGCTACGGTTGGCCGGGGCGCGGAGCAACCGGGCTAGTAATGCACCGTCACGACAACGCTGTCGCCATAGCTACCTGCCGGCGCCTGCTGACCCGCGTGGATGCGGCCATAGACCGTGAACCTCTGGCCATAGCCGGTGCCGGTGGCGCTGTTGCGCTGGTTGGCCGCCTCGCCCCAGACCAGGCTGCGGGCAGGGTCGCGGTAAAGCCCGTAGGCCAAGGTGCCCAGCGCCCCCTGCATCCGCCGCAGTGCCGGGTCCGACACGCCGGGCCCGTCCCCCAGGCCCATCGAGACCGAATACCCGGTACCCGAGGTGCAACGGATATCGACCGCGGCAGTGGCGTCCGCCGGAGCGGCGAGGTTGCTGATCTGACCGAAATCGAGCGATCCGACATCCAGCTCGCAGCTCGCCACGGTCTGCGCCGAGACGGCGAAATCCGACACCGGGTGGCTCTGGCCGAAGAGCTCGCAACTGACGATGCCGTAGCTCATCTCGATATGCGGCAGTCCGGAGAAGGTCGACTGGTAGGCGCCGGTGACGAACTCGGTGCCATTCGCCAGCAGCTCGGCATAGATCGGGATCGTCACCTGTCCGGCAGAGCTGACCACGGCAACCGGCAGGTAGACCTCGTTCAGCGTGCCATGCACCGCACCGTGTCCGCCAAGGCGCAGCTGATAGGCCAACGACTGGCCGGTCGGGCCGGACATGAAGCGCGGCGCATTGCCGGGCCCTGCCCCGCCGCTGCCGGCACCGAAGCGGAGGCAGACGCCAACCGTCTCGTTCAGGAGACCCGCGCAGGTCACGGTCAGCGTCCCGGAGGTGCGGTTGACCTCGCCGGAGCGCAGGCTGACGGCGCCGAAATCGATGTCGCTCATGTTGGCTTCGCAGGTCGCTGCGCGCAGCGGCGTGGTCATCAGCAGGAGGAGGCACAGGGCCGCGATGACAACCAGGATACGCAGCATCAAAGGCACTCCACCGGATCGATCACCGCCTGCAGCGCCGCCGAGGGGCGGTAGGCGAAGCGCGCGGTACAGGTCCCGCCGGCGATCTCGGCGGTGATGCTGTTGCTGGCTGCGGGCGTCTCGATCCAGGCCTCGCCGTCATAGCCGACATAGGTCTCCGAGCCGCTGCCGTTGACATGGATCACCGTGCCCGCCGGCAGCACCGCGCCGCTGGCATCGCGCAGCACCGCCAGCACCCCGCCTTCGGTCGTGCCGCCAAAGCTGACGTAGTGCCCGGCCCCGCGCGCCGGCACCATCTCGGCCGCCGAGACGCCGAGCGAGGCCGTGTCAGGCAGGTCGCGCACATTGACCGAGAGCCGGTTGCGGCGATAGGCGTTGAGCCCGTTGACCAGCACCCGTCCGCGGGCATTGGTGCGCGCCACCGGGCGATTGTCGAGATAGACCGGCACATCTGAAACGCCGAGGTCGACCACCGCGAAGCCGTCCTTCACGGTATTGCCCATGGCGAACTCGCGCCCTGCAAGCGCCGCCGCGCCGTCGATCTGGCCGCGCAGATAGGCTCCGTCTCCCTGGGTCTGAACCTCGGCCGTAAGCTCGCCGTAGCGGCTGCGGTAGTCGCCCTTCAGCCGCACCGGCACCCGGTCGCCGCGCTGCGCCGCCTGCAGGTGATAGCCCCAGGCGCCGATGCCCTCGCCGCGGGTCCGGCTGAGGGTCAGGTCGCGGGTCTCGCGGCCGGTGCTGTCGCGATAGGCGGTGGCCTGGCCATGGGTGCGCTTGCCCAGCTTCATCGACAGGCCGGCCGTGATCCGGGTGTCGTGGGTCTCGAAGCTGTAGCTGCCGTTGAGGCTGAAGGCGCCGCGCCCGCCGCGGATCGGCGTGCCAAAGGAGATCGAGGCCAGTTCGTCGCGCGAGGTCTCGCGGCGGGCGCTGACATAGGACAGGCCGAGCCGACGGTTCGACTTGCTGAACGGAATCGACAGGCTGACCACGTCCTGCGCAAGCGGCACTTCGAGTAGCGAGCCGGCGGTGCCGCCGGAGGTCTCGAGGTAATCGAGCCCGGTGACATAGGCGAGATCGGCAAAGCCCGGGTCGGTGCGGCTGCTCGAGGTGCGGAGATCGACCTTGCCGATCTGGGTCTGCAGGTCGAGTTGGGCGAAATTGCCTGTGCGGCCCATGAAATCGCTGCTTGCCAGCGCCAGCCGCACCTCGCCCAGTGACAGCGGCACCGCGGTCAGCCCCACGCCCGCCAGCTGCAGCCGGTCGGTGGCGCCGAAATGGCCGTCGACGGTCAGCGTCTTGCTCAACCCGTAGCGCAGGCTGGCGGTGAAGATACCGTCGTTGCCGTAATCGTTGCTGGTGACGCCAAAGCCTTCGCGGGCGCGGCCAAAGGCCAGCGCATAATCCGCCATCCCCGGCTTGAGCAGCCCGTCGGAGCTGAAGAAGCTGACCGTGCGCCGGCTGATCCGGCCATCGATGCCGCGCACCACGATCTCGGCGTCGCCGCCACCCTGCACCGGCACATCCTCGAGCCGAAAGGGGCCATCGGTGACATTGGCGGAAAACACCCGGCTGTTCTCGATGAAGACATCGACCGACGAGGGCACCGCCGCGGCGCCGGAATAGGAAAACCGCTGGTCGGTCACCAGATCCCTGCGCAGCGAGAAGTCCCGCCGCAGCTCGATGCCGGCCATGCGGATCGGCCGGGTCCAGCTGGGCCCGGCGGTGGTGAAATCGCCCAGCGTCAGGCTCAGCGCCGGTTCCGGCAGGTCGGTGGTGAACGAGGTCTCGAGCCGCAGCGAGCGGGCCTCGCCCCCGGGGCCGAGGTCTTGGGTGAAATAGCCTGAACTCGCCAGCCGGCCCAGCGGCGCAAATACCCAACCATCGAGGTTGGCCGAGAGGGTGCCGTCGTAATGTTCGAAACTGTCGCCAAAGCCGGTGTCACCGACCAGCGAGTAATTCAGCACCGCACCCCAAGCGCCTTCGGAGGCTTCGAACTCGGGCGCAAAGGCGGCCGAGACCACTTCTGGCAGCAGGCCGTCATGCGGCACGGCGATATGAATCAGCTGGTTGGCGGGATCGTATTGATAGCTCAGCCCCTCGATCGACGAGAGCCGCACCATCCGAGCGGTGCCGAGCGGCGGCCGGATGCCCAGCTCCTGCAACTCGCTGCGCGGCGCGGCCATGTTGCTGCCGTCGAGATCGGCCGAGAACTCGGCGATCAGCTCGGTGTCGAGCCCGTTGACCGTCACTGCGAGATAGAGCGGCACCGCTTCAGCGTCGAGGTCCTCTGACACCTCGGCGGTGAGCAGCAGATCGGACATCATGTCGGTCTGGGCCACCGCGGCAGTCAGCCCGAGGCCTATGGCGCCGGCAGTGAGGGTCAAGCGGATCGCATACATGGCAGGTCTCCGGCGCCGCCGTCCGACGAGGGCAACGCCGCCTTGGAGGTCAGGGATCGGTCACGACGAAAAACACAGCGGCACCGAGTGGCGCACCTGAAGTTTCACGGCCTTGCCGGACTGCTCCTTGCCGGGCAGCCGGTCGACCAGCACGCGGTAGCATTCCTGCCCCCGCACCGGGCGCCGGTTGGTTCGCACCACGCGCACCGTCAGCTCCTGCCGGGGACGCAGCTTGGCGATCGGCGGGCTGACCACCACATCACGGGTGGCGCTGACCCGGTCGGGGCCATGCCGCGGGTTCCAAGCCACCACCCGCAGCTGCACGACCGAGAGCTCGCGGCCGCCGGCCTTGATCGTCAGCGTCGTCTGCTGGCCCTTGCCGGGCACCGCCAGACGCGTCGGAGAGACCGACACGCTGTCGGCCAGTGTGAGGCCGGGCGCCGAGATCAGCGCCGCAGCCAGAAGCGCGTGTTTCGCGCCGTAGAGGAACCTGGAAATTGTCATGAATCTACCTTTTCGATTAATTGCACGGGCCATTAGTTGGTGCCGTAATTCAGCGTCACCAGCAGCGTGTCGTCATAGGTGCCGGCGGTGTAGCTGCCCGCGGGGATCTGGCCGTAGACTTGGATCGCCTTGGGGGTCAGCGCCTGGACCGCGCCGGAATAGACCGCATCGTTGACCCCGACCTCGGTCGAGCGGGCACTGGAATCAAAGACCTTGTAGGGCATCAGCGCGCCGCTGGTGGACTTCATGTGGCGAGCGCCGCCGCTGACATTCGAGCCGCCGCCGAGCGTGACAGAAACTGACTGGTGCGTCCCGGTGCAGGTCACCGTGATCAGGCCCTGGGTGGTCTCGTTGGTGGCTTGGCTGGTGCTGATCGAGGCAAAGCTCATGCCGGTCCCGGCAGCCAGAAGACAGGTGTCGGCGACGATCGCCTGTACCCCGAGGTTGGCGGTGGATTGCGCGGCACTGGCAGGTGCGGCAAGGATCGAGAGAGACAGGCAGAACGCGCCTGCGAGCAGTTTGGTGGTCATTTGCGTCTCCTTGGTTGAGGCACGTCCCGGCGGTTTCGTCGGGGAAAACGTGCAGTTCAGGTGCATCTATTTCTGGGTCGCGATTGCGCCGGAAATGTGTCTCGGAAACGCATTGATTCTGTCTGATTTGGAGGCTTGTTTGACTAAACCCTTTATAAACCGGCTGGATAAATAGGCCGCGAAACGAAAAACCCCCGGCGCGAACCGGGGGTGACTGGTGTCAATTCAAAGGCGTTTTGGCCGGCGCGCGGCGGCCTTCAGTCGCGGGTGCCGGCGAATTTTTCCTGCCAGCCGGCGCGCTCGTCGTCGGTGATCTTGCGGAAGGTCACATCCGGCACGGTAAAGCCGTGCCCCGGCGCCAGCTCGGCCAGTGCCGCGTCCAGATCGTCGGGCCAATCACTGGCCTCGCTGTGCATGGCCGCCATCAGCTGCTCGCAGGCGTCCGGGATGAAGGGGCTTGAAATCACAGCGTAAAACCGGATCAGACTGAGCGCCAGCCGGATCTGCGCCGCCGCCTGCTCGGGGTCGGTCTTGAAGGTCGACCAGGGCGCGGCGTCCTGCAGGTACTCGTTCCCGGCGACCCAGATGGCCCGCAGTTCCTGCGCCGCCTTGCGCACCTCGATCGCCTCCATATGGCCTTCGTAGGCGCGCAGGCGGGTGGTCAGATCGGCAATCAGCTGCGCCTCGCGCGGGCCGAAGCTGCCGCCTTCCGGCACCTCTTCGCCGAACTTCGAGCGGCAGAACTTGGTGACCCGGCTGACGAAGTTTCCGAGCACGTCGGCCAGGTCCTTGTTGACCGAAGCCTGGAAGTTCTCCCAGGTGAACTCGCTGTCGGAACTTTCCGGAGCGTGGCTCAAAAGCCACCACCGCCAATAGTCCGCCGGCAGGATCGCCAGCGCCTGGTCCATGAATACCCCCCGGCCCTGAGAGGTCGAGAACTGGCCGCCGTCGTAATTGAGGTAGTTGAACGACTTGATGTAGTCGACCAGCTTCCACGGCTCGCCAGAGCCCAGGATCGTCGCCGGAAAGCTGAGGGTGTGGAACGGCACGTTGTCCTTGCCCATGAACTGGGTGTAGCGCACGTCCTCCGCGCCCTTGTCGGTGCGCCACCAGCGCTGCCAGTCGGCCTCGCCCTTCCCGTTGGCCTCTGCCCATTCACCGGCGCAGGCGATATATTCGATCGGCGCGTCGAACCAGACGTAGAACACCTTGCCCTCCATCCCGGGCCAGTCCTCGTCGCCCTTTTTGACCGGGATGCCCCAGTCGAGATCGCGGGTAATGCCGCGGTCCTGCAGCCCGTCACCGTCGTTCAGCCATTTCCTGGCGATCGACGTCGTCAGCACCGGCCAGTCGGACTTGCCGTCGATCCAGTCGTTCAACTGACCGCGCATGCCGGATTGCTTCAGGTAGAGGTGCTTGGTCTCGCGCACCTCGAGATCGGTCGAGCCGGAGATCGCGCTGCGCGGCTCGATCAGGTCGGTCGGGTCAAGCTGCTTGGTGCAGTTCTCACACTGGTCGCCGCGGGCGCGGTCGTAGCCGCAGTTGGGACAGGTGCCCTCGATGTAGCGGTCCGGCAGGAAGCGGCCGTCCGCGTGGGAATAGACCTGCTTCTCGCTGACCTCGCGGATCAGCCCCGCCTCGGCCAGCCGGCCGGCGAAATGTTGGGTCAGCGCGTGGTTCTGCGGGCTCGACGAGCGGCCGAAGTGATCGAAGCTGAGGCGGAAGCCGCGGGCGATCTCGGCCTGTGTCGCATGCATTTCGGCGCAGTATTCCGCGACCGGCTTGCCGGCCTTGGCCGCGGCCAGTTCCGCCGGGGTGCCATGTTCGTCGGTGGCGCAGAGAAACATCACCTCCTGCCCGCGGGCACGCTGGTAGCGGGCGAAGAGATCGGCCGGCAGCTGGGAGCCGATCAGGTTGCCCAGATGCTTGATCCCGTTGATGTAGGGAATGGCAGAGGTGATGAGGTGGCGTGTCATGAGCGTCCCCGCAAATCGTTTGGCCCCGTTTAACGCAGGCCGCCACGGGGGGCCAGAGGCTCAGTCATGATGTTGCCGTGCCGCGCGCCGGACCGGGGAATGGGGGGCTTCTGGCTGCGTCCCGGCACACATCGCCGGCGTTCCCGCCCCCATGCGCCACGTGAGCCGGGCCAGCGCCGTCCCGCGGGGGGCACCCTTCAGTCTCAGTCTGGCAGTGTATCCCGGCAAAGCCCGTGGGTCCTCTCAGGATCGCGGGAACGCAAGCCAAAGCGCCGCCCCGGGGGGGGGACGGCGCTGGCCCGGCGGCTTCGCCTTTGTTCCGGGCCGGGATGCCTCAGTCGGCGTCGTCCATGTCGAAGCCGAGGTGCTTGGCCACCGCAAAGATGTCCTTATCGCCGCGCCCGCACATGTTCATGATGATCAGGTGATCCTTGGGCAGCTCGGGGGCGATCTTCATCACATGCGCCAGCGCGTGACAGGGTTCGAGCGCCGGGATGATCCCCTCCGACGCACAGCAGAGCTGGAACGCCTCCAGCGCCTCCTTGTCGGTGATCGCCACGTATTCGGCGCGCTTGGTGTCATGCAGCCAGGAATGCTCCGGCCCGATACCGGGATAATCGAGGCCCGCCGAGATCGAATAACCCTCGAGAATCTGCCCGTCATCATCCTGCAACAGGTACGTGCGGTTGCCGTGCAGCACGCCGGGGCGGCCGCCGGTGAGCGAGGCGCAATGCTCCATCTTGGCGTTCACCCCCTTGCCGCCGGCTTCGACGCCGATGATGCGGACCTCCTTGTCATCAAGGAACGGGTAGAACAGGCCCATGGCGTTCGAGCCCCCGCCGATGGCGGCGATGATCGTATCGGGCAGACGGCCTTCGGCCTCCTGCATCTGGTCCTTGGCTTCCTTGCCGATGATCGACTGGAAATCGCGGACCATCGCCGGATAGGGATGCGGCCCGGCCACGGTGCCGATGCAGTAGAAGGTGTCGCGCACATTGGTCACCCAGTCGCGCAGCGCGTCGTTCATCGCGTCCTTGAGCGTGCCGCGGCCGGAGGTCACCGGCACCACCTCGGCGCCCAGAAGACGCATGCGGAAGACGTTGGGCTTTTGCCGCTCGACGTCATGCGCGCCCATGTAGACCACGCATTTCAGTCCGAACTTGGCGCAGACCGTCGCGGTGGCCACGCCGTGCTGGCCGGCGCCGGTCTCGGCGATGATCCGGGTCTTGCCCATGCGCCGCGCCAGCAGGATCTGGCCCAGCACGTTGTTGATCTTGTGCGCGCCGGTGTGGTTCAGCTCGTCGCGTTTGAGATAGATCTTGGCGCCGCCCAGACGCTCGGTCAGGCCCTCGGCAAAATAGAGCGGGCTGGGCCGGCCGACGTAGTGCTTCCAGAGGTGCTCCATCTCGTCCCAGAAGCTCTGGTCGGTCTTGGCCTTCTCGTATTCCTCTTCCAGCGACAGGATCAGCGGCATCAGCGTTTCAGAGACGAAACGTCCGCCGTACTTGCCGAAGCGGCCCTTCTCGTCGGGGCCGGTCATGAAGGAATTGAAGAGATCGTTGGACATGGTGCACCTGTATCGGTTTCGCCGCTCTGAATATAGCCGCGGGGCGCGGAAGGAAAGCCTTTGTGCGGCGTGGTCTGCCACCGGAACCGCGCCCGTCCCGGGCCTGCCCCGGGACCTCTTTCAATGGCCTCGCGGCGCCCGAAATCAAGTCGGGGGCGTGAACCGAAGCCTTTGCGCCGCGCGAGTGGCGCCACCTCCTCCGCCGTCCCGGGCTCGGCCCGGAACCTCTTGCGGAGACCGCGAGGCCCCGGATCAAGTCCGGGGCGTGAACCGCAGCCCATGCGCCGCGCGAGTGGCGCCATCTCCCCCGCCGTCCCGGGCCTGACCAGGGACCTCCCGCGGCGACCGCGAGACGCCGGAGCAGGTCCGGGGCCAAGCGGCACGGGAAACGCAAAACGGCGCGCCCCGGGGGCACGCCGCTTCATAATCACTGGCCGGTGAGGCTCAGAGGTTCGGCTGTTGCGAGGACAGGCCGATCTCGCCGCCCATGGCGACCATGTCCGCCACCAGCTTGACCGCCTCGTCGACGGCATTGGTGTCGGGCTCTTTCGCGTCCTTGGCCGATTTGTGCACGGCGGCGGCCTCGGCGATCATCTCGTCGAGCAGCTCCTGCGTCATCTCGGCGCGCGGAATGGCGCGTTCGGCCAGCACGGTCACGCCGTCGGACTTGATCTGGGCGAAACCACCGGTGACGACATATTCCGCCGTCTCGGCACCTTCGATCCGCAGAACGCCGGGGCGCAGCGTGGTGATGGTCGGCGAATGATCGGCCATCGCCGTCATGTCACCGTCCGCACCGGGGATCTGGACCGCGGTCACCTTCAGCGAAGCAAGGCTGCGCTCGGGGCTGACCAGGTCGAATTGCATTTCGTCTGCCATGTTCTTCTCCTTGGGAGAGGTCGTCCCTCTGCGGGCCCGGGCGGGCCCTCATCGGGACGACCGGCCGTTTCCTCAGGCCGCGTCGGCAGCCATCTTCTCGGCTTTGGCTTTCACCTCGTCGATGCCGCCCACCATGTAGAAGGCGCCCTCGGGCAGGTGATCGTATTCGCCGGCGACAACCGCCTTGAACGACGAGATGGTGTCTTCGAGCGGCACCTGGACACCGTCGGAGCCGGTGAACACCTTCGCCACGTCAAACGGCTGCGACAGGAAGCGCTGGATCTTCCGGGCGCGGGCCACGGTCAGCTTGTCCTCTTCCGACAGTTCGTCCATGCCGAGGATGGCGATGATGTCCTGCAGCGACTTGTAGCGCTGGAGGATGTTCTGCACATCCATCGCGACACGGTAGTGCTCTTCACCGACGATCGCCGGGTCCATCAGACGCGACGAGCTGTCGAGCGGGTCGACCGCCGGATAGATGCCGAGCTCGGAAATCGCGCGGCTCAGAACGGTCTGCGCGTCGAGGTGGGCAAAGGTGGTGGCCGGTGCCGGGTCGGTAAGGTCATCGGCCGGCACGTAGACGGCCTGGATCGAGGTGATCGAGCCGCGCTTGGTCGAGGTGATGCGTTCCTGCATCGCGCCCATGTCGGTGGCCAGCGTCGGCTGATAGCCCACCGCCGAAGGAATACGGCCGAGCAGAGCCGACACTTCCGAACCCGCCTGGGTAAAGCGGAAGATGTTGTCGACAAAGAACAGAACGTCCGACCCGGTCGAGTCGCGGAACTGTTCGGCCAGGGTCAGACCGGTCAGAGCGACGCGCATCCGCGCACCCGGAGGCTCGTTCATCTGGCCGTAGACCAGCGCGATTTTCGAGTCGGTCATGTTATCGGGGGTGATAACGCCGGATTCGATCATCTCGTAGTACAGGTCGTTGCCCTCACGGGTCCGTTCACCAACACCGGCGAACACCGAGAGACCCGAGTGCACCTTGGCGATGTTGTTGATCAGTTCCATGATCAGAACGGTCTTGCCGACGCCGGCACCGCCGAACAGGCCGATCTTGCCGCCCTTGGCATAGGGCGCCAGCAGGTCGATCACCTTGATGCCGGTGATCAGCACTTCGGCTTCGGTCGCCTGGTCGGAGAAATCCGGCGCGGGCTGGTGGATGGCGCGGGTTTCGCTGGCTTCGACCGGGCCCTTTTCGTCGACCGGGTCGCCGATGACGTTGATGATGCGGCCGAGCGTGGCGTCGCCCACGGGCACCGAGATCGGGCCGCCGGTGTCTTCCACGTCCTGCCCCCGGACGAGACCTTCGGTGGCCTCCATCGCGATCGTCCTGACGGTGTTTTCGCCGAGGTGCTGGGCGACTTCCAGAACCAGAAGGTTGCCGTTGTTGTCGGTGGTCAGCGCGTTCAGGATCGCCGGCAGCTCATCGTCGAACTGTACGTCGACAACGGCGCCGATGACCTGGGTCACTTTGCCTTGTGCGTTTGCCATGTATTGGTCTCCGGTTCTTAGAGCGCTTCCGCGCCCGAGATAATTTCGATCAGTTCATTGGTGATGACGGCCTGACGCGAGCGGTTGTACTCGATGGTCAGCTTGTCGATCATGTCGCCGGCATTGCGCGTCGCGTTGTCCATGGCGGACATCCGGGCGCCCTGTTCCGACGCGGCGTTTTCCAGCAGACCGGCAAAGATCTGGGTCGCCACGCCACGCGGCAGCAGATCGGCCAGGATGGCCTCTTCGCTGGGCTCGTAATCGTACAGCGTGCTGGTGCCCGTCTCTTCACCGTCCTCGTCAGCCTCGAAGCTGGCGGGGATGATCTGTTGCGCCGTGGGTATTTGCGTCACCACGTTCTGGAACTTCGAATAGAACAGCGTCGCCACGTCGAACTCGCCCGCGTCGAAGCGGCCAAGCACGTCCTTGGCGATCTCCTGCGCATTGGCATAGCCGATGCGCTTGACCTCGCTCAGGTCGACATGGCCGACCAGATGCTCGGCATACTCGCGCTTGAGCACGTCACGGCCCTTCTTGCCGACGGTCAGGATCTTGACCGTCTTGCCCTTGGCGAGCAGCGCCTGCGCGTGTGACCGCGCAAGCTTGGCAATATTGCCGTTGAAGCCGCCGCAGAGGCCGCGCTCGGCGGTCATGACGACGAGCAGATGCACGTCGTCACTGCCGGTGCCGGCCAGAAGCCTGGGCGCGCTGTCGCTGTCGCCCACCGATTTCGCGAGCCCCGCCATCACGCTGTTGAAGCGTTCGGTATAGGGGCGCGCCATCTCGGCCGCTTCCTGGGCCCGCCGCAGTTTCGCGGCGGCCACCATCTGCATGGCCTTGGTGATCTTGCGGGTCGACTTGACCGACGCGATCCTGTTTTTCAGGTCCTTGAGATTTGGCATTGCCCTATCTCCTTATGAGAAGTCGGCGGCGAATTCGTCCAGTGCGGCGCGGATCTTGTCCTCGGCTTCACCTTTGATCTTGGGGTCTTCCTCGGTGATGTAGTCCAGAAGGTCGGCGTGCTTGGAGCGCAGGTGCTGCAGCAGGCCCTTCTCGAAACGACCCACGTCCGAGACCTTGATCTTGTCGAGGTAGCCCTTGGTGCCGGCGAAGATGACGCAGACGATCTCGGCGTTGGTCAGCGGCGAATACTGCGGCTGCTTCATCAGCTCGGTCAGACGCGCACCACGGTTCAGCAACTGCTGGGTCGCGGCGTCGAGGTCGGACCCGAACTGCGCAAAGGCCGCCATTTCGCGGTACTGCGCCAGTTCCAGTTTCACCGGGCCGGCGACCGATTTCATCGCGTTGGTCTGGGCGGACGACCCCACCCGCGAGACCGACAGACCGGTGTTCACGGCCGGGCGGATACCCTGATAGAACAGCTCGGTTTCGAGGAAGATCTGGCCGTCGGTGATCGAGATCACGTTGGTCGGAATAAACGCCGACACGTCGCCGCCCTGGGTTTCGATGATCGGCAGAGCGGTCAGCGAGCCCGAACCGTTGTCTTCGTTCAGCTTGGCCGAACGCTCCAGAAGGCGGGAGTGGAGGTAGAAGACGTCACCCGGATAGGCTTCGCGGCCCGGCGGACGACGCAGCAGCAGCGACATCTGACGGTAGGACACGGCCTGCTTGGAGAGGTCATCATAGATGATCAGCGCGTGCTTGCCGTTGTCACGGAAGTACTCGGCCATCGCGGTCGCGGCATAGGGCGCGAGGAACTGCATCGGCGCCGGCTCGGAAGCGGTGGCGGCAACGACGATCGAATAGTCGATGGCGCCGGACTCCTCGAGACGCTTCACCAGCTGCGCCACGGTCGAACGCTTCTGGCCGATCGCGACATAGACGCAGTAGAGCTTCTTGCTCTCGTCGTCGCCGGCGGCGTCGTTGTAGGATTTCTGGTTCAGAACCGCGTCGAGCGCGACGGCGGTCTTGCCGGTCTGACGGTCGCCAATGATCAGCTCGCGCTGGCCACGGCCGATCGGGATCATCGAGTCGACGGCCTTGAGGCCGGTCGCCATCGGCTCATGCACCGATTTACGCGGAATGATGCCGGGGGCCTTCACGTCTGCAATGCGGCGCTCGGAGGCATTGATCGGACCCTTGCCGTCGAGCGGGTTGCCGAGACCGTCGACCACCCGGCCCAGCAGCTCGGGGCCGGCGGGGACGTCCACGATCGAGTTGGTGCGCTTGACGGTGTCGCCTTCCTTGATGTCCCGGTCGGAGCCGAAGATCACCACGCCGACGTTGTCGGTCTCGAGGTTGAGCGCCATGCCCATGATGCCGCCGGGGAATTCGACCATCTCGCCCGCCTGGACGCTGTCGAGGCCGTAGACCCGCGCGATACCGTCACCGACGCTGAGCACGCGGCCCACTTCGGCGACTTCGGCTTCTTGCCCGAAGTTCTTGATCTGCTCCTTTAGGATCGCAGAAATCTCGGCTGCTTGGATACCCATTTATCCGACCTCTTTCATTGCATTCTGGAGGGAATTGAGCTTCGCGCGGATCGACGTGTCGATCATCTTGGAGCCCACCTTGACAACAAGACCGCCGATGAGGCTCTCATCGACGGTCGCATTCACTTTGACATCCTTGCCCACGGATTTCTTGAGCGACGCGGCCAGCGCATCGGCCTGCGCCGGGGTCAGTTCCTTGGCGGTGGTCACATCCGCGGTGACCTCGCCCTTGTGCTCGGCGATCCGGGCGCGCAGCTGGGCCACCAGTTGCGGCAGCACGAAGAGGCGGCGCTTGGCCGCCATCAGGCCCATGGTGTTGACGAGCACCTCGAGGAGATCCATCTTCTTGCCGATGGCAAGGATTGCATCCTGCTGGTCGTCACGGGAATACAGCGGGTTGCCGATCAGGTCGCGCAGATCCTCGCTGCTGTCCATCGTGGCAGCCAGATCGTCGAGGCTGGTTTCAAGTTCGGCGAGGTTGCCGTTCTCATTGGCAATCTCGAACACGGCCGTCGCATAGCGATCGGCAATACCCGAGGAAATCGAAGCTG
Organism: Marinovum sp.; assembly: GCF_034669705.1. Taxonomy (GTDB): domain Bacteria; phylum Pseudomonadota; class Alphaproteobacteria; order Rhodobacterales; family Rhodobacteraceae; genus Marinovum. The sequence goes on from NZ_JAXMOR010000002.1 coordinate 86,387, forward strand.
GTTCGGACACGTCCACCCTTCCGACTATCTGGCCCCGGTTTGCCACAGTCCTGTGGCGTCCGGGGGCGTTTCCCGGCCCTGACAACTCTCAAGGCGCTAAATCACGCCGGATGTAGCAGAGCCTTCCCAACCCCGCAACATACTTGAGGGTTTTTAAGGTTGGTGGATAAATGAGTAAAATCAGATATTTGCTCGATGTGCGACCGAATGCGCACCCGCAAGCCGTTCAAAAACCTTTCATTTTCGTGAACGGTGACGATTCCCGGGGTGGAAATTTCACCGTTAGCGCCTAAACCGGCTTGGCTTCTTTCGCCGGTTTCGGGCTCAGAACCTCTAGCGGGCTGGGCACCCGGACCCCGACACCGGGGTCATGCGGGGCCTGCACCCGCTTGCTGGCCTCGACCATCAGCACGCCGGCCGGCAGCGGCAGGCCAAAGCGCTGGCCCGAACTTTCCCAGAGCCGCCCGGTCTTCATCCAGAACCGCCGCGGCGACGGCGGCTGATAAAGCGCGGTGGCGTGTTTCTCGGGCATGAAGCCATGGGTGCGCAGCTGGATCTCGAGCTGGCTCTGGGTATAGGGCCGGCCAAAGCCGAAGGGCGTGGCATCGCTGCGCGACCAGAGCCCGGCGCGGTTGGGCACCACGAAGAGCACCTTGCCCCCCGGCCCCAGCACCCGGTGGCATTCCTCGAGCAGCACCGAGGGCCGCTCAGAGGTTTCCAACCCGTGCATCACCACCAGCTTGTCGATCCGCCCGGTCTCGACCGGCCAGAGGGTTTCCTCGGTCAGCACCGAGACATTGGGCATCCCGGCCGGCCAGCGCATCACCCCCTGAGGCCCCGGCATCAGCGCCATCACCCGCCGCGCCTCGGCCAGGTAGGGCCGCAGCAAGGGCACCGCAAAGCCGAACCCCGCCACCGTCTGCCCCTTGGCCTCGGGCCAGAGCCGCAGCATGCGCTGGCTCACCGCCTTCTGCGCCGCCCGGCCAAGCGCGCTGCGGTAATAGAAATTCCTCAGGTCCTGTACGTCCAGGTGCATTGCGATCCGCGTCGGCTTGGGTCAGACTTGAGGGCCACTCTAGCAACGGAGCCGCGAATTGCCATGCCCCTTGAGCTTGTCACCATTGCCTGCCTGACTGACAACTACGCCTATCTCGTGCATGACGACAAAAGCGGCGAGACGGCGGTGTTCGACGTGCCGGAGGCCGGGCCGATCCTGGACGCGCTCGCGGCGCGCGGCTGGACCCTCAGCCACGTCTTCCTGACCCATCACCACCCCGACCACGTTCAGGGCACCGCCGAGCTTCTGGCCAGCGCGCCGGCGCGGGTGATCGGTGCCGCCGCCGACACCCACCGCCTGCCGCCGCTCGACATCGAGGTGTCCGAGGGCGACGTCGTTGCGCTTGGCGGCGAGAGCGTCGAGGTGCTCGAGGTGCCGGGCCACACCGTGGGCCATGTCGCCTATCACCTGCCGACCTCGGCGATCCTGGTGACAATGGACAGCCTGATGCACCTGGGCTGCGGCCGGCTGTTCGAGGGCACGCCGGCGCAGATGTTCGACAGCCTGTCGCGGATGGCCGCCCTGCCCCCCGAGACCACTGTCTGCTCGGGCCATGAATATGCCGAAACCAATGTCCGCTTTGCCCTGACCATTGAACCCGACAATGCGCGACTTATCTCTCGCAGAGACGAGATTGCGGCGGCGCGCGCAGCGGGGCGCGCCACCGTCCCCACAACCCTTGCACTCGAGCTCGACACCAACCCGTTTCTGCGCTGCCATGTCCCGGCGGTTCAGGCGACGGTCGGTCTGGCAGACGGCGATCCCCTGGCCGTCTTTACCGAGGTTCGGAAGCGTCGCGACAGCTTCTCCTAGGCTTCGCTGCGCTGCCGCATATCACGGCGCTGTGCACACACAGTTTGGAAATGTGACCGGTAACGCAAAGAAAAAACTTGAAGCGGTGCCGGGATCGACCAAACTTTAACCTTATGAGGCCACGGTTGGCAGGGCGTCTTTCGCCGCCGACACAGATCAGAAGGAGCACGCAGAGTGCCTTCATTCTCTAATACGCTTGAACAGGCGATCCACGCGGCCCTGGCCCTGGCCAACAGCCGCTCGCATGAATTCGCAACGCTGGAGCACCTGCTGCTGGCGCTGATCGACGAACCCGACGCAACCCGCGTGATGAAGGCCTGCTCGGTCGACACCGAGGAGCTGCGCACCAAGCTGGTGGAATACGTCGACACCGACCTGTCGAACCTGGTGACCGACATCGAAGGCTCCGAGGCGGTGCCGACGGCGGCGTTCCAGCGGGTGATCCAGCGCGCGGCGATCCACGTGCAATCGTCGGGCCGCACCGAGGTGACCGGCGCCAACGTGCTGGTGGCGATCTTTGCCGAACGCGAGTCGAATGCCGCCTATTTCCTGCAGGAGCAGGACATGACGCGCTATGACGCGGTGAATTTCATCGCGCATGGCGTCGCCAAGGACCCCGCCTATGGCGAGGCCCGTCCGGTGACCGGCGCGCAGGACATGGACGACGACAGCCAGTCCACCGACAGCACGCCAGAGGCCGATCAGAAGGAAAGCGCGCTCGGCAAATACTGTGTCGACCTGAACGAGAAGGCCCGCCTTGGCGACGTCGATCCGCTGATCGGCCGCGAGAGCGAGGTCGAGCGCTGCATCCAGGTGCTCTGCCGCCGGCGCAAGAACAACCCGCTGCTGGTGGGCGACCCCGGTGTCGGCAAGACCGCCATCGCCGAGGGCCTGGCCCGCAAGATCGAGTCCGGCGAGACCCCCGAGGTGCTGGCAAACACCACGATCTATTCGCTCGACATGGGCGCGCTTCTGGCCGGCACCCGCTATCGCGGTGACTTCGAGGAGCGGCTGAAGGCGGTGGTCAACGAGCTTGAGGAACACCCCGACGCGGTGCTCTTCATCGACGAGATCCACACCGTGATCGGCGCCGGTGCCACCTCTGGTGGGGCGATGGACGCCTCCAACCTGCTGAAACCGGCGCTTCAGGGCGGCAAGCTGCGCACTATGGGTTCCACCACCTACAAGGAGTTCCGCCAGCATTTCGAGAAGGACCGGGCGCTCGCGCGGCGCTTCCAGAAGATTGACGTGGTCGAGCCTTCGGTCGAGGACTCGGTGAAGATCCTCAAGGGCCTGAAGCCCTATTTCGAGGATCACCACCACATCAAGTACACCGCGGACGCGATCAAGACGGCCGTGGAGCTCTCGGCGCGCTACATCACCGACCGGAAACTGCCCGACAAGGCGATCGACGTGATCGACGAGGCCGGGGCGGCGCAGCATCTGGTGGTGGAGAGCCGCCGCCGCAAGACCATCGGCACCAAGGAGATCGAGGATGTGGTCGCCAAGATCGCCCGCATTCCGCCGAAGAACGTCTCGAAGAACGATGCCGAGGTGCTCAAGGATCTTGAAGCCAGCCTGAAACGCGTGGTCTTTGGCCAGGACGATGCCATCGTGGCGCTCAGCTCGGCGATCAAGCTGGCCCGTGCCGGCCTGCGCGAGCCTGAAAAGCCGATCGGCAACTACCTCTTTGCCGGCCCCACCGGCGTCGGCAAGACCGAGGTGGCCAAGCAGCTGGCGGATACGCTGGGCGTGGAACTGCTGCGCTTCGACATGTCGGAATACATGGAGAAACACGCGGTCTCGCGGCTGATCGGCGCGCCTCCGGGCTATGTCGGTTTCGACCAGGGCGGCCAGTTGACCGATGGCGTTGACCAGCACCCGCATTGCGTGCTGCTGCTCGACGAGATGGAAAAGGCGCATCCGGATGTCTACAACATCCTGCTGCAGGTGATGGACCACGGCGCGCTGACCGATCACAACGGCCGGACGGTGGATTTCCGCAACGTGATCCTGATCATGACCTCGAACGCCGGCGCACAGGAACAGGCAAAGGCTGCCATCGGCTTTGGCCGCGACCGGCGCGAGGGCGAGGACACCGCTGCCATCGAGCGCACCTTCACGCCGGAATTCCGCAACCGGCTCGACGCGGTCATCAGCTTCAAGCCGCTGCCGAAAACCGTGATCTCTCAGGTGGTCGAGAAGTTCGTGCTGCAGCTTGAGGCGCAGCTGATGGATCGCAATGTCACCATCGAGCTGTCCAAGGCGGCGGCCGAATGGCTGGGCGACAAGGGCTATGACGACAAGATGGGTGCACGCCCCCTCGCCCGCGTCATCCAGGAGCACATCAAGAAGCCGCTGGCCGAAGAGCTGCTGTTCGGCAAGCTGGCCAAGGGCGGGATCGTCCGCGTCGGCGTCAAGGACGGCAAGATCGACCTGCAGATGAGCGGCCCGGACAACCCGCGCCTGACCGGCAAGAAGCCGCCGCTGCTCACCGCGGAATGATCCGCAGGCTCGCTGCCTGCCTGATTTCGGGCTCGGCCTCCCTCGTGGCGGCCGAGCCCTTTTCTTTGGTCTTCCCCGTCGACTGCACCCTGGGCGAGACCTGTCACATCCAGCACTATCTCGATCATGATCCCGGCCCGGGCGCGCGGGATTACACCTGCGAGGGGCTGAGCTACGACGGCCACCAGGGCACCGACATCGCCCTGCCCTCCATCGCGGACATGAGCGCCGGCGTCACCGTCCGCGCCGCCGCCCCCGGCGTGGTGCGGGGGCTGCGCGACGGGGTGGCCGACCGGCTGTATGACGGCCAGGACCTGTCGGGGCAGGACTGCGGCAATGGCATCGCCATCACCCACGCCGAGGGCTGGGAAACCCAGTATTGCCACCTGCGCAACGGGTCGGTGGCGGTGACGCCCGGCCAGCAGGTCGCCGCCGGTACGCCACTGGGCGAAGTCGGGCTGAGCGGCCGCACGCAATTCCCGCATCTGCACCTGACCCTGCGCCGCGACGGCGAGGTCATCGATCCCTTTGCCCCCGAAGGGGCCGGGACCTGCGACAGCGCGGCAACGCTTTGGCAGGACACGCCGGCCTATCGCCCCGGCGGGCTGCTCTCGGTGGGATTTGCGCAGCGCGTCCCGAGCCTTGCCGAGATCACCGAGGGCAGCGCCGATGACGCCCCGCCCCGGCGTGACACCGCCCTGGTCGGCTTTGGCCAGGTCTTCGGCGCGCGCGCCGGCGACAGCCTGCGGATCGTGATCGAAGGGCCTTCGGGCCGGGTGATCGGCCATGACGCGCCGATCGACAGGCCGCAGGCGGTGCTGTTCCGGGCCGCCGGCCGCAAGGCGCAGCCCGGAGGCTGGCCGGCCGGCAGCTACAGGCTGAGCGTGACGCTGCTGCGGGACGGCCAGAGCCTCGAGACCCGCAGCACGGCACTGAGACTGGACTAACCCAGCCGCAGGCCTTCGAGCATCTCCAGCTCGACCCGCGGAAAGCCCAAGGGGCCGAAATCGCGCGGATGCATCAGGAAGGGAAACAGCGACAAGTAAAGCCGCTGCGCGTTCTCGCCCATGCGGGTGACGTTGCCGCTGCCGGGATGATAGGTCTCGACCTCAAGGCCACCGGCCTGCACCGCGGCATGGCGGCCGAGCGCCAGATGATAGACCTTGACCGCGCTCGGCGGCGTCACCTTGAAAACGCTCACCCCGTCAATGAAGTCCTGCAGCGGCGTCAGCACGTGGCCCTGGCCGTTGGCGGCACGGAACTGCGGCGGGTTGTGCAGGATCGCGGCACCGGGGCCAAGCACCACATCGTTGCCCGGACGGCCCATGCCAAAGGCCTCGGCGGTGACCCGGATCAGCCCGTCGAGCATGCTGCCCGGCTGCGCCTGCCCCGGCATGATCGCCGCCGACCCGATCCAGAGCACGCGCTGCGGCCCTTCAGAGGAATTGACCGTGTCGCCCGGCAGCAGATCCTCGATCGCCAGCGGCCCGTCCGGGGTGGCGAGCACCGTGCCGCGGGCAAAGCCCGAGACCGCACGCTCGAAGACCTCGGTCTGCGGCACCACGTGGCTCTGTTCCGCGATCTCGTAGTTGGACGTGAGCGACAGGGTTTCCATCCGCCGCATCATCGGCATGTCGCGGCGGGGTCTGGTCTCGGCGCGGGAAAAGCGTTCGACTGCGGGAACCGGCAGGTTCTGTGCGCCGGCGTTGCGCCGCTGGTGCGGCAAGAGGGGACTCGTCATGATATGCTCCCAGAGTTTGGGTCACATCCGCGTCGGCCCCCACCGACAACGACAGATTGACTGTGAACGTCGCATCTAGCGCGACCAAAGAACCAGATCGTCGCCGATCCGTCAAAGCCGGGCACCGATTGGATGGCCCGGGCCGACCAATCCGCCGCTGGCCGGCGGGATTGTCGCGGCGATGACAACACCGCTGCCACATTTGCCGGCCCCCGCGAATCGGCCCGGCGCAACAGGCAAAAGCCGCGCCCTTGCACGGGAACGCGGCTTTTGCTCAAGCGGCCCAAGAGGGCAGCGCAGTCAGGCACTCTTGCGGACCTCGACGACCGGTTTGCGGCGGGCAATCATCTCGGCGCGGCGCTGGCCGCGGGCAAAGGGCAGATCGATCTTGCTCTCCCGCGCACGCTGCACGGCGGATGTGATGAACCGGGTTTTCATGTCGCTGACCTCATATGTGATCGGGCGGCAGGGGGCCGCGCTTGTGCGATCACTATGGCGAAGGTTTCCGGCAGACATGCGGCAGGCAGATGGATTTCCGAGGACATCGCCGCCGCCGCAACACCTCAATGGTGGCCGACGCGGAGGACGGTTTTTATTAAATCTTTCAGAAGGTTATTTCCATTCCGGCCGATCTGTCAGGTGACACTATGGCCGCACCAAGGCAGCCCCCCGCCCGGCCCCCGCCGCAATCAGAGCCTTATCGCCGACATCAGCCGGCCATAGTCGGCCTCGCCGGCGTGGACCGAGCGGCGGTAGGAATAGAACCGGTCGGCATCGGCATAGGTGCAATGGCGGCACCATTCGGCCTCGCCCACCCCGGCCAGTCGCAGCCGGTAAAGCCCGAAGCCCGGCAGATCAAACAGATAGCGGTCGCCCTTGCCGCGGGCAAAGAACTGCGCGCTCTGCGGGTCCTCCGCCATGAAGTCCTCGACGAACTCGGGACCGACCTCATAGGCGCTTTGCGAGATCGCCGGGCCAATCACTGCCTGCACGTCCTCGCGCGCGGCCCCCAGCGCCTCCATCGCGTCGAGCGTCGCCTCGAGCACCCCGTCGAGCGCGCCGCGCCAGCCGGCATGGGCCGCGCCGATCACCCCGGCCCGGTGGTCGGCAAAAAGCACCGGCTGGCAATCGGCGCTGAGCACCCCGAGGGCCAGCCCCGGTGTCGCCGTGACCAGCGCATCGGCGCGCGGCGGCGTGTCGAATGGGGCCTCGACCGGCACCGCCAGGGCGGAATGCACCTGGTACACCGTCACCAGCTGCTCCGGCGGCAGGTCGAGGCTCGCGGCCACCCGGCCGCGGTTGATCGCCACGATCTCGGACTGATCGGAGGAGCCCTGGCCGCAATTGAGCCCCTGGAACACCCCGGACGAGGCGCCGCCACGGCGGGTGAAGAACCCGTGTTTCAGCGGGGCAAGCAGATCGGAGGTGAGGATTTCCAGCGTCATGTGTCCAGTCCGGCTATCGGCGGGGCGCCCTCGGGCAGCAGCCCCAGCACTTTGAAGAGAGTTCCCATTTCCTCGGGGTGCGTCAACCGCCGATGTGCCGCCACATGGTTCTCAAGCGCGGCGCCCTGCAGGCCGGCGGCCAATTGCTGGGCGCGGGCGGTCACGCCAAGCCGCTCGAGAAAGACGCCCTGCGGCGTGAGGCGGGTATGGGCACAAGGCACAGCCGCGGTGATGGCTTCGAAGTCTACATGGGTGGTGAGATCGGCCTCGCCCGGCGCGGCCAGCGGGTCGACCCGTTCATGACGCCGCAACGCCTGCAGCGTGTCGCCCAGCGAGCGCCAGTCGCCGTAGTCGACGATCAGCGCCGCGCCGCCGTGATCGGCGATCCGCTGGCCGATGGCCTCGGCGATCGGCGGCAGGCTCGGGGTCAGTTCCACCACGTCGCCCTCGCGGGTGTCGTCGAGCCGATGCGCCAACGCCGCCACCTCCGTGGCCTCGGTCAGCCCCAGCACCAGCGCACCGTCGCGCGCCCCGACGCGGCGCTCGCACCAGCCGGTGCCGCGGCGCTCGAACTGGCGCACCGGCAGCGCGTCGAAGAACTCGTTGGCAATGAGCCAGAGCGGCGCCTGCGGCAGCTTGTCGGCGTGATCGGTCCAAGCCACCTGGTGACCCTCCAGCGCTGCCTTCTGACGGTCCCGCAGGTGCGGCGAGGCCTCAACCAGCACCACCTGGGCGGCGTCGAGAAATCCCGGCACCTTGCGTCCGACCCGCAGGATATCGGCCATCAGCGTGCCCCGCCCCGGCCCCAGCTCGGCGAGGGTAAAGGCGGGCTGGCCCTGATCGATCCAGGCCCGCGCCAGCGCGAGGCTGGTCAGCTCGCCGAACATCTGGCTGATTTCCGGCGCGGTGGTGAAATCGCCCGCCGCCCCCAGCGGATCGCGTCCGGTATAGACGCCGTGCTCGGGATGCAGCAGGCAGGTCGCCATGTAATCGGCCAGAGAGATCGGTCCTTCGGCGGCAATGCGTTCCCGCAGGATCGCCGTCAGGGCGCTCATGCCGGACGGTTCCGTGCCACCAGCCAGAGCCCGATGACGATCATCGGCAGCGACAGAAGCTGCCCCATGGTCAGCCCCCAGCCGCCAACCTGAAAGGCCAGGCCCAGCGGGTTGCCGGCGGTGACGAACTGCGCGTCGGGCTGGCGAAAGAATTCGACAAGGAACCGCGCCGCGCCGTAGCCGGCAAAGAACAGCGCCGCGATCCGCCCCGGCGTCTTCAGCCAACCGCGCGCCAGCGCCAGCCAGAGCAGCAGCGCACCGAGCAGCAGCCCCTCGAGCCCGGCCTCGTAGAGCTGGCTCGGGTGGCGGCCGCAGAGCGCGCCCGCCGGCTGACCGCAATCCTGCGCCGCCGCGCCGGGAAAGGCCACCGCCCAGGGCAGATCGGTCGGCCGGCCCCAAAGCTCGGCGTTGACGAAGTTTGCCAACCGGCCAAACAGCAGCCCCGGCCAGGCGCCGAGCGCCATCAGGTCGGCCAGCGGCAGCCGGCGCACGCCGTTGCGCGCGCTCCAGATCCAGGCCGCGAGGGCGACGCCCAGAAGACCGCCGTGAAACGCCATGCCGCCCTGCCAGATCATCAGGACCTCGCCCGGGTGGCTCAGGTAGTAGCCCGGCTGATAGAACAGCACGAAGCCCAGACGCCCGCCAAGGATGATGCCGAGGATGATCCAGGTCATCAGGTCCTCGAGCTGCGCCGGGGTCAGCGGCGGGCTGTCGCCTTGCCACAGCGCGGGTCGTTTCAGCAGCCGCACCGCCAGCATCCAGCCGGCCACGATCCCGACGATATAGGCCAGCGCGTACCAGCGCAGGGCAAAGCTCATGCCGAAGAGATCGATCGAGAAAATCTCGGGGCTGAGCGGGGGGAAGGGAATGGGTGATGCCATGCGGCTCCTTTGCCTTTCGCTTTTGCCGAGGTCAACCTTGTCGCCCGGGGTCCTGGGGGCCATATAGGTAACAAATGTAACGGAGAGACCCCATGCAGACCCGCAACAAGGTATTCGACGACCTGTCGCAACTGATGACCAACGCCATGGGCGTGGCCCAGGGCGCCCGGACCGAGGCCGAAACCGCGATGAAATCGATGCTCGACCGCTGGCTGGCGGATCGCGATTTCGTGACCCGCGAAGAGTTCGACGCGGTGCGCGGCATGGCCCAGAAGGCGCGCGAAGAGAACGAGATGCTGAAGGCCCGGCTCGACAAGCTGGAGAGCAAGCAGGGCTGATCGGTCGGCATCGGGTAGAAGTGAAAGGCCGGGGGAGACCCCGGCCTTTTGGCGTTTTCCGGCCGAAACGTTCAGCTGCTGCGAGCTGCCGGACCCGGGGTCTTTTCGGAGCCGCGCATCGCCGTGCCGAGGGGGGCGTCCTGCCAGAGGCATGCCTTTGGCAGGACGATGCGCGGCGGGCTTGCTGCCCGCTGTTGACGCGCGGTGCCCAACAGCGGGCGGCTCAAAGCGGAGAACAACATGGGACAGACAACTCTGCCCTGACCTGAACAGCGGATCGTCAGGCTGCCATGCTCGCAAAACAACGAGCCAAAGCGCCAAATGACCGCTGCTGACGCTCGGGGCGAAACCGTCAATTGCTTCAATGCGCCGACGTGCCTCAGACCGCCCCGCTCAGCCCCCTGCCCGAAAACCGGCACCTTCCGTTTGAAATCAACGCCTTTTCCCGCTACCATCACTTGGGCGCGACCCGTTCGATCCCCCTCCGGGCCGTGCATCTCTGAGTGATCCGCAGGCCCCCGCCTGCGCGCCAAGGCCGGGCTTCCCCCGGCCTGTTTCGCTTGAACGCCCGGCCGCCTTCCCGGTGCCGGCACCCGACGCAGACTGATGAAAGAACCCATAGGGCAAGGACATCATGCAATGACAGACACCACCACCGATCAGGGCATTCCCGCGCCGGAGGGCGCGGCGAATGTCATCGACACCGACTACGAGGTCGGACAGGACAATATCGAGACCAGCGTCGGCCCGATCGGCCTCGATATCCACAATCCCGTCTTCCTGATCTCGGGCCTCTCGATCGTCGCCTTCGTGGCCTACGCGCTGCTGGCACCCGCCCAGGCCGAAGAGTTCTTCGGCTGGCTGCGCCCGGCGCTGACCTCCAACTTCGACTGGTTCTTCCTCTGGTCGGCCAATATCTTCGTGCTGTTCTGCCTGTTCCTGATCGTTTCGCCCTGGGGCTCGGTGCGGCTGGGCGGGCAGGATGCCACCCCCGACTACGGCTACCCCGGCTGGTTCGCCATGCTGTTTGCCGCCGGCATGGGCATCGGGCTGATGTTCTTCGGTGTGCTGGAACCGGTCTATTACTTCGGCACCCCCTGGGGCGACGAGCCGCTGGGCGTGGTGCGCCCGTTTGCCGAGGATGGCACGCTGATCGAGGCCAATGTGGCCGAGGCGCGCCGCATGGCGCTGGCCGCGACCTCCTATCACTGGGCGCTGCACCCTTGGGCGATCTATGCCGTGGTGGCGCTGGCGCTGGCGCTTTTCACCTACAACAAGGGGCTGCCGCTGACCATCCGCTCGGCCTTCTACCCGATCTTCGGTGAACGGGTCTGGGGCTGGACCGGCCATGTCATCGACACCCTCGCGGTGTTTGCCACCCTCTTTGGCCTCGCCACCTCGCTGGGCTTCGGCGCGCAACAGGCCAACGCCGGGCTGGAATACGTCTACGGCGTGCCGATGAGCGTGACGGTACAGGTGGTGCTGATCGTGGCGATCACCGCGGTTGCGCTGATCTCGGTGCTTCGCGGTCTTGACGGCGGCGTCAAGGTGCTGTCCGAGATCAACATGGTGATCGCCCTGCTGCTCTTGCTCTTCGTCCTCGTGGCGGCCGGGGCCGGCACCATCCTGACCGAGTTCGGCCGCGGCATCCTGGCCTATTTCCAGGAGGTCATCCCGCTGTCGAACCCGCACGGCCGTGAAGACACCGGCTACATGCAGGGCTGGACCGCCTTCTACTGGGCGTGGTGGATTTCCTGGTCACCCTTCGTCGGCATGTTCATCGCCCGGGTCAGCCGCGGCCGCACGGTGCGCGAATTCGTGACCTGCGTGCTGATCATCCCGTCGTTTGTCTGCCTGCTGTGGATGGCGGTCTTCGGTGGCGCGGCAATCGAACAGGTGATCGCAGACCCCGCCGCCAGCGCGGTCAAGGCGCAGGTGATCGACAGCTACAACCCACCTCTGTCGCTCTTTGCCATGCTCGAAGGCCTGCCCTTCGCGGCGATCACCTCGACCATCGGCATCATCCTCGTGATCGTGTTCTTCGTAACCTCGTCGGACTCGGGCTCGCTGGTGATCGACACCATCACCGCCGGCGGCAAGGTCGACGCACCGATGCCGCAGCGGGTGTTCTGGTGCACCTTCGAAGGCCTCGTGGCCATTGCCCTGCTGCTCGGCGGCGGGCTGGTCTCGCTGCAGGCGATGGTGATCTCGACCGGTCTGCCGTTCACGGTGATCCTGCTGATGATCTGCGTCGCCATCGTCAAGGGCCTGCGCTCCGAACCGCGCGGCTGACCGCCAGCATGACTGCGGGCCCCGGTGCAGACCGGGGCCTCGCCTACCGCGCCAGTTCCTCCATCGGAATCGCGATCTCGTGGTGCGGACCGTCCGCCAGCCAGTCGCTCTTCAGCGTGCCGCGCAACTGGCCTGTCACCGTCATCGAGATCAGCCTGCTGCCAAAACCCTGCCGCTGTGGCGGCCACTCGCTCGCTGGGCCACCGGTTTCGCGCCAGCTCAGCCGGAACTGGCCGGCGTCTTCCCGCCACACGATGCTCAGCCGCCCCTCGGGCACCGAGAGCGCGCCGTACTTCGCCGCATTGGTCGCCAGCTCATGCACCACCAGCGCCAGCTGGGTGGCACAGGAGGCGCCGAGGATCAGGTTCGGCCCGTCGAGCGTCATGTGATTGCCGCCGGGCACAACATGCGGCTCGATCAGCGTCGCCAGAAGCGTCGAGACCACCGCGTCGCCGCTGCTCACCGCCTCGCCGGTGATGGCCGGGCGGATGATGTCATGCGCCTGTGACAGCGCCGCCAGCCGGCCCTGCAGGGCGGTGGTCATTTCGTCCTTGGTCTCTGTCATGCGGGCGGTCATGGTGATCATGCCACCGGTGATGGTGAACAGGTTCTTGACCCGATGATGCAGTTCCTCGGCCAGCATCTGGCGCATCTGCACCTCATGGCGCAGCCTGAACTCGGCCTCGAGCAGCTCTGACAGCCCGGTCAGGATGCGCAGCTCGCGCGCGGTCCACTCACGCGGCTGGCTGTCGATGGCACAGAATGATCCCAGGGGCTGACCATCCGGCGCATGCACCGGCACGCCGGCATAGGCAATCACGTCGAGATCCTCGATCGCCATGTTCTCGCGCAACAGCGGATGCTCGCGGGCATCCGTGACGGTCAGCGGCGTGTCGAGGCTGACGACATATTGGCAAAAGGAATGCGACAGCGGCGTCTGCCGGGCGCGGGCCGTCTCCTCCGGCAGACCGATCTGCGCCTTGAAGAACTGCCGCTGGCCGTCGACCAGCGACAACAACCCCACCGGCACACCGATCGCCTCGGTGGCGATGCGCACCGTGCGGTCGAACACCGCCTCGGTCTCGCTGTCCATCAGCCGGGTGCGGGCAAGCGCCGCCAGTCGGTTCGGATCGACCAGCCTTGCTCGATGCGCAGGGGTCTCTTCGGTCGGAAACTCGCGGTCCTTGGTCATTGCGCCGGTTGGCCCCTTCCATGATGAACCCCGCCGGCGTGGGCCAGACCGACCCTACCCTGCCGCAATCGCCGGCGCATCCCCTTTTTGCCCCCGGGGCCCGCTGGGGGCAGACCCGGAAGCCTGTGCAAAAGTTTAGTGCTCTGCACCATTCCATCCACAACTTATTGAGGGGGTCACCGAAATATCGCTTTACTTGAGAGGGGCCGACCGTCACCATATCAGGTAGGGGCAGCGGATACGCCCACCGCCCCTAGAGCAGGCACCTAGCGCTTGGGGCGCTGCCACCCCCTCGCGCTATCAAAACAAAGAGGTGGCGCATGGCACTTTCCGAGCAGTACCTGGAGGACGATCTCCACCCGATCGACATCGTCGAGCATATCGCCGACCACAACGATTGGGACTTCGACCGCATCCACGACGACCAGATCGCCATGGCCGTCGAGGGCCAGTGGCGCACCTATTCGATCACCCTGGCCTGGTCCGCCTATGACGAGACGCTGCGGCTGATCTGCAGCTTCGAGATGGAGCCGCCGGAGGAGAAGACCCCGCAGCTCTGCGAGGCGATCAATGCGATCAACGACCAATGCTGGGCCGGCGCCTTCACCTGGTGGGGCGAGAACCAGCTGATGGTCTATCGCTACGGGCTGGTCCTGGCCGGCGGACAGGTCGCGAGCCCGGAACAGATCGACACGATGATCAGCGCCGCGGTGACCAGCGCCGAGCGCTACTACCCGGCGCTGCAGCTCGTGGTCTGGGGCGATCGCAGCCCGAAAGAAGCGCTGCAGGTTGCCATTGCAGAGGCCTACGGCCGCGCGTAACACTCGCCCCCGAATGCAAGGACAGGAGGGGGCGATGACCTCGAACGATCTGGCCCGTCGCGGCCTCGTGCTATTGGGCTGCGGCAAGATGGGCTCGGCCATGCTGCAGGGCTGGCTGAGTGACGGTCTGCCCGCCACATCGGTGCATGTGATCGATCCCGCCCCGTCCGACTGGCTGCAGGCCACCGGCGTCAGTCTCAACGCCGAGTTGCCGGCCTCACCCGCCATCGTGCTGATCGCCGTCAAGCCGCAGATGATGGGCGATGCCCTGCCCGCGATCCAATCCATGGCCAGCGGCGAAACGCTGTTTCTCTCGGTCGCCGCCGGCGTCACCCTGGCGCGCTTCGAGGCGGTGCTGGGCACCGAAAGCCCGATCATCCGCGCCATGCCCAACACCCCCGCCGCCGTCGGCCGCGGCATCACCGCGCTGATCGGCAATGCCCGGGTCTCTGAGGAGCACATGGCGCTGGCCGAAAGCCTGCTGCAGGCGGTGGGCCAGACCGTGCGGCTTGAGGACGAGGGCCAGATGGACGCGGTCACCGGCGTCTCCGGCTCCGGCCCGGCCTATGTCTTCCACCTGATCGAGACCCTGGCCGCCGCCGGCGAAGCCCAGGGCCTGCCCGCCGGGCTGGCGATGCAACTGGCGCGCGCCACCGTCGGCGGCGCCGGCGTGCTGGCCGAGACCGCCGAGGACAGCCCGGCCCAGCTGCGCAGGAATGTCACCTCGCCGAATGGCACGACGCAAGCCGCGCTCGAGGTGCTGATGGATGCCGAGACCGGCTTCGGGCCGCTGCTGAACCGCGCGGTCAGGGCCGCGACCGAGCGCTCGAAGGAGCTCAGCAATGGCTGAGATCAGCTTCGACGATTTCCTCAAGGTCGACATCCGCGCCGGCACCATCCTGCGCGCCGAACCCTTCCCGGAGGCGCGCAAACCCGCGCTCAAGCTCTGGATCGATTTCGGCCCCGAGATCGGCGAGAAGAAGACCTCGGCCCAGATCACCGACCATTACACGCCCGACAGCCTGATCGGCCGACAGGTGATGGCGGTGGTCAACTTTCCACCGCGCCAGATCGGCCCCTTCATGTCAGAGGTTCTGACCCTTGGCCTCAGCGACGCCGCCGGCGGCGTCGTCCTTCTGGCCCCCGACCAACCGGTCGCCAACGGCGCACGGATGCACTGAGGGCGCACATCGCGCCCCTTGCTTCTTCTGTTCAAAAATACCCTCGGGGGGGTCGCCGCAGGCGACGGGGGCAGAGCCCCCTCTGCCGCCTCAGCCCCGCGCCTTGACCACCTGCAGGAGCGGCATCACGTCGGACATGTCCGGCCCGCGCTCCATGCCGGTCAGCGCCTTCCTCAGCGGCATGAACAGCCCCCGCCCCTTGCGTCCGGTGGCGGATTTGACCTCGCCGGTCCAGCGGCCCCAGGTCTCGCCATCGAACGGACCCGCCGGCAGCAACGCCATCGCCTCGGCCACGAACGCCGCGTCCTCCTTGGCAATCACCGGCTCGGCGCCGTCGCGGAACATCTCCCACCAGGCCTTGAGCTCGCTCTTGGTCGAGATGTTCTCGCGGGTCACCATCCAGAACCGTTCGGCCTGATCGTCCGGCACGCCCAGCGCGCGGATGTCCGCGGCCACGTCGGCAAAGCTCAGGGTCTGCAGGAAGCGGCCGGTCAACGGATAGAGGTCCTGCTCGTCGAACTTGGTGGGGGCCGAGCCGAATTTCGTCAGTTCGAAGCCCTCGATCAGCGCCGCCATGTCGGTGCGCAACTCGACCGGGTCGGAGGAACCCAGCCGCGCCATCAGGCTCAGAAGCGCCATCGGCTCGACCCCGCGCGCGCGCAGGTCGCGCAGCGACAGGGTGCCCAGGCGTTTCGACAGCGCCTCGCCCTGCGGCCCGGTGAGCAGCGAATGGTGGGCAAAGGCAGGCGCGGTGCCGCCCAGCGCCTCGATGATCTGGATCTGGGTGGCGGTATTGGTGACGTGGTCGGAGCCGCGCACCACATGGGTCACGCCCATTTCGGTGTCATCGACCACCGAGGCCAGGGTATAGAGCATCTGGCCGTCGGCGCGGATCAGCACCGGGTCCGAGACCGAGGCCGCGTCGATCGAGATGTCGCCGAGGATGCCGTCGCGCCACTCGATCCGCTGCTGGTCGAGCTTGAAGCGCCAGACGCCGGGGCCGCGCTCCTCGCGCAGTTTTGCCTTATCGGCGTCAGACAGCGCCAGCGCGGCGCGGTCATAGACCGGCGGGCGGCCCATATTGAGCTGCTTCTTGCGCTTGAGGTCGAGCTCGGTGGGGGTCTCGAAGGCCTCGTAGAACCGTCCCTTGTCGCGCAGCGTCTCGGCGGCGGCCTGATAGCGCTCAAGCCGTTCGGATTGCCGTTCCACCCGGTCCCATGTCAGACCAAGCCATTCGAGGTCTTGCTTGATGGCGTCGACGTAGTCCTCTTTCGACCGCTCCGGATCGGTGTCGTCGATGCGCAGGATGAAGGTGCCGCCAGCCTTGCGCGCGATCAGCCAGTTGAACAGCGCGGTGCGCAGGTTGCCGATGTGGATATAGCCGGTGGGCGACGGGGCAAAACGGGTGGTGGTCATGGGGGTCTCCTGTTGGCCCGAGCCTTTCCCATGATCCGCCGCTCTTGTCCAGCTTTCCCGCCAGCCCGACACGGCGCTTCGGTCCTGCGCCGGACCCTCCCGGCCCCGGCGCCCCCGACCTGATCCAGCTCGCCCGGTCGCCGCGCACCAACCCCGACGCGGACCTGATGCGACCCGCCCGCACCCCCCCCGCGCCCCGGACCTGATCCGGGGCCTCTCCCTCACCTCCAGCCCCGACGCCAACCAAGACCGCGCCCCGGCCCCAACCCCGCGGCCCGGCCTCGCGCCGGGGCCTCACCGCCCGCCACACGCGCGCCGTGCGGTCCGCGCCCTCTCTCGCCAGGAGGCCCCGGCGCAAGGCCGGGCCGCGGCCCTGTCTCGGCCCGCTCAGGTCGGCGCCACCGGCCAGTGGCCCTGCAGATCCCGCAGCCCGGCACGGATCAGCTCGGACAGCACCGCGAGGTCGATATCCGCCAGCTTGTTGACATAGAGACAGGAGACCCCGGTCTTGTGCTTGCCCAGCCGGTCCAGCAGATCGGCGAAATTGGCATAGCCCGGCATGATGTAGATCGACAGGCTGGCCTTGCGGGGGGAAAACCCGGTCGCCAGAAAGTCGCCCTCCCGGCCGCTGGCATAGCGATAGTGGTAGCGCCCGTAGCCGATGATGCTCTCGCCCCACATCTGCGGCGCGAAGCCCGTCACCTCGCGGAAGAGCGTATCAAGCGCCTGCGCGTCCGCCCGCCGCCGTACCGGCGTCACCCCGGCCAGAAACTCCGCCACCGAAGCGCCGGTGGGTTGGGTCTTGTTGTCTGACTGTGCCATCCGGTCTCTCCTCGCGGACCCCCGCCGTCACGAAATTGTGAGCGACAGGGTAACCCTGTCACAGCGTGTTACCTTTGTCCGCACATTGCAGGGAGAAAATTGCATGACACCGAAACTGACCCGTCGGGGCCTTCTGGCCTCAGCCGCCGCGACACCGCTTGCCGGACTCGCGGTCTCTGGCGTTCAGGCGCAGGCCGCGCAACAGGGCATCAACACCACCGATTACCGCCGGGTGAAGCTGGGCGACTTCGAGGTGACGACGCTGCTTGCCGGCACCCGCACCGTGCCGGACCCGCAGACCATCTTCGGTCTAAACGCCAGCGAGGAGGAATTCGCCGCGGCCTCGCAGCAAGCGCATATCCCGACCGACAAGGCGCAGTTCTTCTTCACGCCGACGCTGGTCAACACCGGGTCCGAGCTGGTGCTTTTTGACACCGGGCTCAACCCCGAGGGCATCACCGCCGCGCTCGAGGCCGCCGGCCATGCGCCCGGTGACATCGACGTGGTGGTGCTGACCCACATGCACGGCGACCACATCGGCGGGCTGGCCGGCGAGGCCGGGACGACCTTCGCCAACGCCCGCTACGTCACCGGTGCCACCGAATTCGACTATTGGTCAAACGCCGGCAACGATGGCTTCGAGGCCAAGGTGCGGCCGCTGGCCGAGCAGATGGAGATGCTTTCCGGCGGTGACAGCGTCGCCTCTGGAATCGAGGCGGTCGAAGCCTTCGGCCATACGCCCGGCCACATGGCCTATCGGCTGGAAAGCGGCGGCCAGAACCTGATCATCGGGGCCGATTTCGCCAATCACTACGTCTGGTCGCTGGCCCACCCCGAGTGGGAAGTGAAGTTCGACATGGACAAATCCGCCGCCGCCGCCACCCGCAAGGAGCTTCTGGACATGATGGCCGCCGACAGGCTGCCCTTCATCGGCTATCACATGCCCTTCCCCGCAATCGGCTACGTCGAGGCGCGCGATGGCGGCTATCACTACACGCCAATGTCCTATCAGTTGATGCTGTGACGAAACGGGGGCTCTGCCCCCGCCCGGCAGAGCCGGACTCCCCCGAGGGTATTTGTGAACAGAAGAAGGCGGATCGGAGTGGCAGGGGGTGGGGTCAGGCTGTTTTGCCGGACCCCAGCCAGGAAAGGCCCGTCTGCGGCCCCGGTCTTCGCTCAGCGGAAGGCCGGGCCATGGGCCCAGATGGTCAGGGACTGCCGCGCGCCGCGGGTGACCGGGGTGACCCGGTGCAGCAGGAAAGAGGGAAACAGCGTCGCCGTGCCGCATGCGCGGTTCGCCACCACCACGTTGGCCGAGCGCATGACCTCGAGCGCGCCGCCGTCATAGGCCGCGCCGCCGGCCAGTTGCACCACCATGGTCAGCTTGCGCCGGGCCGCCAGCGGGCCGTCACCGATATCGGCATGCCAGTCGAAATGTCCTTCGCGCTCGGCGCCATAGCGCGCCACCTGGGCGCTTTCCGAGAAATCCTGCAGGTCGAAGCCGAACACATCGCGGTTTGCCCCGCGCACAAGGTCGATGACCCGGTCCATCACCCAGTCAGCGCCCGCCACCCCATCGAGCCAGACCAGATCGGCGCGCCGCAGATTGTGGTCGCGCAATTGCCCGACGAGACGTGCATCGCGGGCCTCGGAGGCGGCGGCAAGGGTCACGATGTCGTGGCATTCGGCGGGCGAGAAGGCGCCGGCCACCTGGTGGACTGCGATCATCTGGGGGTTCCGGTTGGCGGCTCAGCCGGTGCCATGCCCGGAAACGCCCCCCTCCGCGCGGCGAATAGCGACGCCGCGGGTGGAAAACGACAGAAATCTGCACTGCCAGGGCTGGAAAACAGCGGCGGAGAGTGAGACTGTGAGCGCTAACTGCGGCGAGCCGCGCGCATATCGGAACCCAGATGCAGACCAATATCCTGACCATCACCCTCAACCCGGCGGTCGATTTCGCCACCTCGGCGCCGCGGGTCTATCCCGAGCACAAGCTGCGCTGCACCGATCCCTCGATCGACCCCGGCGGTGGCGGCATCAACGTCGCCCGCGCGGTGCAGATGCTGGGTGGCCATGCCACCGCGCTGATCGCCATCGGTGGCGCCACCGGCGCGCAGCTCCTGCAGCTGCTGGCGCTCGAGGGGGTGCCGACGGTGGCTTTTCAGGGGCCGGGCGAGACCCGGACCAGCTTTTCGGTCACCGACCAATCCGACAATCAGCAATACCGCTTCGTGCTGCCAGGCGACGCCTGGGGCGAGGAAGACGTCGCCCGGGGCCTGCGCAGCATCGATCAGGCGGCGGCGGACAATACGCTGGTGGTGCTCTCGGGCTCGCAGCCGCCCGGCGTGGCCAAGGAGTTTCCGTCGATCCTGGCGGCCCATATCAAGGGCCGCGGCGCGCAGATCATCGTCGACACGTCTGGTCCGGCGCTGTTTCAGCTGGCGCGCGAGCCGCATGAGACCATCTTTGCCCTGCGCATGGATGGACCCGAAGCCGAAGAGCTGGCCGACCGCCCCCTGCCCACCCGCGAGGACAGCGCCGCCTTTGCCCAAAGCCTTGTCGAGCGCGGCGTGGCGAAAAACATCATCGTGGCGCGGGGCGCCGATGGCTCGGTTCTGTCGAACGCCGAGGGGTCTTGGCACGCGGTGGGGCCGAAGATCGAAGTGGTCAGCAAGGTCGGCGCCGGCGACAGCTTTGTCGGCGCCTTTGCCCTGGCGCTGGCGCGGGGCGAGCCGGTGGAGGACTGCCTCAAGGTGGGCGTGGTCGCCGCCGGCGCGGCCTGCATGACGCTGGGCACCCGGCTTTGCGAAAAGGCCACCGTCGACCGGCTGTTGCCGGACGCCACGCTCACCCGGCTGTGACCCCCGACGCCGAGGGCTTCGAACACCTGGCGGCAGAGGCGATCGACGCCCTGCCCGATCCGTTTGCCGCGGCCGCGCGGGCGGTCATCATCCAGGTTGTCGACTGGCCGTCTGACGAGATGCTCGAGGCGCTGGACATCGATCATCCGCTCGACCTCACCGGGCTTTACGAAGGCATCCCGCTGACCGAGAAGTCGAGCTTGGACCAGCCGCTGACACCGGACATGATCTGGCTGTTCCGCGAACCGATCCTCGCGGAGTGGCGTGACCGGGGCGATATCGACCTGGCTGATCTGGTCCGCCACGTGCTGGTGCACGAGCTTGCGCATCATTTCGGCTGGTCCGACGACGACATCGCCTTAGTTGACAGATGGTGGGAGTGAGCGGCTCCCCTTGATGCGAGGTGAGACATGACGCGGTTCCTGGTGCTTTTGGCCTTTGTTCTTCAGCCGGTTCTGGCCGGCGCGCAGGAGCGGGTGCTGGTGATCGGCGACTCGATCCTCTGGTGGAACCAGCTCAGCGGCAACTCGATCCCGCAGCTGCTTGGCACCCTGCCGCGCTATGATGTCACCAACCGTGCCGCACCGGGGGCGGCGTTTTCGCATTCCGGCAACTTCCGCTCGATGCTGCAACGCGAGATCCGACAGCAGCTGACCGGCGGGCCATGGGACATCATCATCCTCAACGGTGGCGCCAACGACCTGGCCCGCGAATGCGACTGCCGGCGCTGCGACCAGACCCTGAGCCGGATGGTCAGCCCGGACGGGCGCCAAGGCGAAGTGCCGGCCTTTCTTGATCTGCTGCGCAGCCGGGCGGCGCGGGTGGTCTGGATGGATTACTATCCCGGGTCGGTGCGCGGCGGGCCGTTTGCCGGCTGCACCGACGAGCTGGCAGACTACCAGATCCGGATGAAGCGCGCGTCGGACCTGCGGCCCTGGGTGCGCTTCGTCGACGCGGGCGATGTCTATGACCCGCGCGATCTGTCGCTCTATTCCCGCGACCTGGTGCATCCGACGCCCAAGGGCGGCGCCCGCATCGCCAACCAGTTGGCCCGCGCCCTCGCCGGGCGATGATCCGCGATGACAGGCCGCAAGGGCTGGAAAAGCGGCCGCGTCAGGAGGGGTCGCGCCAGCCGTTGATGATCGGGTAGCGGCGGTCGAGCCAGAAGGCGTGCTTGCTCAACCGCGTGCCCGGCGCCGACTGGTGGCGCTTGTACTCGCTGATGTAGAGCAGGTGCTCGACCTTCTTCACCGTCGCCCGGTCAAAGCCCGCCGCCACGCAATCCTCGACCGAGCCGTCGTCGTCGACGAGGATCGTCAGGATGGCATCGAGCTCGGGGTAGTCGGGCAGCGAATCGCTGTCCTTCTGATCGTCGCGCAGCTCGGCCGAGGGCGGTTTTTCGATGATCGACACCGGGATCACCGCGCCCTCGGGCCCCTGCATCCAGTCGCGGTGGTTGGCGTTGCGCCAGCGGCACTGCTCGAAGACGCGGGTCTTGTACAGATCCTTGATCGGGTTGTAGCCGCCGGCCATGTCGCCATAGATCGTGGCATAGCCCACCGCCACCTCGGATTTGTTGCCGGTGGTCAGCAGCATCTCGCCGAACTTGTTAGAGATCGCCATCAGCAGCAGCCCGCGCAGCCGCGACTGGATGTTTTCCTCGGTCAGCCCCGGCTCGGTGCCCTCGAACAGCGGCGCCAGCGTGTTGGTGATCGCCGCCCGCCCCTCGGAAATCGGCACGTAGTCGTAGCGGCAGCCGAGCCGCTCGGCCAGCTCCCTGGCGTCGTCGAGCGAACCCTGAGAGGTGTATTCCGACGGCAGCATCACGCAGCGCACGTTTTCGGGCCCCAGCGCATCCGCCGCGATCACCGCCACCAGCGCCGAGTCGACGCCCCCCGAGAGGCCCAGCAGCACCTTGGAAAAGCCGGTCTTGCGCAGGTAGTCGCGCACCGCCAGCACCATGCAGTTGTAATCCTGCTCCCAGTCGCCGGGATGCTGCACCACCTCGCCGGGCCGGATGCGCCAGCCCTCGGCGGTGCGGTCAAGGTCGACATGCGCCAGCCCGGCCTCGAACACCGGCATCTGGAAGGCGATCTCGCCATGCGGGTTGATGCCGAAGGTGCCGCCGTCGAACACCTGGTCATCCTGTCCGCCGACGCAGTTGAGATAGATCAGCGGCAGCCCGGTCTCGACCACCCGGCCGACCATGTGGCTCAGCCGGACGTCGAACTTGCCGCGGTAATAGGGCGAGCCGTTGGGCACCAGCAGGAACTCGGCGCCGGTCTCGGCATGGGTTTCGGCCACATCGGGAAACCAGGCATCCTCGCAGATCGGGCTGCCGATGCGGAGCGGGCCAAGGCCGTAGGGCCCCTGCATCGGGCCGCTGTCAAAGATGCGCTTTTCGTCGAATACCGTCTCGTTGGGCAAGTGATGCTTGAGCTGGGTGGCGACGATCTCGCCGCCCTTGCAGATCAGGTAGGCGTTGTAGAGCTCGGCCCCCTCGACCCAGGGGCAGCCCATGGCGATCGCCGGACCCTCGGCACAGTCGCGCGCCAGCGCCCGCACCGCCTCGATCGCGGTGGTGTGAAAGGCCGGCTTCATCACCAGGTCCTGGGCGTTGTAGCCGGCGATGAACATCTCGGGAAAGGCCACCAGATCGGCGCCGGCCGCCCTGCCCGCCTCCCAGGCCTCGCGTGCCAGAGCCGCGTTGCCGGCGATATCGCCCACCATCGGGTTGAGCTGCGCCAGCGTGATGCGGAATGTGTCGGCCATGTCCTGCCCTTTCGGTAACCCGCCCTTCCCTTACCCGGACCGACCGGCAGGGAAAAGACCCGCCGCCGCCGGCTGTCGCAAAACCGCGGCGTCCGGAGGGTGTCCTGCCTGCGCGCCGGGCAGTCCCCTGACAGGCGCGCCCCGGGACCGGCGCGCGGCAGAAACCCGCCGTCCCCGGCTCGAAAGGTGAAGAAACCCGTCAGATCAATCGCCTGCGGTCAAAAGGCATTGTCTGCACTGGCCCGCTCCTTTACCTTCCTCGAAAAGCACAATCCGGGGGCAAGTTGGGGCACATGAAGCAAACCATCCGCATCGCAGGCGTGACGCTGGCACTGCTCGTCGCCTATCCGGCCCTGTCGCAGGATGGCGATGTGCTGACCAAGCAATATGACGATGGCGGGGTCTACGAGGGCACCTTTCAGGACGGGCTTCAGCATGGCGAGGGCAGCTACCGGCTGCCCAACGGCTATGAGTACCGCGGCCAGTGGGTCGCCGGCGAGATCAAGGGCCGCGGCGTGGCGCGCTTTCCCAACGGCTCGATCTACGAGGGCGAGTTCGCCAAGGGCAAGCCGCATGGCATCGGCAAGATCACCTTTACCGACGGCGGCACCTACGAGGGCACCTGGGCCGATGGCGAGATCACCGGTCAGGGGGTGGCGATCTACGCCAATGGCGTGCGCTACGAGGGCAGTTTCCGCAACGCCATGCACCACGGCCGCGGCATCATGACCAGCCCCGGCGGCTATGTCTATGACGGCGACTGGGTCAATGGGGTCAAGGAGGGCAATGCCACGATCTCCTATCCCGATGGCTCCACCTACGAGGGCCGGGTCTCGGACGGGCTGCGCGACGGCCAGGGCAAGCTGGTGATGATCGACGGTCTGATCTACGAGGGGCTCTGGCGCGCCGGCCAGATCTCCGGCAGCGGCAAGCTGATCCAGCCCAACGGCGATGTCTACGAGGGCGAGCTGGTCGAGGGCCGCCGCGCGGGCCAGGGCCGGGTGACCTATGCCAATGGCGACGTCTACGAGGGCCAGTTCCGCGAGGACCAGCGCAACGGCAAGGGCGTCTTCACCGGCGAGGACGGCTATCGCTACGAGGGCGACTGGCAGGACGGCAAGATCCAGGGGGTCGGCACCGTCACCTATCCCGACGGCTCGATCTACGTCGGCGAGTTCCGCAACGATCTGGCGCATGGCATCGGCAATATCACCTATCCCGACGGCTCGACCTACGAGGGCCAGTGGGTCGACGGGGTGATCGAGGGCGAGGGAAAGGCCACCTATCCCAACGGTCTGGTCTACGAGGGCGGCTTCAGGAACGCCCGCAACCACGGCTTCGGCGTGATGACCTATGCCGACGGCTACCGCTACGAGGGCGAGTGGGAACGCGGCCGCCGCCACGGCAAGGGCACCGCCACCTATCCCGACGGCACGGTCTATATCGGCCAGTTCAGCGACGGCCAGCGCCACGGCGAGGGCGAGATCTCGATGCCCGACGGGTTCAAGTACATCGGCGACTGGCAGAACGGCGAGATCTCGGGCCAGGGCGTGGCGACCTATGCCAATGGCGATGTCTACGAGGGCACTTTCGTCGCCGGCAAGCGCCAAGGCGAGGGCACCATGCGCTATGCCGCCGGCCAGGAGGCCTCTGGCGAGTGGAAGAACGGCGCGCTGGTGCAGGCCGACGAGCCCGAGACGCCAGCCGAGGAGAGCGCCGAGGATGAAGAGGCGCCGGCCCCGGCGGAGTGAGCGGGGTGTTCGGGGGTCGGGCGGCCACCCACTGCGCCCCCACGTCCCGGACCTGATCCGGGACCTCCTCGTCAGCCAAGAGGCCCCGGATCAAGTCCGGGGCGCGCGGAAGGGGGCGCGCTGAATACTTGATCTCTGCGCGGGCCATATTCGCTCAACGCGGCAGGCGCGCAACTGACCGCCTCACAGTCTGCCGCACTGCTGTATCGCGACCACCGCCGCGCCAAGCCAGCCCCACGCGAGCCCGCGTCCCGGACCTGATCCGGGACCTCACCGTCAGCCAAGAGGCCCCGGATCAAGTCTAGGTCGCGCGGAAGGCGGCGCGATGAATACCTGATCTCTGCGCGGGCCATATTCGCTCAACGCGGCAGGCGCGCAACTGACCGCCTCACAGTCTGCCGCACTGCTGTATCGCGACCACCGCCGCGCGATGTCAGCCCCACACGAGCCCGCGTCCCGGACCTGATCCGGGACCTCTACGTCAGCCAAGAGACCCCACGCCACCTGGGGCGCACGCGCGCCTGCCCGGCCCGTGTCACACCACCTCGCCGGCGCTCATCCGCTCCAGAAACGCCTCCGCCTCCTCCAGAATTTGCGCCCGTTTGCCCGCGTCAATCCGGTCCCAGGTGCGGTACATGTTGCCCATCCGGCCATTTCCCTCCAGCCGGTCGCGCTGACGATCGAGGAAATGCCAGTAGAGCAGGTTGAACGGGCAGGCGCCCTCGCCCAGCTTGGTCTTCACGTCATAGGCGCAAGAGCCGCAATAATCCGACATCCGGTCGATGTAAGCCCCTGACGAGACATAGGGTTTCGAAGCAAACAGCCCGCCGTCGGCAAACTGGCTCATGCCCACCACATTGGGCGCCTCGACCCACTCATAGGCATCGGCGTAGACCGCGAGATACCATTCGTGCACCTCGGCCGGGTCGATCCCCGCCAGCAGCGCGAAATTGCCGGTCACCATCAGCCGCTGAATGTGATGCGCATAGGCCTCCTCGCGGGTCTGCTCCACGGTCTTGGCCAGACAGGTCATTCGCGTCTCGCCGCCCCAGTAGAGCCAGGGCAGTTTCCGCTGCTGGTTCAGCTTGTTGTTGCGCGGATAGTCCGGCCCTTCAAGGAAATAGACCCCACGCACGAACTCGCGCCAGCCGATGACCTGGCGGATGAACCCTTCGACCGCGTTCAGCGGCGCATCGCCGGCGCGATAGGCCTCTTCCGCCGCCGCGCAGACCTCGCGCAGGTCCAGAAGCCCGATGTTCAGGTACGGCGAGATCAGCGCGTGATAGAGAAACCGGTCGTCGTTCAGCATTGCATCCTGGTAATCGCCGAACTTCGGCAGCGCGTGCTTGATGAAATGCGCCAAGGCCCGGCGCGCCTGCCCGCGGTCGGTGGCAAGGGTGAACGGCCTGAGGCTGCCGAAGTTGTCGCTGAAGCGTGCCTCGACAAGGTCGAGCACCGCCTCGACCGTCGCATCCGGGGTGAAGGCCATCGGCCCACCAAAACCCACCTCGCCCGGCGGCGGCTTGCGGTTCTCCTTGTCGTAGTTCCATTGCCCGCCCTCAGGCTTGTCACCATCCATCAGATAGCCGGTCTTGCGCCGCATCTCGCGGTAGAAATACTCCATCCGCAGGCTCTTGCGGCCCTCGGCCCAGCTCTCGAACGCCTTGTGCGAGGCCAGAAAGCGGTCGTCCTCGAGCAGGCTGACCGGGATCGGCGCCTCCTGCAGGGCGGTGATCAGCCGCCATTCGCCGGGCTCGGTGGCCAGCACCTCGCTGGCGCCGGTCTCCTCGGACCGGCGCAGAAGTTCGCCGACGATCGAGCCGGCGTTCTCGCTGTCATCCAACTCGCTGTAGCGCACCTGCCAGCCGTCATCGCGCAGGCGGGCGGCGAACTTGCGCATCGCCGCCAGCACCAGCGCGATCTTCTTGGGGTGATGCGGCACATAGCCGGTCTCGTCAGTGACCTCGGCCATCACCACGATGTCGCGGTCCTTGTCCGCCACCTTCAGCGCGGCGATTTCCGGGCTCAGCTGGTCGCCCAGAACCAGCACCAGCCGGCTCACCAGATCACCGCCTTGCCGGCCCAGTCGTAAAACCCGCCGGTCTGCTCCGAACCAAGACCGTCGATCACCGCGAGCAGGTTCTCCGCCGCCTCGTCCGGGAGCACCGCGGGATGCCGGCCGAGGTACTTTTCGGTGAAGGCCGTGGCCACGGTGCCGGGGTGCAGCGCCACGCAGAGCGCCTGCCGGTGGCTGCGTGCCAATTCGATGGCGAAGCTGTGCACCATCTGGTTCACCGCCGCCTTGGCGACCCGGTAGGCATACCAGCCGCCCAGCCGGTTGTCGCCAATCGAACCGACCCGCGCCGAGAGCACCGCGATCACCGCCCGCCGGTCCCTGGGCAGCAGGGGAACCGCGTGTTTCAGCACCATCGCCGGGCCGATGGCATTGAGCGCGAATTGCGCCGCCATCGCCCCGGGCGTCAGGTCGCGGATGGTCTTTTCCGGCGCGGCACCGTCGATCTCCAGCGCGCCGGTGGCGACGAGGATCAGATCAAACGGCCCCGCCAGCGCGCCCAGTTGCCGCCCCACCGCGGCCTCATCGGTCACGTCGAGCCCATCTGCGGAGCGCGACAGCCCGGTCACCTCCACGCCGCGCGCCCCGAGCGCCGCCACCACCGCGCCGCCGATCCCGCCGGAGGCGCCGATCACCAGCGCCCGCTTGATGTCATGTTGTCTGTCCATTCCGGCCAAAATAGCGCGTCCGCGCCGCAAATCCCGGCAAAAAGGCACTTTTCATTCGGGACCACCGGCGTATAGTCGCCCCATGTTGACCAAAGGCCATATCCCGACCCTGTCCCGCGCCCCCCGCGCGGCGCTGTCGCTCGGCCTGCTTCTCCTAGCCCGCCTCTGAGCGTGCCGTCAGGCGCGACCGCTCAGAGGAGGCCCGTTCGCGCCCGAACCCCGGAGAATATCTTTCAAGAGACAAGAGCATGACACAAGACGACAAGAACCGCGTGTTGATCTTTGACACGACCCTTCGCGATGGCGAGCAGAGCCCCGGCGCGACAATGACCCATTCGGAAAAGCTCGAAATTGCCGAGCTGCTTGACGACATGGGGGTCGACATCATCGAGGCCGGCTTCCCCATTGCCTCGGAAGGCGATTTCGCCGCCGTCTCGGAGATCGCCCAACGCTCGAAATCGGCGGTGATCTGCGGCCTCGCCCGCGCGCAACTTCCCGACATCGACCGCTGCTTCGAGGCGGTCAAAAAGGCCGCCCGGCCGCGCATCCACACCTTCATCGGCACCTCGCCGCTGCACCGCGCCATCCCGAACCTCACCCAGGACGAGATGGCCGAGCGCATCCACGAGACGGTGAGCCACGCGCGCAACCTGACCGACAACGTGCAATGGTCGCCGATGGATGCGACGCGCACCGAGTGGGACTACCTCTGCCGGGTGATCGAGATCGCGATCAAGGCCGGCGCCACCACGGTCAACATCCCCGACACGGTGGGCTATACCGCGCCGCGCGAGAGCGCCGAGCTGATCCGACGGCTGATCGAGACGGTGCCGGGCGCCGATGAGGTGATCTTTGCGACGCACTGCCACAACGATCTCGGCATGGCGACGGCGAACTCGCTGGCCGCGGTCGAGGCCGGGGCGCGGCAGATCGAATGCACCATCAACGGGCTGGGCGAACGGGCCGGCAATACCGCGCTCGAAGAGGTGGTGATGGCGATGAAGGTGCGCCACGACATCATGCCCTTCTCGACCGGCATCGACACCCGCAAGATCATGCATATCTCGCGGCGCGTCGCCACGGTCTCGGGCTTCAACGTGCAGTTCAACAAGGCGATCGTCGGCAAGAACGCCTTTGCCCACGAAAGCGGCATCCACCAGGACGGCATGCTGAAAAACGCCGAGACCTTCGAGATCATGCGCCCGGAGGACGTGGGCCTCTCGGGCACCTCCCTGCCGCTCGGCAAGCACTCGGGACGCGCCGCGCTGCGCGCCAAGCTCAAGGAGCTCGGCACCGAGGTGGGCGACAACCAGCTCAAGGACATCTTCGTGCGGTTCAAGGAGCTGGCCGACCGCAAGAAGGAGGTCTTCGACGACGACATCCTGGCGCTGGTCTCGGCCACCACCGAAGGCGACGCGGAGCAGTTGCAACTGGTCAACCTCAAGGTGGTCTGCGGCACCGGCGGCCCGGCGGAAGCGGCGATCGAGATGGAAATCGGCGGCGCCGAGCATTCCGCCACCTGTCACGGCGACGGCCCGGTCGATGCCGCCTTCCGGGCGGTGCGCGAGATCCATCCCAACACAGCGCAGCTGCAGCTCTACCAGGTGCATGCGGTGACAGAGGGCACCGATGCGCAAGCGACGGTCTCGGTGCGGCTGGAAGAGGACGGCATGATCGCCACCGGCCAGTCGGCGGATACCGATACCGTGGTGGCCTCGGTCAAGGCTTATATCCAGGCGCTCAACCGGCTTCTGACCCGGCGCGAGAAACTGGGCCCCGGTGCCGATGCGCGCGAGATCAGCTACAAGGAACTGGGCTGAGCCGAGCCGCGTGGAGTCGCCGCGCCTGGCGCGCGTCGACCAACCGGGGGGCCAGCCCCCAGACCCGCGACCAACTGGGGGCCAGCCCCCAGACCCCCGGAGTTGAGGGGCAAGATGAAGCCAGGAGCGCGCTCCTTCATTCATCTTGCCAAATAAACCTCCGGGGGTGAGGCCCCCCGGGGCCGAAGGGGGCTGGCCCCCTCTTCGACGCCAGCGATCAGGACCGCCCTTTCCAAGGTACCAGCACCCGCTCGGCCTTGCGCATCAGCATGTCGATGCCAAAGCCGATCACGCCGATCAGGATGATCCCCATCAACACGATATCGGTGAGCTGGAACTTCGAGGCCACCATGATCATCATGCCGGCACCCTGTTCCGCCGCGACCAGCTCGGCCGCCACCACCGTGCCCCAGCAGACCCCCATCGCCACCCGCGCCCCGGTGAAGATTTCGGGCAGCGAATTGGGCACGATCACATGCCGCATGATCTGCGCCTTGGACGCGCCCAGCGAATAGGCGGCGTGCACCTTGGTGATGTTCACCCCCGACACGCCGGAGCGCGCGGCGATGGCCATGATCCAGAGGGCCGCAAGGAACAGCAGGATGATCTTGCCGGTCTCGCCGATGCCGGCCCAGATGATCACCAGCGGGATCAGCGCCAGTGGCGGCACCGGCCGCATAAACTCGACGATCGGATCGAACCAGCCGCGGAACCAGCCCGAGAGACCCATGGCATAGCCCAGCGGGATGCCCACCAGCGCGCCCAGCGCAAAGCCCACCACCACGCGGAACAACGAGAAGCCGAGGTGCTCCCAGAGCGTGCTGTCGCGATAGCCCTCACCGGCAATCTCGCCCAGCCGTGCCACCACCGCCTCTGGCGGTGGCAGCCAGATCGGCTCCATCTGCCAGCCTTTCGCCGGCTCGAAGTTGAGCGTGCCCTTGGGCGACATCCCGACCCGGCCAAAGCCGGTCTGGACTTCGCCGCCCGGAGTGATCTCTTCGCCATTGACCGCCACCACCCGGTGGCCCTGGTCCCGGCCCTTCTCATCGTTGCGGTCGACCCGCAGGAGCCCGGAGCGCCAGGCGCCGATGGTGAAGGCGTCGTTCTTGGCCCAGCCGTCACCCGGCGGAACCTCCGGCGCCACCGCATCCTCGCCCACGGGGTGCACCAGCACGGTGATCGTCGCGTCGTCGCGGCTGCCGTCATCGGCCTCGGCCGTATAGGTGAACTCGGCCACCCCCTCGAACGGTCCCGGCGCATGCAGGAACCGCGGCAGCATTGAGGAGCCGGTGAAGGCGCCCCAGAGCAGGAAGATCGTCAGGACCGAGACCACGCTGGCGATCCGGTTCGAGTTGACCGCGGTCTCGTCGCCGAAGGTGACGGTCTTGCGGGCGCTGTAGCCCTTGGCGGTCTGGTCGACGATCAGCCGCACCAAGAAGAAGGAGCCGACGAAAATCGCGATGTAGAGCAGCAGGATGATCATGCCTCTTCCTCCGCGCGGCCCATGATTTCCTCTTCCATGTCCCAGATCATGCCAAGGATCTCCTCGCGCCGCTCGGCGAATTCAGGGTGTTTCTTGACCTCTCGCAGGTCCTGACCGACGCCGAGATCGGCAAAGGGCAGACGGTACTCGCGGTGGATGCGCCCCGGACGCGGCGCCATCACCAGGAGCCGCTCGCCCAGAAGCAGCGCTTCCTCGACCGAATGGGTGATCAGGATGATGGTCTTACCGGTCTCCTTCCAGAGCCGCAGCACCAGCGATTGCATCTTCTCGCGGGTCAGCGCATCGAGCGCGCCCAGCGGTTCGTCCATCAAGATCACGTCGGGATCATTCGCCAGGCACCGCGCCAGCGCGACCCGCTGCTGCATGCCGCCGGAGAGCTCATAGATCGCCTTTTCCTTGAAATCCTGCAGCCCGACGACATTGAGCAGGTGATCGACCTCGGCGCCGTAGTCCTTTTCACCCTGGCCCTTCATCCGTGGCCCAAAGCTGACGTTCTCGCGCACCGACATCCACTCGAAGAGCGCGCCCTGCTGGAACACCATGCCGCGCTCGGCGTCCGGGCCGGTGACGTCATGGCCGTTCAGCTCGATCTTGCCCGAGGTCGGCGCCAGAAAGCCGGCGACGATATTGAGCAGCGTGGTCTTGCCGCAGCCCGAAGGCCCCAGCACCGACATCAGCTCGCCCTCGGCAAGGTCGAGCGACACGTCCTTGAGTGCCTGCACGTGACTGCCGTTCGGCAGGTCGAATCGCATCGACAGATTTTCGATCAATAGTCCCGACATGGCTGCCCCGATGCCCCTTTTGCCCCTGTGCCTCTTGTTGGTGAGGCCGCTCCTCGGCCCTGGCGGGACGTCCTCGCAAGGAGGGCCCGTCAGGGACCGAGACGCGGCCCGGTCTTTTTTCGCGCCGGCCTACATGCCGCTGGCCGATTGCAGCGGCCCGGTGTTGACCGCGTCCTCATAGCTGTCGAGCGCGCCATCAATCGAGCCGGCCTCGACGAAGACATCCGCCACGCCCTTCATGAATTCCTGCGCGCCGCCGCCGAGCCATTTCTCGCCCAGCTGGTCATCGACCGTCGGGAAGACGAAGGTCGAGATCGTCTGCATCGTCGCATCTTCGTCCATGCCGGCGTCCTTGGCGATCATCGGCAGCATCTTGTCGCGGTTGGCCTCGTCGGCCCACATCGCGTTGGCCTCGGCCGTGACCTTGAGGAACGCCGCCACGGTATCGGAATTCTCCGCCACCCAGGAGGCCGGGCCCGAGGTCACGTCGAACACCAGGATGCCCAGCTCTTCCTTCTCGGCGCCGGTCATCAGCGTATTGCCATGTTCCAGCATCCGGCGCAGCGAACCGCCCCAGCCGCAGGCCATGTCGACCGAGCCCTGCGCCAGCGCCGCGGCGCCGTCCGGCGGCGCCATGTCGACCACGTCGAGCGACGCCACATCAACGCCGAAATGGCTCATCTGCTTGAGGAACCCGTAATGCGCGGCGGTGCCCAGCGGCACGGCGACCTTCTTGCCTTCCAGCTCGGCAGCGCTCGACTGGTCGATCTCGAGCTCTTCCTTGACCACGCAGTTGTCGTTCTCGGAATAGGTCACCGCGACGTCGAGGATCTGCAGGTCCTGCCCGGCCGAGGTCGCCACCACGAAGGGCGGCACGCCCTGGCTGACCGAAAGATGCACGTCGCCAGAAGCCATCGCCGCCGACATCGCGGTGCCGGTGTCGAAGCTGACCCAGTTCACCGGCATGCCCAGCGCCTCGTCGTACATGCCTTCCTGCTTGGCATACTGGAACGGCATCGGCCATTCGAGGAAATAGCCCACCGTGATGCCGTCGCTGTGGCTGGCGGCAAAGCCGGCCTGCGCCGAGGCCATCAGCGCCGCTGCGGCCACCGTACCCAGAACCCGTCGTGTGATCGTCATGTCGAGTGCTCCCGTGTTGGTCCTGCCCTTCTCGGGCATGTGATCGGCCGGACATCCCGGCCACGTCGCGGTTGGTCCGGACGTCGGGTCAATCCGAGCGGAAATCCTTCCGGCGATCAACGAAAAACTTTGCGCGCCGAAAGATACCAAAGGGCTTGCAGGCAAGCGCCTGTCGTTTTTCCGCAATCTTGCCAGCACCTTACCGCATACCGCCCGGTTTCCGGACGGCGCCGGCTTTCCTCTGGACTCAAAGGCAGGCCGGATGTGGCCCTATCCTTCGCCGCCGTTCGCCGCTTTTTTGACAGAAACGACTGCCGGTCTCCGACGGGCCTGCTGGCGTGTGTTCCTTGACCCCCGAAACTGAAAGGTGACGCCATGGATGGCACTCTGAGCGCAAATGACATCAGCCGTGTGGTCGAGGCCGACAAGGCCCACATCTGGCATCACCTGACCCAGCACAAGCCGTTCGAGACCGCCGATCCGCGGATCATCATCGAGGGCCGCGGCATCCACGTCTGGGACCAGCGCGGCACCCGGCTGCTCGACGCGGTCTCGGGCGGCGTCTGGACGGTCAACGTGGGCTATGGCCGCGAGCGGATCGCCAACGCGGTGCGCGACCAGCTGATCAAGCTGAACTATTTCGCAGGCTCGGCCGGCTCGGTGCCGGGCTCGCAGTTCGCCGAGGCGCTGCTCGACAAGATGCCGGGGATGAGCCGGGTCTATTACTGCAACTCCGGGTCCGAGGCCAACGAGAAGGCCTTCAAGATGATCCGCCAGATCGCCCACAAGCGCCATGGCGGCAAGAAGCACAAGATCCTCTACCGCGACCGCGACTACCACGGCACCACGATCTCCTGCCTCTCGGCCGGCGGCCAGGACGAGCGCGGCGCGCAGTACGGCCCCTATACGCCGGGCTTCGTGCGGGTGCCGCATTGCCTCGAATACCGCCGCCACGAACAGGATGGCGCGCCGGTCGAGAACTACGGCGAATGGGCCGCCGACCAGATCGAACAGGTGATCCTGCGCGAAGGCCCCGACACCGTCGGCGGGCTCTGTCTCGAGCCGGTGACCGCCGGCGGCGGCGTCATCACCCCGCCAGAGGGCTACTGGCAGAAGGTCCAGGAGATCTGCCGCAAGTACGACATCCTGCTGCATATCGACGAGGTGGTCTGCGGCCTCGGCCGGACCGGCGAATGGTTCGGCTATCAGCATTACGGCATTCAGCCCGACCTGGTCACCATGGCCAAGGGCGTGGCCTCGGGCTATGCCGCCATCGCCTGCCTCGTCACCACCGAGGAGATCTTCACCCCCTTCAAGTCCAACGCCGCCGACCCGCTGGATTATTTCCGCGACATCTCGACCTTTGGCGGCTGCACCGCAGGGCCGGCCGCAGCACTCGAGAACATGGCGATCATCGAGGAGGAGGACCTGCTGGCCAACACCCGCGCCATGGGGGCCCATATGTTCGAGGCGCTCGAAGCGCTGGCCGAGCGTCACCCGGTGATCGGCCAGGTGCGTGGCAAGGGCCTGTTCCTCGGCGCCGAACTGGTCACCGACCACGACGACAAGACCCCGGTGAGCGAGGCACAGGTCGCCGCGGTGGTCGGCGACTGCGGCAAGCAGGGGGTGATCATCGGCGCCACCAACCGCTCTGTGCCGGGGCACAACAACACGCTCTGCTTCAGCCCGGCGCTGATTGCCAGCAAGGACAACATCGACGAGATCGTCAGCGCCGTCGACCAGGCCCTGACCCGCGTCTTCGCCGGCTGACCGGGCACCGCGAGACCGGCCCCCTGCCCGGCCCACTGCGGGGCCCCCCCTCTCCGGCTTCTTCTGGCCAAAAATATTCCTGGGAGGAGGCCGCAGGCCCCGGGGGGCAAAGCCTCCTCTCAACAATCCTGCGGGGCATAGCCCCCCGCATTCTTCGCAATTCCGCCGACCGCACCATAAGTCCAGATTGCACCCCTCATGCAGCCAGTCTAACCATGGCGCATGGCCGTCCCCGTCGAAGCCTTCTTCCTCGATCCCCATGCCCAGGGCACGCTGCAGGTGCGCATCCAGCAGATGATCGCCCAAGGCATCCTCTCGGGTCGCATCCGGTACGGCGAAAAGCTGCCCTCGACCCGCAAGCTGGCGGCGCATCTGGGCGTCAGCCGGATCACCGTGACGCTGGCCTATACCGAGCTGGTGGCCAATGACTACCTCGCCGCGCGCGGCCGCTCGGGCTATTTCGTCTCGGAGAACGCGCCCAGTCCGCCGCCCGCCTTCGCCGGCGCCGAGGCGCCGCAGCACCCGGTCGACTGGACCCGCGCGCTGGGGCAGCGCTTTGCAAGGGCCTCGGAGGTCACCAAGCCGCTGGACTGGAACCGCTACAAATACCCCTTCGTCTATGGTCAGGCCGATCCGCGGCTGTTCGACCACGCCAACTGGCGGCTCTGCGCCCTGCGCGCGCTTGGCGCGGCGGATTTCCACGCCCTGACCTCGGATTACTACGATCAGGACGACCCCGAGCTGATCGCCTTCATCGCCCGCCACACCCTGCCGCGCCGCGGCATCCAGGCGCAGCCGCAGGAAATCCTCGTCACGCTGGGCGCGCAGAACGCGCTCTGGCTGGCGACCCAGGTGTTGCTGACCCGCGACCGGGTGGCGGCGATGGAGAACCCAGGCTACCCCGCGCTGCGTGACATGCTGCTGCAGGCGCGCTGCCGGTTGGCGGCGGTCGACATCGACGCCGACGGGCTGCCGCCCGAGGCGCTGCCGGCAGAGACCGACGTGATCTTCGTCACCCCGAGCCACCAGGCGCCGACCTCGGCCACCATGCCGATGGCACGGCGCAGGGCGCTGCTTGACCGGGCGCGGGCGCTCGATGCGCTGGTCGTCGAGGATGACTACGAGTTCGAGATGGCCTACCCGGCGGCGCCGCAGCCGGCGCTGAAATCGCTCGACCGCGAGGGCCGGGTGATCTACGTCGGCTCGTTCTCGAAATCGCTGTTTCCGGGGCTGCGGCTGGGTTACCTGGTGGGCGACACGGCCTTTATCCGCGAAGCCCGCAGCCTGCGCGCCAGCGTGCTGCGCCACCCGCCGGGCCATGTGCAGCGCACCACGGCGCATTTCCTGGGCCTCGGCCATTACGACGCGCTGATGCGGCGCCAGGCCCGCGCCCTGCACGAGCGGCGCGCGGCGATGGAGGCGGCGATCCGGGCCGAGGGGCTGGAGGTGGCCGGGGTGCCCGGCCTCGGCGGCTCGTCCTTCTGGATGCGCGCGCCGGAGGGGATGGACACCATCCGGCTGTTCGAGCGGTTGCAGGACCGCTCGGTGCTGATCGAGCCGGGGCATAATTTCTTTGCCGGCGATGCGGTGCCGCGCAACTTCTACCGGCTGGGCTATTCCTCGATTCCGAGTGCCCGGATCGCCGAGGGCATTGCGCTGGTTGCCGCGGCGCTGAAGGCCGAAAGCGGCGCCTAGCGCCGCCAGTGGGTCGGCACGATGATCAGCGCGCCGATCGACGAGACGATGGCGTTGAGCCCCGGCGAGGCAAACCCGAACCCGAACATCAGCCGCACGAAGTAGAACAGGAAGGCGCCGCCGACGCAGATGATGATGCTCTGCAAATAGCCGTTGTGGGTGAAGCCGGATTTCTCCGAGACATAGCCGACGATGCCGGCGATCACCACGGTGCCGATCAGGACCGGAAACATCAGCCCTCTCCCAGCTGCAGCCCGGCGGGCAGCGCCATGCCGCGCAGGAAGGTCTCGGCGTCCTGCGCCGCCTTGCCGGCGCGCTGCAGGGTCAGCAGCCGGACCGCGCCGCGGCCGCAGGCGACGGTGATCGCACCGTCGAGGATCGTGCCCCGCGCGCCCTGCCCCTCGGCCAGTTCCGACATCAAGAGCTTGATGCGCGTGCCCTCGGCCGTGGTCCAGGCGCCGGGAAAGGGCGAGAGGCCGCGGATCTGCCGGTCGATCTCTTCCGCTGGTCGGGTCCAGTCGATCGCGGCCTCGGCCTTGTCGATCTTGCTGGCATAGGTCACGCCGGCCTCGGGTTGCGGCTCTGGCGTCAGCGTCTCGAGCCGGTCCAGCGCCTCCACGATCAGCTGCGCGCCCATCGCGCTCAGCCGGTCGTGCAGCGCGGCTGTGGTGTCTTGGGGCGTGATCGCGGTGGCCTCGCGCAGCAACACCGGCCCGGTGTCGAGCCCGGCCTCCATATGCATGATGCAGACGCCGGTCTCGGCATCGCCGGCCATGATCGCCCGGTGGATCGGTGCGGCGCCGCGCCAGCGCGGCAGCAGAGAGGCATGGATATTGAGGCAGCCCTGCGCTGGCGCGTCGAGCACCGCCTGCGGCAGGATCAGCCCATAGGCCACGACAATCGCCACGTCGGCCTTGAGCGCGGCAAACTCCGCCTGTGCTTCGGCCCCTTTCAGCGAGACCGGGTGGCGCACCTCGAGCCCCAGCGCCGCGGCGCGGGCGTGCACCGGCGTCGGCCGGTCCTTCTTGCCGCGACCGGCGGGGCGCGGCGGCTGGCAGTAGACGGCGGCGATCTCGTGGCCCGCATCGACCAGCGCGTCGAGCACCGGGACCGAGAACTCCGGCGTGCCCATGAAGACCACTCTCATGACAGTTTCCTCGCCTTGCGGATCAGCATGTCGCGTTTGACCTTGCTCAGCCGGTCGAAATACATCCGGCCGTTGAGATGGTCGATCTGGTGCTGCACCGAGGTCGCCCAGAGGCTGACGAAATCACGCTCTTCAGTCTCGCCATGCTCGTTCAGGAACCGCACGGTCACCGCGCGGGGGCGTTTCACCTTGGCCGAGACACCGGGCAGGTTGGGGCTGGCCTCCTCGTGTTCGCGCAGCTGCACCGAGGCGTGCAGCACCTCGGGGTTGGCCATGCGCACCACCCGGCCGCGCTCTTCCGAGGCATCGACCACGGCCAAGCGCACCATCTCGCCCAGTTGTGGGGCGGCAAGGCCGACGCCGGGCATCGCCTCCATCACCTCGATCATCTGTTCCCAGAGAATGCGGTGTTCGTCGGTGAGGGCGCTCACCGGTGCGGCGGGGGTGCGCAGGCGCGTGTCGGGCCAGGGGATCACTTTGCGGGTCATGGCCGATGGGGTAAGCCAGCCCGCGGGTTGTCGCAAGGGGGGATGCGCGCCGCGCCCCGTGGATCAGGCGGTGCGGGCCATCTCGCGCTTGAGCTTGACCATCTTGCGGGTGATCATCTGGCGCTTGAGCGGCTTGAGGTAATCGATGAAAAGCTTGCCGTCGAGATGGTCGATCTCATGCTGCACGCAGGTCGCCCAGAGCCCGTCCATGTCCTGCTCCTTCAGGGTGCCGTCGCGGTCGAGCCAGCGCACGCGGACCTCGGCCGGGCGGGTCACCTCGGCGAACTGCTCGGGGATCGACAGGCAGCCCTCCTCGTAGACATTGAGATCCTCGGAGGCCGCGATGATCTCGGGGTTGAACATCACCACGGGTTTCGGCGGCTGGGTCTCGTCCTTTTCGCAGTCCATCACGATCACCCGATCCATCACCCCCACCTGCGGCGCAGCAAGGCCGATGCCGGGAGCGGCGTACATGGTGTCCAGCATGTCGTCGGCCAGAACGCGCAGATCGTCCGACAGATCGGCGACGGGCGTGCAGAGCTTCTTGAGCCGCGGGTCGGGGTGGATGAGGATGGGCCGTTTCATGCGGGTGATCTAGTGCAGCTTCTCCGAAAGCGCAACGGGCTCAGGCGCGCAGAACCGCGCCGGGGTTCATGATGCCCTGCGGATCGAGCGCCCGCTTGATCGCGCGCATGGCAGCAAGCCGCGCCGGATCGCCATAGCGTTCGAGGTCGGCAACCTTGAGCCGCCCGAGCCCGTGCTCAGCGCTGAACGAGCCGCCCATGTCGACGCAGAGGTCATGCACCGCGCGCTGGATGGCGTCGCGTTGGCCGGCGTAGTCTGATTTGCTGCGGCCCTCTGCGGGAAAGACGTTGTAGTGCAGGTTGCCGTCGCCCAGATGGCCAAAGCAGTTGATGCGGATGTCGGGGAAGTCCGAGAGCGCCTCTGGCGCCCTGTCGATGAACTCCGGCACCAGGCTCAGCGGCAGGGCGATGTCATGCGAGGAGATCGCGCCGATCATCCGATTGGCGGTGGGGATCTCCTCTCGCACCGCCCAGAGTCCGGCGCGCTGCGCCTCGCTCGAGGCGATCACCCCGTCGCTCGCCAGCCCCTCTTCCAGCGCTCCGGCAAAGATCGTCTCCAGCGCAGTCATCGGGTCCTGCCCGGCGCTCATGCCAAGCTCGATCAGCACCGACCATTCGGGGCGGTCGGCAAAGGGCTGGCGGACCTGCGGCAGCTTTTCGGCGAGGAAGTCGAGCCCGGTCCGACCGATCAGCTCGAAGACCGAGACCGCCTCGCCGGCGATATCGCGCGCCAGGCCCAGCAGGCGCAGAGCGGCGGCAGGACTTTCGACCACCACCATCGCGGTGCCGGTGGCCGCGGGGCGCGGCGAGAGCCGCAGGCTGGCGGCGGTGATCACCCCCAGCGTGCCCTCGGCGCCGATCAGCAGGTTGCGCAGGTCATATCCGGTGTTGTCCTTGTAGAGCCGCTGCAGCCCGTTCCAGAGCGTGCCGTCGGGCAGCACCGCCTCGAGACCAAGGCAGAGCGCGCGGGCGTTGCCATAGCGCAGAACGTTGACGCCGCCGGCATTGGTGGCGAGGCAGCCGCCGATCCGGGCGCTGCCCTCGGAGGCCAGCGACAGCGGGAACAGCCGGTCGGCCCCGGTGGCCGCAGCCTGGATATCGGCAAGGATCGCGCCGGCCTCGGCCACCAGCACGTTTTCCTCGGGGTAGAGCGCGCGGATGGCATTCATTCGCTCGAGCGAGAGGATCAGCGCCGGCGGCCCGGCGGGCTGGACCTGACCGCCGACGAGGCCGGTGCCGCCGCCAAAGGGCAGCAGGCCGACACGGGCTGTGTTGCAGGCGGCGACGATCCGCGCCACCTCGTCTGCACTGCGCGGCAGGGCAACATAGCCCCCCTGCCCCTGCCAATGGCCGCGCGGTTCCTCAAGGTAGCGCGGCTCTGCGGGGCGCAGGGTGTCAGCGGGCAACTCCTCTGCGAGGCGCGCGGCGAAACCGGCATCGGCCGGGGAAAGGTCGGTCATCTGGGGTCTCCTTGCGGCCGGTCTTAGCGGCTTGCGGCGGCGAAGGCTATTCGTCGCGCAGCCAGGCGGGGCGCAGGATGACCACGGTCGGCCGCGAGGGCAAGGTGGCGAGGCTGACCTCGATTGATGAGGTGCCGGGGCGGCTGATCTCGAAGTCGTCGGCCATGCCGGCGACAAAGCGCTCGACACCGTAGTCCGAGAACCAGTGCATCGGGATCACGATCGAGGATTTCAGCCGTTTCAGGATGCGGGTCATGGTGCCGAGATCGACGGTCATGCCGCCGTCCACCGCCGCCATCACCACGTCGAGCCGGCCCAGCGCGGCATATTGCCGGTCGTCGGGTTCGTGGTGCAGGTGACCGAGATGACCGATGCAGAGACCGCCGACCTCGAAGACGAAGATCGAGTTGCCCTCGGGCTCGGTGCCGCCGCCGGAGCGGATGTCGGTGGAGACATTGCGCACCAGCATCTCGCCGAGGTCGAGGTAATGATCGATGCCGCTGCCGAAGGGCTCGCCCCAGCCGGGCAGCACATGCGGAATCGCGGGATCGGGGGCATGGGTGAAATGGCTGGAATGGGCGTGGTTCATGGTGACCACATCGGGGATCATCGTGGTGGTGCCGATGAAGCCGGTGAAATCGGTGATGGCGTTGAGCCCGCCCTGGGTGCGGATCAGAAAGGCGGCGTGCTGGATGTACTGGATGCGCACGGTGTAATCGGGCAGCGGGTCTGACCAGGCGGCCTTGTGGATGTAGCTGATCCCGGGCGCGGCATCGGCAATGGCGATGCAATGCGAGGGGCGGCGGTCTTGCTGGGCGCTGGCGGGGGTGGCTGCGGTGGTGATGGCGGTGAAGAACAGGGCCGTCAGGAGAAATCGGAACATGGGGCTTACCTCTCTGCGGCGAGGATAGCGCGATTCGTGGCTGGGTCACCGGGTTTTGATGCGCCGGAGCGAGGGGCCAGCCCCTCGTCGTCCATTGGGCTTGAACCAATGGCGCCACAAAGACAGACCCCCGGAGTTTATTAGGCAAGATGCGTATAGGAGCCTTTGCCCTAGAGGCCGGCGTCGGTCTTGCCGCGGCGGTCGATGCGCAGGGCGGCATAGAGCACATGGGTGCGCCACCGGCCGTTGATCTGCAGGTAGCTCTGGGCCACGCCCTCGTATTTGAAACCGGCGCTTTCCAGCAAGCCGCGGGAGGCCTGGTTTTCCGGCAGGCAGGCGGCCTCGAGCCGGCTGAGGTCCATCTTGGTAAAGGCGTGGTGGACCAGCGCCAGGATCGCCTCGCGCATATAGCCGTGGCGGGCATGGGCCTCGCCGATCCAGTAGCCCAGCGTGCCGGCCTGGGCCGGGCCGCGGCGGATGTTGTCGAGGGTGATGGCGCCGAGAAGCGCCTGGTCGGCGCGGCGCACAAGGAAGAGCGGCATGGCGGTGCCGTTGGTGATCGCGCGCTGCGACCAGTAGACCCGGTTGGTAAAGCTCTTGCGGCTCAGGTGATCGTTCGACCAGGTCGGCTCCCAGCGGGTGAGGAACCCGCGCGAGCTGTCGCGCAGGGCCGACCAGTCGCGAAAGTCCGAATGCAGCGGCGCGCGCAGGGTGAGACGATCGGTCTCGAGCCGTATCCTGCGCCGCGTGAGCAGCATCAGGCGGCGCGCCGCGCGTTCAGCCCCGCGAGATCCGGAGCGGCCTCGACCGGGCCGTAGAGCGCCAGTGCCGCCGGCGCGTTGGCGGCAAGATGACCGCCGAAGTCGCGCACGCCCTTGACGGTGACGGCGTCGATCCGGGCGATGCTTTCCGAAAGGTCCGGCACCCGGCCCCAGATCTGCACCATGCGGGCCAGACGCTCGGCGCGGCTCGAGGGGCTTTCCAGCCCCATCAGCAAGCCGGCCTTCATCTGGGCGCGCGCACGGGCCACTTCCGCCTCGGTCATGTCATCGGCGGCGCGTTTCAGCTCGTCGATGGTGAGCCCCACAAGGTCGGACAGCTGCTCGGCCGAGGTGCCGGCATAGATCGTCATCATGCCGGTGTCGGCATAGGCGCCGGCCTGGGCAAAGATGGTGTAGCACAGGCCCCGATTCTCGCGGATCTCCTGAAACAGCCGCGAGGACATGCCGCCCCCCAGCGCCACCGAATGGACCTGAGCGGTATAGATCGCCTCGTCGCGGTAGCCGGGGCTTTCCAGCGCCAGCGCGAAATGCGCCTGTTCCAGCGATTTCACCGTGCGGCTCTCGCCGCCGCCGAACCGCGCCGGGCTGTCGGTCTCGGCCTTGCGCGGGGCGAGATGGCCAAAGAGCGCTTCGGCCTGTTTCACCAGCGCCGCGTGATCGACCGCGCCGGCGGCCGAGAGGATCATCTGGTCGGGGCCGTAATGCTCGGTGACGAAGCGCGCGAGGTCATCGCGGCCAAAGCCTTGGACCCGCTCAGGCGGGCCGAGGATCGAGCGGCCCAGCGCCTGGCCGGGGTAGGAGGCCTCTTGCAGCCAGTCGAAGATCACGTCGTCGGGCGTGTCGTTGGCCTGGCCGATTTCCTGCAGGATCACGCCGCGCTCGACCTCGATCTCGCGCGGGTCGAACACCGGGTTGAGCAGGATGTCGGCCACCACGTCGACCGCCAGCGGCACGTCGGCCTTGAGCACGCGGGCGTAATAGGCGGTCACCTCCCGCGAGGTATAGGCGTTGATATAGCCGCCGACGTCCTCGATCTCTTCGGCGATCTGCAGCGCCGAGCGGCGCTCGGTGCCCTTGAAGGCCATGTGCTCGAGGAAATGCGCGATGCCGTTCTGGTCTTCGCGCTCGGCGCGGCCGCCGGCGCCGACCCAGATGCCGACCGAGGCCGATTCCAGCCCCGGCATGTGTTCGGTCACGACGCGGAGACCGTTGGCGAGCGTGTGCAGTTCTACCGTCAAGAGGCGATCTTCTCCCGGATGTGGGTTTCAAGGGCGGCGAGGTCGTTCGACACTCGGGTCACCCGTTCCGGACGCTCATACAGATCCGCCATGCGTTGGGGAAGCCCCGGCCGCACGCCGGCCGCTTTTTCCACCGCGTCAGGGAATTTCGCCGGATGGGCGGTGGCGAGCGTGATCATCGGGGTCTGCGCCACGCGCTGCTCTTCGGCCACCTTCACGCCGACGGCGGAATGCGGGCAGAGCAGCTCGCCCATGGTCTTGCGGGCGTGGGCGATGGTGGCCATGGTCTCGTCCTCGCTGGCGCGGCCAGAGTCGAAATGCTCGCGCAGCCGTTCCAGCGCCCCCTGGGACACCGAGAAGCCGCCCTGCCCCAGCTCGTCCA
The DNA here is from genome assembly GCF_034669705.1 of Marinovum sp. Lineage (GTDB taxonomy): Bacteria > Pseudomonadota > Alphaproteobacteria > Rhodobacterales > Rhodobacteraceae > Marinovum. The sequence continues at coordinate 129,747 of NZ_JAXMOR010000002.1, forward strand.
TCAGCTGGCCGATGGCATTGCCGTCGCGGTCATAGGCGTCGAACAGCGCGCGCTCGAAGTTGGAGCTGACCTCGATGTCCATCGACGGCGAGATCGAGGCATGAACCGCGTCCTTGGCATAGGCGCCGGTCGACAGGCAGCGGTGCAGGATGTCGTTCTGGTTGGTGGCAATCACCAGCCGGTCGATCGGCAGGCCCATGCGCTTGGCGATATAGCCGGCGAAGATGTCGCCGAAATTGCCGGTGGGCACGGTAAAGGAGACCTTGCGCTGCGGCGCGCCGAGCGCCACGGCGGAGGAAAAGTAATAGACCACCTGCGCCAGCACCCGCGCCCAGTTGATCGAGTTGACCCCGGCGAGGCGCACCTCGTCGCGGAACTCGAAATGGTTGAACATGTCCTTGAGACGCGCCTGGCAATCGTCGAAATTGCCGTCCACGGCGAGCGCGTGGACATTGGCCTCCGACGGCGTGGTCATCTGCCGGCGTTGCACTTCGCTGACCCGGCCATTCGGAAAGAGGATGAAGACGTCGACCGCATCCAGGCCCCGGAAGGCCTCGATCGCGGCAGAACCGGTATCGCCCGAGGTTGCGCCGACGATGGTGACCCGCTCGCCGCGCCGCTTGAGCGCATCCTCGAACAGCTGGCCGATCAGCTGCATCGCGAAGTCCTTGAAGGCCAGCGTGGGGCCGTGGAAGAGCTCGAGCAGGAAGTGGTTGGGCGCCAGCTGCACCAGCGGCGCGCGCGCACCGTGGCCGAAGACTGCATAGGCGCGGGTGATGCAATCGCCGAAGCTCTCGTCGGTGAAACTGTCGCCGACAAAGGGGCGCATCACGCGAAAGGCGACCTCTTCGTAGCTCAGGCCGGCCAGCGCCGCGATGTCGTCATGGGACATCTGCGGGATCTCGGCGGGGACATAGAGGCCGCCGTCCCGGGCGAGGCCGCTGAGCATCGCCTCTTCGAAGGAAAGTTCCGGGGCGCGGCCCCTGGTCGAGATGTATTTCATCGCTCAAGCGTCCTTGGTCTGGCGTGCGCGGAAGATGTAGTAGCCGGTCATCCCGAGCCAGATGGCGGCGAGGGAAAACCACGTGATGGCATACTTCAAGTGATCGTTGGGAATGGCCGAACTGTCCACCGGCAGCGGCGTGAGGCCGGGCGCCGGCGGCGTCTCGCTGCGGAGGATGACCAGCAGCGGCTCGGTCTTGAGGGCGCGGGCCATGGCCGCCACGTCGCGGGCGTACCAGATGTTGGCCTGCTGGTCGTTCTCGGGGGTCGAGGAGGTGCGGTCGTCGGGCCAGTGGATATTGCCGGTGATCTCGGCCGCGCCGGTGCGGCGTGCGGCGTCGCGCGCGGAAACCGGGATGAAGCCGCGGTCGATCAGGATGCGGCGGCCGGTGTTGGTGAGGAAGGGCGCGATCACGCGGTAGCCGGCGCCGATGTGCTTTTGAGAGACCAGCACATAGAGCGCGTCGCTGCCGATCTGGCCGCTCAGCGCCACCGGGGCATAGGTGTCGCTGGCGATGTCTGGCACCTCCGGCAGCGCGATCGGCTCGGCGGTGATGCGGGCGTCGATGGCGGCAAGGATGTCCTCTTTCCAGGCGAGCCGCTGGACCTGCCAGGTGCCAAGCCAGACCAGCAGCGCGGTGCCGGCCAGTCCGATGATCAGGGCAAAGAGGATGCGTGTCATGTGGTCCCGGTGGCGCGCGGAAATGGCGCGCCCGTGTTTTCCATGGTTCCGGGAGGCGATGCAACCGCAAAGGACGGGGATCCGGGCCAGTGGCGGCGCGCGGGACGGCGCAGCGAGCTATCTGAGGGGCAATTTATCTCTGGCCGGTCAGAGCGTCCTTGCAAGGGTGTGCCTTTGTTGGCGAAAGCGCCGCCCCGATGGGGCGGGCCGGCGCTGGCCCGGCGGCTTCGCCTTGTCCCGGGCCGGGGTCGGACACGACCGTCACGAAGCCGCGTTGTCGCGGCCAGGCAGAAGCCGGAAAAACGAACGCCCGCCAAAGTGGCGGGCGTTTCAAAAATTTCTGTCAGCTGCAGCCTCAGCCGCCCCAGATGTAGACCGCGGCGAAGAGGAACAGCCAGACCACGTCGACGAAGTGCCAGTACCAGGCGGCGGCCTCGAAGCCGATGTGCTTTTCGGGCGTGAAATGCCCCCGCAGCAGCCTGAGCAGGCAGACGAAGAGGAAGATCGTGCCGATGATCACATGCGCGCCGTGGAAGCCGGTCGCCATGAAGAAGTTGGCACCATAGATGTTGCCGGAGAAGCCGAAGGCGGCGTGGCTGTACTCATAGGCCTGGAAGATGGTGAAGATCACCCCCAGAACGATGGCGATGATCAGGCCCCACTTCATGTCCTCGCGGTTGTTCTCATGCACCAGCGCGTGGTGCGCCCAGGTGGCGGCGGCGCCAGAGCAGAGCAGGATCAGCGTGTTGATCAGCGGCAGGTGGAAGGGATCGAAGGTCTCGATGCCCACCGGCGGCCAGACGCCATCCACCGCCGGGCTCATGCCGTTCGGGTCCATCGGGTAGAGCGCGTGCTTGAAGAAGCTCCAGAACCAGGCGGCAAAGAACATCACCTCGGACATGATGAACAGTATGAAGCCGTATTTCAGGCCGATCCGCACCACCGGGGTGTGATCGCCGACGCGGCTTTCGGCCACCACCTCGGACCACCAGCCGAACATGACGTAGAGCACGCCGACGAAGCCGATCAGGAACATCCACGGGCCGTTGTCGTGGAACCAGAGCACGGCGCCGAACAGCATGATGAAGCCGGCGACCGACCCGAGCAGCGGCCAGATCGAGGGGCTCAGAATGTGATAATCGTGGTTCTTTACATGGGCCATTTTCGTGTCTTCCCTCGTGCAAAAGGCTCAGTTCGTTTGGTTTTGCGCCGGGGCCGCGTCAAGCGCGGCGGTCTCCGGCATGTCGATCTCGTAGAAGGTATAGGACAGCGTGATATGCTTGGTGTACTTCGCATCGCGATCCTCGACAATCTCGGGATCGACGTAAAAGGTCACCGGCATCTCGACCCGTTCGCCGGGCATCAGCACCTGCTCGGTGAAGCAGAAGCATTCGATCTTGGTAAAGAAGGCCCCGGCGTCATAGGGCGCGACGTTGTAGCTGGCCTGCCCGGCGACCGGGCGGTCGGTGGGGTTGTAGGCCTCGTAGAAGGCCAGCCCGGTCTCGCCGATGCGGATCGTCATCTCGGGCTGCAGCGCCTTGAACTCCCAGGCCATGTCGCGGTCAAGCGAGGCATCGAAGCGTATCTTGATGGTCTTGTCGAGGATCACGTCGCTGCCGGTCTCGGAGACATTGGTCACGCCGCCGAAGCCCGTGACCCGGCAGAACCAGTCGTAGAACGGCACCGAAGCCCAGGCCAGCGCGCCCATCAGCACCACGACCGATACGGTCTGCGCCACGGTCTTTGCCGGTCCCGAGAGCGCCATCAGCCGGCCTCCTGCACAGCCGGCGCGCTGTCGCGGAAGCCTTGGCTGGTGACCTTGACATAGGTCAGGCCAAAGACGATCACGATCAGCGCCGCCAGCACCAGGCCGACGCCGGTGTTGCGGCCCTTGCGGCGGCGGTGCAGCTCATGTTCGGGTTGAAAGTTCACCACAGGCCTCCGGGGTTGAGCGACAGGCCGGCGCGGTCCAGCCCGGCCTCGACAAGGATCGCGCCGAAATGCGCGAAGAGATAGAGCAGCGACAGCTTGAAGAAACGGCGCTCGACGGCGAAGTTGTCCGCCTCGGCATCGTCTTCATCGCGGCGCCAGATGCTGACGGCCCCCTTGATGAAGAGCGCGTTGAGCACCAGAGCCACGGCCAGATAAAACGGCCCGCCTGCCCCGGTGAAGGCAATCGCCAAGGCCAGCGCCGCCAGCAGCAGGGTGTAGGCCAGGATATGCACCCGGGTCGCCTTGCGACCGTGGGTCACGGTCAGCATCGGCACGCCGGCGTTGTCGTAATCGCCGCGCATGAACAGGGCCAGCGCCCAGAAATGCGGCGGCGTCCACATGAAGGTCAGGCAGAACATCAGCACCGATTCCACCGCGATGCCACCGGTGGCCGCGGCCCAGCCGATCATCGGCGGGAAGGCCCCGGCCGCGCCGCCGATGACGATGTTCTGCGGCGTCCAGCGCTTGAGCCACATGGTGTAGATCACGACGTAGAAGAAGATGGTGAAGGCCAGCAGCCCCGCCGCCACCCAGTTGGTCGCCAACCCGAGCAGCAGCACGGCAAAGCCCGAAAGGCCGACGCCCAGCGCCAGCGCCTCTTCCGGCGCGACCTTGCCGGCGGGGATCGGACGGCGGGCGGTGCGTTTCATCACCGCGTCAATGTCGGCGTCCCACCACATGTTGAGCGCGCCAGAGGCCCCGCCGCCCACCGCGATGAACAGCACGGCGCAGAAGCCCACGAAGGGGTGCACCGGCACCGGCGCGGCCAGAAGGCCCACGAAGGCGGTGAACACCACCAGCGTCATCACCCGCGGCTTGAGCAGGGCGAAGTAATCGCCGAACTGGGCCTCGGTGTCTCGGCTGGCGCTATGCAGGCTGGCGTCGGTCATCTTGGTCTCCGGGATGGTGCGCGGTGACGGCGCACCTGGCGGGCTGCTTGCGTCGATGCCGGGGCGGTGGGTTGCAAACCCACCCTACGGCGTGGTGTCATGTCACCGGGCGCAGACCGCCCGGAGGTCTCGCGGGGTGAGGTCGCCCCCACCGCCACGCTTAATTGGCCGACGCGACCTCGAAGGGCTGCGGCAGGCCGGCATATTCCTCGACCGCGCCGGCGAGCCAGGCTTTATAGGCCTCTTCGCTCACCACCTTGACGGTGATCGGCATGTAGGCGTGGTCCTTGCCGCAGAGCTCGGAGCACTGGCCGAAGTAGACGCCCTCGCGGTCGGCTTCAAACCATAGCTCGGCGATCCGGCCGGGCACGCCGTCCTGTTTCACGCCGAAGGCCGGGATGGTCCAGGAGTGGATCACGTCGGCGCCGGTGACCTGCATCACGACGGTCTTGCCGACCGGCACGACGACGGCGGTGTCGGTGGCCAGCAGGTACAGATCGTCGGTGTAGCCGGCCTCGGCCAGGCCATCGCGGCCGAGCATGAAGCTGTCATAGGCGATGACGCCGGGCTCGACACCCTCGACACCGGCGTCGACATATTCATAGCCCCAGTACCACTGGTAGCCGGTCGCCTTGATGACGATCTCGCCCTCGGGGATTTCCTGTTGCTTGAACAGCACCGGCAGCGAGAAGGCGCCGATCAGCACCAGGATGGCGATCGGACCCACGGTCCACGCCACTTCGATCGGGGTGTTGTGGGTAAAGGCCCGCGGCGTCGGGTTGGCCTTGCGGTTGAACCGCGCAAAGCAATAGACCATCAGGCCGGCGACGAAGATGCAGATGATGGTGATCACCACCAGCAGCATGCCGTCGAGCCATTGCAGGTCGCGCGCCAGTTCGGTGGCCGCGGGCTGGAAGCCGACGCCGTTCGGGACCGGCTTGCCCACGATCTCGAGGTCCTGCGCCAAGGCAGGCGCCGCGACAAGCGAGGCCGCAAGGCCGGTGAGCAGAGATTTAAGTTGCATCATATACACCCTGGTCGGTTCATGCTGTTCGTCTGGTCGGGGGGCGGGCGCGGGAAATCCGCACATACGAATCCATTGCCGCGCCGCCCATTGTAACGCAGGCGTTTAAAATCATATTCTGTGGATGAGATAAAGCGCCACGCCCGCGTCAAAGGGCCGCTTTTTTGATTTGGATCAAACTTCCCGAGGCATATCCCATGGCAGAGACCGCGTTTCGCCCGTTTCAGACATCGCTCGACCCCGACCGGGCGCTGGCCCTTCTGCGCGAGGCCACCGCCGGCGCCGAGGATGGCGAGCTGTTTCTCGAGCGGCGCCGGTCGGAGGTGCTGCATTTCGACGATGGCCGCGTGAAAACAGCTAGTTACGATGCCTCGGAGGGCTTTGGCCTGCGCGCGGTCAAGGGCGAGGTCGCGGGCTATGCCCATGCCACCGAGATCTCCGAGCCGGCGCTGAAGCGCGCGGTCGAGACCGCGCGTCTGGCGGTGGGCGATGGCGGCGGGGTGATGGCACCGGGACCGCAGGCCACCAACCGCCGGCTCTACACCGATGCCGACCCGATCACTGGCGCGGCCTTTCCGGTCAAGATCGAGACCCTGCGCGAGATCGACGCCTTCTCGCGCGATCTCGACCCTCGGGTGGTGCAGGTCTCTGCCACCATCATGGCGGCGCACCAGGAGGTCGAGATCCTGCGGCCCGACGGTCTGCATGTGACCGACATCCGCCCGATGACCCGGGTCAATGTCTCGGTGATCGTCGAGAAGGACGGCCGGCGCGAGAGCGGCACCGCCGGCGGTGGCGGCCGGGTCGGGCTCGACGGGCTGCTCGATCCCGCCGACTGGCAGGCCAAGGCGCGCGAGGCGCTGCGCGTCGCGCTGGTGAACCTCGAGGCCGTGGCCGCGCCCGCCGGGGTGATGGACATCGTGCTCGGCCCCGGCTGGCCCGGCATCCTGCTGCACGAGGCGATCGGCCACGGGCTGGAGGGCGACTTCAACCGCAAGGGCTCCTCGGCCTTTGCCGGGCTGATGGGCAAGCAGGTGGCGGCCAAGGGCGTCACCGTGCTCGATGACGGCACCCTGCCCGACCGCCGCGGTTCGCTCTCGGTCGATGACGAGGGCACGCCCTCTGGGCGCAACGTGCTGATCGAGGACGGCATCCTGACCGGCTTCATGCAGGACCGGCAGAACGCGCGGCTGATGGGGGTGGAGCCCACCGGCAATGGCCGGCGCGAGAGCTTCCAGCACATCCCGATGCCGCGGATGACCAACACCTACATGCTGGGCGGCGACACCGAGCCTGGCGATATCGTGGCCGGGCTCGAGGATGGCATCTGGGCGGTCGGCTTCGGCGGCGGCCAGGTCGATATCACCAACGGCAAGTTCGTGTTCTCCTGCACCGAGGCCTACCGGGTCAAGAACGGCAAGGTCGGCGCCCCGGTCAAGGGCGCCACGCTGATCGGCGACGGGCCCTCGGCGCTGATGCGGACCCAGGCGCTGGGCAATGACATGGCGCTCGATCCCGGCATGGGCAACTGCGGCAAGGCCGGCCAGTGGGTGCCGGTGGGTGTCGGCCAGCCAACGGTGCGGATCGGCGGGCTGACGGTGGGCGGCGCCGCCGCCTGAGCCGGCAATCATGGCGGAATCATGGCCGGTCGAGCCGCGCCCGGCGCGCGGGTCCGGCCGGCGCGGTTTTCGTAAAACCCCGAAAACATTCGTTTCGCTCAATCTGTCGCGGTTTACCCGTCGTTAACCAGCCACATTGTAGACATGATTCTGCAAGCAGGCGGGACCAGGATGGCCGACACAGTTTATTCTTCCTCTCACCCCCTACTCCCACCCACCTCGGAAGATGACCGGCTGGGCTGGATCCGCCTCTTGCGCTCTCACAGGGTCGGCATTTCGACCTTCTACCGGCTGATGGCCGAGCATGGCTCGGCCGAGGCTGCCCTCGCCGCCCTGCCCGACGTGGCCAGCGCGGCCGGGATCAAGACATATTCCCCCTGTTCACTGGCCGAAGCCCAAGGCGAATACCGCCGCGGCACGGCGCTTGGTGCCCGGCTGATCTGTCGCGGCGAGCCCGACTATCCCCGCGCCCTCGCCGAACTGCCGGATGCGCCGCCGTTCGTCTGGGCCCGCGGCCAGACCAAGCTGTTGCACACCCCGCTGATCGCCCTGGTCGGCGCCCGCAATGCCTCGTCGCTGGGCACCCGGATGGCCCGCGCCCTGGCGACTGAGCTGGGCGAGGCCGGGTTCACCGTGGTTTCGGGGATGGCGCGCGGGGTCGACACCGCCGCACATCTCGCGGCGCTCGAGATCGGCACCATCGCCGTCTTTGCCGGTGGCGTCGATGTCATCTACCCGTCCGAGAACACCGGCCTGGCCGAGGACATCCTCGACCGCGGGCTGGTGCTGTCCGAGCAGCGGCCGGGGCTGGCGCCGCAGGCCCGGCATTTCCCGCAGCGCAACCGGATCATCTCGGGGCAGTCGCGCGGTGTCATCGTGGTCGAGGCAGCGGCAAAATCCGGCAGCCTGATCACCGCCCGCAATGCGCTCGACCAGGGCCGGGAAGTGCTGGCGGTACCGGGCCACCCCTTCGATGCCCGGGCCAGCGGTTGCAACATGCTGATCCGCGATGGCGCCCGGCTGGTCCGCAACGCCGCCGACGTGATCGAGGCGCTGGACCCGATCTGCAGCGCGCCGCCGCAACCCGAATTGCCGCTGACGCCGGCGCCCGCCCCACCGAAACGCAGCCTGCGCGAAACCGCGGCGCTGCATTCCGAGATCCTGTCGCGGCTCGGGCCGTCACCATTGGCCGAGGACCAGCTGATCCGCGATCTGGAGGGCGCCTCGCCGGAGGTCGCGGCACAGCTGACCGATCTGGAGCTCTCTGGCCGGATCAGGCGGCATCCGGGCGGGTTGATCTCGCTGGCGTCCTGAGGGACCTACGTCGCCGAACGCTCGGCACAAGGACCCCGACCGGACCGTGCGTCCAGGTCGGGCTGGGCTGCAACGGGCGAGATGGAGAGACCGTCCCATGGGCACGCGCGCCATACCGACGGTCCAGGCCCAATTGGGCGTCGTGCGAAGAGGCAAAGGCGGCGGGTTCAATACCCTGTAGATGGCCCTCGCGGCGCTCAGAAGCAGTAGTCGGAGATCACCGGGCGATAGGCGGCGCAGAGCGGCTCCCAGACGAACCAGGCGTCGGTGGCGCCGATGGCGTGATGCACCGCCACCCAGGTCGCGCCGCTCTTGCGGTAGAGCGCCTGGAGGCTAGCGCCATCCATCATCTCGGGGTCGAGCGTGCCGCGGGCAAACCCCGGCGTGCGCCGCAGGTCGATCGCCGCCCCGCCGGGGCGCTGCGCAGTGAGCGCCGCAAAGGCCAGGTCGCCGGCCACCCGCAATTCGCCGACGACGAATTCCACCGGCGCGCCGAGTTCCCATTCCGCATGCGGCCGCAGCGCCTCCATCAGCGCGCTGCGGGTGGCACTGCCGCGCGCGGGCTCGTGCCAGGCGCGGTCCTGGGCGGCGCCCTTCCCGGTCGCGAGGCCCAGGGCCACGGCGGCAATCGCAAGCAAGATCACACGGCGTCGCATCTGTCCTCCGGTCGTTGCGGCCAGCATAGGGCCGGGGCGCGCGGTTTCACAACGCAGAATTGCCTGCATTGACTTTTGCACCACTCCGCCCACATGTTCCGCCGCCAGAGCAGGCGGTTTGAGTCGAAAGGAAATTTCATGCCAGTTGTTGTTGTCGAATCTCCGGCCAAGGCCAAGACAATCAACAAGTATCTCGGCTCGGATTACACCGTTCTGGCGTCTTATGGCCATGTGCGCGACCTGCCGGCCAAGAACGGATCGGTCGATCCGGATGCCGATTTCGAGATGAAATGGGAGATCGGCGTCGACAGCCGCAAGCACGTCAAGGCGATCGCCGACGCGCTCAAGGACGACAATGCGCTGATCCTCGCCACCGACCCCGACCGCGAAGGCGAGGCGATTTCCTGGCACCTCGAGGAGGCGCTGCGCAAGCGCCGGGCGATCAAGAAGGACACGCCGGTCAGCCGCGTCGTCTTCAACGCCATCACCAAGACCGCGGTCACCGAGGCGATGAAGAACCCCCGCCAGGTCGACGCGCCGCTGGTCGAGGCTTATCTGGCCCGTCGGGCGCTCGACTACCTCGTGGGCTTCAACCTGTCGCCGGTGCTCTGGCGCAAGCTGCCCGGCGCGCGCTCGGCCGGCCGGGTGCAATCGGTCTGCCTGCGGCTGATCGTCGAACGCGAGATGGAGATCGAGGCCTTCAAGCCGCGCGAATACTGGTCGGTCAAGGCGCTGCTCGCCACCCCGCGCGGTCAGGAATACGAGGCGCGGCTGACGGTGCATGCCGGCAAGAAACTCGACAAATACGACCTGGAGAACGAGACCGCCGCCGAACTGGCGGTGCAGGCGGTCACCTCGCGCGATCTCTTCGTCACCTCGGTCGAGGCCAAACCGGCGACCCGCAACCCCTCGCCGCCCTTCATGACCTCGACCCTCCAACAGGAGGCCAGCCGCAAGTTCGGCATGGGCGCGCGGCAGGCAATGAACGCGGCGCAGCGGCTCTACGAGGCCGGCCACATCACCTATATGCGGACCGACGGCATCGACATGGCACCAGAGGCCGTCGACGCGACCCGCACCGCGATCAAGGACCGCTACGGTGCCGAGTTCGTGCCGGCCAAGGCGCGGGTTTACAAGAACAAGGCCAAGAACGCGCAGGAAGCGCACGAATGTATCCGTCCGACCGAGATGTCCAAGGACACCGCCGCGCTGAAGCTGCGCGACAGCGACCAGGCGCGGCTCTACGACCTGATCTGGAAGCGCACCATGGCCTGCCAGATGGAGAGCGCCCGGCTCGAGCGCACCGTGGTCGAGATCGCCAGCCAGGACGGCCAGGTGGGCCTGCGCGCCAATGGCCAGCGGATTGCCTTCGAGGGCTTCCTCAAGGTCTACGAGGAAGGCCGCGATGACGTGGCCGAGGGCGATGACGACCGCATCCTGCCGCAGATCATGGACGGCGAGCCGGCCAAGTTCGCGAGATCCGGGCTGGAGACCGAATACAGCAAGGCCGGCGACAGCGCGCCCGCGGTGGTCGAAGCCGCCGGCATCCAGCGCAACGGCAAGGCGCTCTTGTCCGAAAACACCGCTGTTCTGGCGCTGCAGCACCACACCCAGCCGCCGCCGCGCTATACCGAGGCAACGCTGGTCAAGAAGATGGAAGAGCTGGGCATCGGCCGGCCTTCGACCTATGCCTCGATCGTCACCACGATCCAGGAACGCGGCTACGTGCAGAAGGAAAAGAACCGGCTGATCCCCGAGGACAAGGGCCGGATCGTCACCATCTTCCTGCTGAACTTCTTCCGCAAATACGTGGGCTACGAGTTCACCGCCAACCTCGAGGAAGATCTCGACAAGGTCTCGGCCGGCGAAGGCGACTACAAGGAGGTGCTCAAGCGCTTCTGGCAGGATTTCTCCGCCGCCATCGCCGAGACCTCGGACCTGCGGATCGCGCAGGTGCTCGACGTGCTCGACGAGGCGCTGTCTGACCAGCTCTACCCGCCGCGCGAGGATGGCAGCGATCCGCGGGTCTGCCCGAAATGCGGCGCCGGCAAGCTCCACCTCAAGACCTCGCAGACCGGCGGCTTCGTCGGCTGCGGCAATTACCCCGAGTGCACCTACACCCGTCCGATCGCCGGCGAGGGCGCGGATGGCGAGGAAAAGCTGCTGGGCGAGGAGGCCGGCGACGAGATCTGGCTGAAGGCGGGACGCTTCGGGCCTTACGTCCAGCGTGGCGAGCCGACGCCCGAGAACAAGAAACCGCCCCGCGCCTCGCTGCCCAAGGCCAAGGGCCAATTCGTGCCCGGCTGGGGGCCGGAGGACCTGACGCTCGACAAGGCGGTGACTCTGCTCAGCCTGCCGCGCGAGATCGGCGAGCATTCCGAAGGCGGCATGATCAAGTCGAACTTCGGCCGGTTTGGTCCTTACATCATGCACCAGAAGCCGGATGAGGAAAAACCCGTCTACGTCAACCTCAAGGACCCGATCGAGGTCTTCGAGGTCGGCATGAACCACGCGGTCGAATTGCTCGAGCACAAGCGCGCCAACCCCGGTCGCGGCCGCGGGCGGACCGCCGTGAAGCCGCTCAAGGAACTCGGCGATCACCCCGACGGCGGTGCGGTCAATGTGATGGAGGGGCGCTACGGGCCTTACGTCAAATGGGAAAAGGTCAACGCGACCCTGCCCAAGGACACCGAGCCGGCGGATGTGACCATGGAGATGGCGGTCAAGCTGATCGAGGAAAAGGCCGGCAAGAGCAAGAAGAAGCCGGCCAAGAAGGCCGCTGCCAAGAAGCCTGCCGCCAAGAAGACCACCGCGAAGAAAGCCGCGCCGAAAAAGGCCGCTGCCAAGGACGAGTGACCCCGTCCCGGCCTCCGCGCCGGGACCTCACGGCCGGCCCCAAAACCGAGAGGCCCCGGATCACGTCCGGGGCGGGGTCCCGAGCAAACCTCCGACACCACAAACCCAACGCCGTCCCGGCCCCCGAGCCGGGACCTCACCGCCGGCCCCAAAACCGAGAGGCCCCGGTCCACGTCCGGGGCGGGGTCCCGAGCAAACCTCCGACACCACAAACCCAACGCCGTCCCGGCCCCCGAGCCGGGACCTCACCGCCGGCCGCAAGACCGTTAGGCCCCGGACCACGTCCGGGGCGGGGTCATTGGCAAACGTCCGAGGACACACACCCCACGCCGCCCCGGCCCCCGAGCCGGGACCTCACCGCCGGCCTCAAACCGAGAGGCCCCGGACCACGTCCGGGGCGGGGTCCCGAGCAAACCTCCGACACTACAAACCCAACCCAGTCCCGGCCCCTCACCGCCAGTCCCAAACCGAGAGGCTCCAGGTTGGGACTGGCACGGTCGTCAGGAAACCTCACGCAGCCCCCTCCCCCGCCCCGATGTCTCACCCCCTGTGACCTTTCCGCACTCACATTCACGCTCGCGCATATGTGAGTGGCAACCCCCGACGCTTTCGGCTTCATGTCCCCCTGCACGGAACGACAATCGAAAGGTCCTGACATGCGCCAGACATTCACCCGCCGCCACCTGCTGGCCACCGCCGGCGCGGCCCTGCTGCTGCCTGCTGTTGCCCGCGCCGCCGAGCCGGTGCGCCACAATATCTCCGCCTTTACCCATCAGGACTGGCGCGACCACTTCAGCGAGCTGGGCCAAGGCGCCATCGTCTGCGACACCGAGTCCCGCGCCCTGCATTTCTGGGCCGGGGACGGTAGCGACTATCGCGTCTACCCGACCTCGGTGCCAAAGACCGACGAGCTCACCAAGCGCGGCTACACCCGGATCGTGCGCAAGAAGGTCGGCCCCTCCTGGACGCCGACGGCCAGCCAGATGGAGCGTTTTCCCGACTGGAAGCCCGTCGCAGGCGGCGCGCCGGACAATCCGCTGGGCACCCATGCGCTCTATTTCGACTGGCCGGCCTACCTGATCCACGGCACCCATGACACGCGCAAGATCGGCCGCCGGTCCTCTGACGGCTGCATCGGGCTCTACAACGAGAAAATCGCCGAGCTCTACGCGCTCACCGAGATCGGCACCCAGGTCCGCCTGCTCTAAGCCCGCACAAAGCCGGCGCGCCGATCCGGCCACGGATCGGCGCGGCTGCTTATGCCACCGCGGTCTCGAGCGCGGCAAGGATGCCGGTCCAGCCGCCCTTGTGATTGTCGCGGCTGTCCTCGCTGGGAAAGCGCACATGGGTGAGCTTGACCCGCGTGGCCGCGCCCTCGGGGGTGAATTCCACGGTGACCTCGCTGTCCGCCTCGGTCGAATGGTTGCTCTCCCAGGTAAAGACCAGCCGGTCATGCGGCGAGATCTCGCGGTAGGTGCCGGTGTGCGGCAACGCCTGGTCTCCGGCCATCATGATGATCTCGAACCGCCCGCCTTCGCGCGCGTCGGCGTTTGCCCGTGCCACAGTCACGTTTTCGCCGGGCCGCATGAAACGGCGCAGCATATCGGGATCGAGCCAGGCCTTGAACAGCGCCTCGCGCGGGGCGGCAATGGTGCGTTCAACCGTCAGTGTCAGATCGTTCATCGGAAATTCCTTCCGTCATCAGGGTTTCAAGCGCGTCAAGACGCAGGTCCCAGATCGACCGCAGGTCGTCGAACCAGCGCTCGACCGCCTTCAGCGGCGCCATCTGCACGTCAATCAGATGTTCGCGCCATTCGGTCCGCCGCCGTACCAGACCCGCCCGCTCCAGCGCCTTGATATGCTTGGAGATGGCATTGAGGCTCATGTCGAACCTGGCGTGGATGTCACCGACCTTCAGCGGCCCTTCCTGCGCCAGAAGCGTCAGGATGGACCGGCGCGTCGGATCGCTGGCGGCCTTGAGAATGTCGTTGAGGTCATATGCGTCATGTCGTTTAGCCATATGGTTGAATAACACGTCGTCCCGGCATCAGTCAACCTTTCAGGAGAATGATCGCCCGGCGGGCTGCTAACGTTAACGATCTCTGCGCTGCGGCAATCCATTTGACTCTTCGCCCCCCCTCGCCCACAAACTCGCCAATCATCACTTTCATGGGAGATTTTCGATGAAGAAGGTCTATGGCTCGGCGTCAGAAGCGCTCGACGGCCTGCTTTTCGACGGCATGCAGATCGCGGCGGGGGGCTTCGGGCTCTGCGGCATCCCGGAACTGCTGATCGACGCGCTGGTCGACAGCGGCGTCAAGGATCTGACCGTGGCGTCGAACAATGCCGGCGTCGACGGCTTCGGTCTCGGCAAGCTGCTCGAAACCAAGCAGATCAAGAAGATGATGTCCTCCTATGTCGGTGAGAACGCCGAATTCATGCGCCAGTACCTCTCCGGCGAGCTCGAGCTCGAGTTCAACCCGCAGGGCACCCTGGCCGAGCGCATGCGCGCCGGCGGCGCCGGCATCCCGGGCTTTTACACCAAGACCGGCGTCGGCACCCAGATCGCCGAGGGCAAGGAAGTGAAGCAGTTCCGCGGCGAGGATTACATCCTCGAAGAGGGCATCTTTGCCGACCTGTCGATCGTCAAGGCGTGGAAGGCCGATGACACCGGCAACCTGGTGTTCCGCAAGACCGCGCGCAACTTCAACCCGCCGGCGGCGATGTGCGGCAAGGTCTGCGTCGTGGAGGTGGAAGAGATCGTCGAGCGCGGCGCGCTCGATCCCGATCACATCCACCTGCCCGGCATCTACGTGCACCGGATCGTCCAGGGGCAGCACGAGAAACGCATCGAACAGCGCACCACGCGCAAGAGGGAGGACGCCTGATGGCCGCTGAAATCAAGGGCTGGGACCGCAACCAAATGGCCGCCCGCGCGGCGGAAGAGCTCGAAGACGGCATGTACGTCAACCTCGGCATCGGCATCCCGACGCTGGTGGCGAACTACGTCGGCGACAAGGACATCACCCTGCAGTCCGAAAACGGCATGCTGGGCATGGGCCCCTTCCCCTTCGAGGGCGAGGAAGACCCCGACCTGATCAACGCCGGCAAGCAGACCATCACCGAACTGGCGCGCACCTCGTATTTCGACAGCGCGACGAGCTTCGGCATGATCCGCGGCGGCAAGATCGCGGCGGCGATCCTCGGCGCGATGGAAGTGGCCGAGAACGGCGACCTCGCCAACTGGATGATCCCCGGCAAGCTGGTCAAGGGCATGGGCGGCGCGATGGACCTGGTGGCCGGCGTCGGCCGCGTCATCGTGGTGATGGACCACACCAACAAGCACGGTGACAGCAAGCTGCTGAAGGCCTGCACCCTGCCGCTGACCGGCAAGGGCGTGGTCGACCGGATCATCACCAACCTCGGCGTGCTCGACGTGGTGGACGGCGGCCTCAGGATCGTCGCCTGCGCCGATGGCGTCAGCGAAGACGAGATCCGCGCCGCCACCGAGGCAACCATCGTCTGACAAATGACCGGGGCGGCCAGGCGCTGCCCCGATCCTTCTTCTGTTCAAAAATACCCTCGGGGGAGGCCGTCAGGCCGGGGGCAGCGCCCCCTCCTCCGCTCAGAGCCTGTAGCTGGGCAAGAGCTGGAACGCCTCGCGCAGCGCCTGCCCCCAGAGCTGGCTGATCCCCTGATAGACCGCGTCATCGGCCTGCACCCGCTTGTTGCGGTGGTTGCTGAAACTGTCGGTCTCGTAGATCTGCAGGTCGAAGGGCAGGCCGACCGAGAGGTTCGATTTCACCGTCGAATCGAAGGACACCAGCAGCAGCTTGATCGCATCCTCGAAATCCATCGTCCGGTCATAGGCGCGTACCAGGATCGGCTTGCCGTATTTGGTCTCGCCGATCTGAAAGAATGGCGTGTCCTCGGTGATTTCGATGAAATTGCCCTCGGGGTAGATCAGAAAGATCGTCGGTTGCCCGCCGCGGATCTGTCCCCCCACGATGATCGAGGCGCCGAACTGGTCGTCAGAGGTCTGGCCCGTGGGCGAGGCATCGGCGATCACCTCGCGCAGGGTGTCGCCGACCAGCCGCGCCACCTGGAACATCGTCGGCTGGTGCAGCAGGCTGGGGTCGCGCTGCTCCTCCGAGACCGAGCGCTCGTTGAGCAGGCTGATCACCGATTGCGTGGTGGCCAGATTGCCGGCGGTCATGATGGTGATCGCCCGCTCGCCCGGCACCTCCCAGGTGAACATCTTCTTGCTGACGGCGAAATTGTCGACGCCGGCGCTGGTGCGGGTGTCGGACATGAACACCAGGCCGTGGTCGAGCCGCATTCCGATACAATAGGTCATCTGCCGGTTCCGAAGGTGAGGTCAGCCCCAGTCTTACTGCTGAACCTGCAGCGAGACCACAAGCGATTCCTCGGCCGAGCCCATCCGCAGCCCGGCCACCGGCGCGGCATCGCGGGCATCGCGGCCGGTGGCGATACGGGCGTATTTCTCGTCCGGCGAGACGCCGTTCGAGACGTCGAAGCCGACCCAGCCCAATCCTTCAACATGCACCTCGGCCCAGGCATGGGTCGCCTCCTGTTCGGTCTGGTCGTTGACCAGCAGATAGCCACTCACATAGCGCGCCGGCAGCCCCGACAAGCGGGCGGCGGACACAAAAATCTGGGCATGGTCCTGACAGACGCCGGAAGTGCCCTGCAGCGCCGCCTCGGCGCCGGTGTCGGCGCCGGTGGTGCCGGTCGCATAGGGCAGCGCCTGCAGGATCGCCGCCGAGAGCGCATGCAGGCTGTCAAGCTGGCCGGCCGGCTCCGGCGCCACCGCCGGCAGCGCCCGGATCGCCGCGCCCGGACGGGTCAGCGGCGTCTGCTGGCGGTAGTACCACAGCGGCGCCACGCCATCGTGCCGGCCGAAGACACCGCTGCCATCCAGCGTCTCGACCGTGCCATGGGCGCGCAGCCGCAGCCCCTGGCCGCCGGGATCGAGGCTGACCAGGTCGACATGGTTGCCGTGGTGGTCGCGGTAGCTGGTCTCGATCCGCCCGCCGGCAATCTCGATCTGCCACTCCGCCACCCGCTGCACCTGAGAGGCCAGAGGCCGCAGCCGCACCTTCTGCAGCGCATAGCTCACCGGGGCGCTGTAGCCGTAATCGGTGCCGTGGTTGATCGTGATGTCCATCGCCTTACCCCGCAAACCTGAAATCGGTCTCGACCTGCCGCGCGAGCCCCGCGGTATCACCGATCAGCCGGGTGATGAAATCATGCAGCCCCTCGTTGAAGATCGAGGTGATGTCGCGTTTCTCCAGCTGGCAGCAGAGCGCATCGGCCAGGTCATGCGACGGGTGGCGGGTCTCGTAATCCTCGGCCAGGTTGCCGAGGCTGCGCACGATCTCGCAGGCGCTGTAGGCCAGCGAGCGCGGCATCCGCCGGTCGAGGATCAGGAAGGCGGCGATGGCAGGGGCGGTGAAATCCTCTTCCACCGCCCAGCGGAACGACCGATGCGCCGAGACCGAGCGCAGGATGGTCTCCCATTGCACGTTGTCGAGCCGGCTGCCGACGAAGGAGGGCGCCGGCAGCAGCGAATAGTATTTCACGTCGATCAGCCGCGCCGTGTTGTCCATCCGTTCGACATAGGTGCCGAGACGGCAGAAATCATAGACGTCGTTGCGCAGCATGGTGCCGTAGAGCGCGCCGCGCACCAGCCCCGACTGCTGGCGGATGGTGGCCAGCACCGCCGGCAGCTCGGTCTGCGGGATCTCGTCCCTGAGCAGTTCGGTGAACAGCATCCAGGTTTCGTTCACGGCCGCCCAGACCTCGGTGGTCAGCGCGGTGCGCACGGTGCGGGCATTGTCGCGCGCCGACTTGATGATCGACAGCACCGAGCTCGGGTTCGCCGTCTCGCGCAGCAGGAAGTTCACCACCTGCGCGCTGTCATAGCCGTCATGCGCCGCCTCATAGGCCGATTGCGCCGCCAGCGTGACGATGACCGAGCGCCATTCGGCCTCGGCGCTGTTGGAGCGGGTGAGCGCGATGCGGAACCCCGCCTCGATCAGCCGCGCCGTGTTTTCCGCCCGTTCGAGCGAGCGGAACATCCAGTAGAGCCCGCCTGCGGTTTTGCCCAGCATGTCAGTCTTCCAGTACCCAAGTGTCTTTGGTGCCGCCGCCCTGGCTCGAATTGACCACCAGAGAGCCCTCCTTGAGCGCCACCCGGGTCAGCCCGCCGGGCGCGATCTTGACCCCCTGCGGCGAGACCAGCGCAAAGGGCCGCAGGTCGACATGGCGCGGTGCCAGCCCGTTGTCGGCAAAGATCGGCACGGTCGAGAGCGCCAGCGTCGGCTGGGCGATGTAGTTGCCGGGCCGTGCGCGCAGCTTCTCGGCGAAATCCGCCAGCTCCTGCTTGGTGGCCGCCGGCCCCACCAGCATGCCATAGCCGCCAGAGCCATGCACCTCCTTGACCACCAGCTCGGCAAGGTTGTCGAGCACGTATTTCAGCGCCTCGGGCTCGGAACAGCGCCAGGTCTCGACGTTCTTCAGGATCGCCGGTTCGCCGGTATAGAATCGCACGATATCGGGCAGGTAGCTGTAGACCGCCTTGTCATCGGCGACCCCGGTGCCCGGCGCATTGGCAATGGTCACGTTGCCGGCGCGGTAGACATCCATGATCCCCGGCACGCCCAGC
Source organism: Marinovum sp. (assembly GCF_034669705.1). Classification (GTDB taxonomy): domain Bacteria; phylum Pseudomonadota; class Alphaproteobacteria; order Rhodobacterales; family Rhodobacteraceae; genus Marinovum. The sequence goes on from NZ_JAXMOR010000002.1 coordinate 148,470, forward strand.
ATCGAGTTGGGGTTGAAGGTCAGCGGGTCGAGGTATTCGTCATCGACCCGGCGATAGATCACGTCGATCCGCTTGTAGCCGCGGGTGGTGCGCATGGCGATATGGCCGTCGACGATGCGCAGGTCATGGCCCTCGACCAGCTCGACCCCCATCTGATCGGCGAGGAAACTGTGCTCGTAATAGGCCGAGTTGTGGATGCCGGGGGTCAGCACCACCACGCAGGGCCGGCCCTTGCAGCCCAGCGGCGCCGAGGCTTCCAGCGACCGGCGCAGGTTGCGGGGATAGTCGCTGACCGGCTGCACCCGGATCCGGCTGAAGAGTTCCGGGAACATCTGCAGCATGGTCTCGCGGTTTTCCAGCATGTAGCTGACGCCCGACGGGGTGCGGGCATTGTCCTCGAGGACAAAGAAATCATCCTCGCCGGTGCGCACGATATCTGTGCCGACGATATGGGTATAGACCCCGCCGGGCGGCGAGAACCCCATCATTTCCGGCAGAAAGGCCTCATTCTGGGCGATCAGCTCGATCGGGATCACCCCGGCGCGGATGATTTCCTGCCGGTTGTAGATGTCATGCAGAAAGGCGTTGATCGCGATGATCCGCTGCTCGATGCCTTTCGACAGCCGGCTCCACTCGCGGTCCGAGATGATCCGCGGCACCAGATCGAAGGGGATCAGCCGCTCTTCGGCATCGGCCTCGCCATAGACGTTGAAGGTGATGCCGGTGCGGCGAAAGAACGCTTCGGCCTCTCGCGATTTCTGCGAGAGCCTTTCGTTGTTCTGTCGGGCGAACCAGGCGTCATAGCTGGCATAGGGCGCGCGGGCCTGGCCGGCGCTGTACATTTCACTGAAATACGGGCTGTCGCTTGTCATGGGCCGAGCCTAGATAACCCGGCGGCACTGGCAACGAAGAGCAGGTCGCGGCGCGGCGCGGCGGCAGCTTTGCCTTGAAATCGATCACCCCCGAGGCAAATGCCTGCAAACAAGGCAACGCATGCCTGCTCGCCCCGGTCTTCTGGCCTGTGGCCATCACATCGTCACGAACACGCAGCCGTCCGAGATGAACATCGGCGGTGTCTTGCACAGGCCCTGCGCCACCTTCCAGGCCGCCAGCACCTTGGGGATGTAGTCGCGGGTCTCGGCATAGGGCGGCACGCCGCCGTGCTTGCCGATCGAGTTCTCGCCCGCGTTGTAGCCCGCCAGAACCAGCAGCGGGTCGCCCTCGAACTTGTTGATCAGGAAGTCGAGGAACTTGACCCCGCCTCTTATATTGTCAGCCGCAACCGCGCTGTCGGTGACGCCGAACCGCGCGGCGGTCGCCGGCATCAGCTGCATCAGGCCCTGCGCGCCCGCCGACGAAACCGCATCGACCCGGCCGCCGCTCTCGACCGACATCACCGCCAGCGCCAGCGCCGGCGAGACCTGGGTGCCGACCGTCGCGGTGAGGATCTCCACCCCGCGGGCGGCGGCGATGGCTTGCAGGTCGGCCAGCCGCGGCGGCCGGACCCCCTGCCCCTTGGGAGCCTTGTCGAGCGCCGCCAGAGCCTCGTCCAGGCGGCCGGGGTTGCGGTCTTCGTATTTCGCCGAGACGGTTGTCCAGAACCAGCCGTAGGTCGCAACGCCGCTGGCACCGTCGGTCGCCGGGGCCGGTTTCGCGGCGACCGGCTTGCGCGGGGCCGGCGCGGTGATCTGCACCAGAATGCGCTTCTTGGTGCCGGGCTTGGGCGGCTTGACCCGCCGGGCCTCGAAATCGGGAAAGGCCGGCGCTTCGGCCAGGGCGGGAAGTGGCGCCGCCATCAGGGCGCACAGCACGGCGCCATATGCCAGATGTCTCATCTTGATACCTGCTCTGCCTCGTTGGGCGATGTCATTGTCGCCAAACCTCGCAAAAAACCGCGCCTGAGGCCAGTTTGGTCGCATTCAAAAGCTGCGCGCGCGCCATATTTGCCAACAATTGTCCGCGCCCGGCGGCCGGTTCATGCACCGCTAAAATTATTTGAGGCGAAAAATCAGCGACTTGCGGAGTTTTCCGCGGGGCCGACCGGCAGGGCCGCAAATTGAGCGATTGCCGCCCAACTGCCGCCCCATTCGGGTGGCCTATTAGCGTCATACCAAGTCGGACAGACCTGAGGTGAGAGGCAGGCCTGAGACCCCCGGCGAGGTGAACGAAACGCAAAATCGACCTACGGAGAAAACACCATGATCAACTTCATCAAGAACTTCCGCAAAGACGAAGACGGCGCCGTTACTGTTGACTGGGTCGTGCTGACCGCAGCCATCGTCGGCCTGGCGATCGCAGCCTACGGCGCGATCGAAACCAACGCCACCACCCTGTTCAACGCCACTGCCGGCGCGATCTCGGGCGAGAACGACTTCTGATCGTTTACCTGAGCCTCTGATCTGAGGGTCCTGTCGCGGCAGGACCCGACACCCAACATACAGGCCCCTGTGGCCGAACCGGAGACACACCATGATCAACTTCATCAAGAACTTCCGCAAAGACGAAGACGGCGCCGTTACTGTTGACTGGGTCGTGCTGACCGCAGCCATCGTCGGCCTGGCGATCGCGGCCTACGGCGCGATCGAAACCAACGCCACCACCCTGTTCAACGCCACTGCCGGCGCGATCTCGGGTGAAAACGACTTCTGATCGTTTACCTGACCAAAGACAGGTACCCGGATTTCGCGCTCGGGTGCCTGTCTGACCCTCTGTGCCCTGCGGCACAGGTCGCCCGCGGGGCGGCTGCCGCGTAACGGCGCGGCGGGTCAGGCCTCGGGGGCACAGCCCTGTGCAATGCTCCCGAGCTGTCCAGAACGGACCCACAGGCTCGACGGTTCAGCCGGCATCGCCGGCATCGTCCTATTGAGGTATCAAGAGTTGGGAGAGACGGCTATGCAAAGGCTTCTCAAGAATTTTTTCAAGGCCGAAGATGGCGCCGTCACCGTGGACTGGGTTGTTCTGACCGCAGCCATCGTCGGCCTTGCCGCCGTGGCCTATGTCTCGATCGAGACCAACACCAACACGCTGTCGACCGCCATTGGCGGCGCGATCGGCGGACAAAACGATTTCTAGACCCTGATCCCCCTCAGGCAGCGTGACCGACAGCCGGCCCCTGACCAGGGCCGGCTTTCGCATGCCCGGGCCGCCGCGTGCCCTGCAATCGCGCGCCATCAGCCGCCAGGCCGCCCGCTCCGCGGCTTAAATTCACCACATTCATCCGGCAAAACGGAAACAATGATTTGAAGGAAAGGGCAGGATAATGCGAGTGGTATTCGGATTGGTGCTGATTCTCGGCATCGCGCTGGCCGGCTTCGCGGTTTACCTGGCCAACGGCTATGTGAACTCCTATCGCGTGGCACTGGCCAAGGCCAAGGGCTCGGAGGGCATCGCGACGGTCGATGTCTATGTTGCGACAAAACGCATGAACTACGGCGACAGGCTGGAGACGGAGGCGGTGCGGGTGGTGAAATTTCCGCGCGCCTCGGTGCCGGAGGGCACCTTCCTGCAGCAGGGCGGCGCCGTCCCCTATCACAAGCCCTGGGACGAGCTCGACGAGGCGACCCAGGCCAAGCTTCGTGAGAACCCCGAACCGGGCGTGCACCCGCGCCGCGACGGGATGAAGATCACCGAGACCGACGATCTGTTTCCCGACGGCGGCGAGGCGCGCTACGTGCTGCGCACCATCGAGCGCGGCGAGGCGATCCTGGCCACCAAGGTCACCCGCCCCGGCCAGGATGCCGGCATCACCTCGCGGCTGGACCCCGGCATGCGCGCCTTCGCGATCAAGGTCGACGTGGCCTCCGGGGTCTCGGGCTTCCTGCGGCCGGGCGACCGGGTCGATGTCTACTGGACCGGCCGCGTCTCCTCCTACGGTGACGAAGGCGGGCGCAGCTCCTCCGACGTGACCAAGCTGATCGAAACCGGCGTCAAGCTGATCGCCATCGACCAGTCTGCCTATGGCGACAGTTCGGCGACCACCATCGCCCGCACCGTGACCGTCTCGGCCAAGCCGCAGCAGGTGGCGGCCCTGGCCCAGGCGCAATCCACCGGCCGCCTGTCGCTGGCGCTGGTGGGCTCGGGCGACACCTCGGAGGTCGGCCCGGTCGAGGTTGACCAGATGAGCCTTCTGGGGCTCGAGGCGCCGGAGGTCGAGAAGGTCGTCGAGGCAAAGCAGGAAGAAGTTTGCACAATCCGCACCCGCAAGGGCGGCGAGATGGTCGAGATCCCGATTCCCTGCACCAACTGAGCGGCACCCTCTACATCAGGTAGGTCTGAAAGAGCAAAACGCCGCATCCTGTGATGCGGCGTTTCATTTTTTTCGCGCTGTTGCGAGATACCCACATAAAAGCCCGCTCGGAAGCCATTGATTCTTGCAAAAAATCCAAACTTCCCGCAAGGTGACGCCAAATGCAGGCGAAAAGACCTGCGAGTTGAGGCGTGATCGGAAAGGCAGGTCACAGATGACAGTGAAGATGTTCCTCGGAGCCGCCCTCATGGGCGCCGCTCTGGCCACCGGGCCGTTTGCGCCGAGCGCGCAGGCCGAAACCCTCCGGGTGGTGCGGCAGGGCACCTCGTCCAAGCTCTCGGTGCCGATCAACCGCGCGGTGGTGGTCGAAAGCGACGTGCCCTTTGCCGAGCTGTCGATCGCCAACCCCGCCATTGCCGACATCTCGTCGCTCTCGGACCGCACGATCTATGTGCTGGGCAAGGGCACCGGCACCACGACGCTGACGCTGCTCGATGCCTCGGGCCGGCTGATCACCAATGTCGATGTGCATGTCACCTTCGACCTCACGGAATTCAAGGAACGGCTGCGCCAGATCATGCCGGGCGAGAAGATCGAGGTGCGCAGCGCCGACGACGGTATCGTGCTGTCGGGCGTCGCCTCGTCGACGCAAAAGATGATGCGCGCGCTGGACCTTGCCGAACGCTACGCGCCGGAGCGGGTGTCGAACCTGATGAGCGTCGGTGGCGTCCAGCAGGTGATGCTCAAGGTCCGCTTTGCCGAGATGTCGCGCAACGTGTCGAAATCGCTGGCCTCGTCGCTGGCACTGGGCGGCAACGTCGCCAACAACAACGTCGGCGTGCGCTTTGGCTCCGGCCAGGCAGCGCGGAACTCGGCGCTGCAGGGCATCCTCAACGGCGTGATCCCCGGGTCCACCGCGAACGAGCTCTCCTCCTCAATCGGCTTCAACCTTGGTGCGGTCGAGGTGGCGCTGCTGCTCGAGGCGCTGGAAAGCAAGGGCATGGTGCGGATGCTGGCCGAGCCCAACCTCACCGCCCTCTCGGGCCAGGAGGCGACCTTTCTGGCCGGTGGCGAATACCCGGTGCCGGTCTCGGCCGAAAGCGACCTGATCCGTATCGAGTTCAAGCCCTTCGGCATCGAGCTGAGCTTTACCCCCCGGGTGGTCGACAATGACGTCATCAACCTCGAACTGAAGACCGCCGTCTCGGCAATCGACCCGACCAACGGGTTCGTCAACAACGACTTCCAGATCGACGCCTTCACCCGCCGCGAGGCGACCACCACGGTGGAGATGCGCGACGGCGAGAGCTTTGCCATCGCCGGTCTGCTCAAGGACGACTTCCGCGATCTCAACGGCCAGGTGCCCTGGCTGGGCGATGTGCCGGTGCTGGGCGCGCTGTTCCGGTCGGCCGAATACAGCCGCGAGCAATCCGAGCTGGTGATCATCGTGACACCGCATCTGGTGACGCCAACCCGCGGCGAAGCCCTGGCCCTGCCCACCGACAAGGTGCGGCCGCCGTCAGAGAAAGACCTCTTCCTGCATGGCCGCGTGGCCAGCGACACGGCACCCCGGAAAGGACCCGTTGCCGAAGTTGCCAAGCAGGACTTCTCCGGGTCCTATGGCTATGTGATGGATTGATCGGATGCAGCAGGTGCGCTTGACATATCTCGTGGCTTCGGTCGCCGCCCTCGGCATCCTGGCCGGGTGTTCGCCCCATGGCGGGCCGGTGCAGGGTTCGTTCTATCGCGAATCCGGAGCGCTGATCGATACCGGCAATTTCGGCACCGCGACGATGAACAACCAGGCCTATCAGACCGGCGAGAAGCAATGGGTCTACAACATGGCCCAGCGTTTCGCCGAAGAGGTGCCGACGACGGTGAACTTCGCCTTCAACTCGACCCGGATCGAGGCCGGCGCCGCCGCCACGCTGAGCCGTCAGGCCGCGTGGATCAAGCGCTTCCCCGAGGTCCGCTTCCGGGTCTATGGCCATACCGACAAGGTGGGCTCCAACGCCTACAACCGTCAGCTCGGCCAGCGCCGCGCCGATGCGGTCGTGGCCTTCCTGGTGGGCCAGGGCATCTCGCCGAGCCGTCTCGAGGCGGTGGTGAGCTTTGGCGAGACCCAGCCGCTGATCGTGACCGAAGGACGTGAGCGCCGCAACCGCCGCACCGTGACCGAGGTCTCTGGCTTCGTGGCGGGCCACCCGATGCTGCTCGACGGCAATTACGCCGCCGTCGTCTACCGCGAGTACCTGACCTCCGGCGAGCCCGGATCGACCTTTACCACTGGCGTCTCGACCGGCTCCCAGGCCGACACGTCCGACAGCTCTGCCAACTAGACTACCTCGTATCCCGGCAGGCAAAAGGAGGCGGATGTTCCGCCTCCTTTTTCGTTTCCAGCGCCATGAACAATCCCCCGGGATCGATGGCGATTGGCCCGTTTTCGCGAAATGACGATTTTTTGGCCGCAATCTCGCCTGAATTTTCAAGCACTTTCGGATCAGTGAAATGTGCCACGTGGGACGATTAACCCGCGGGACGGCCCCAGACCCCGCGACCGCACCGGCACATCGCATGCCGGACGTCGGCAGGGCTAGAGGGCGGGTAGAGTTTGTAAAGGATAAAGGCCATGACGGACGAAACAGCGCTTGAGATGGACATTCCTCCCATCGTCGCCTGCACGATCAGCCGGAACGTGCAGGAATTCGAGCTCCTGATCGAAGACATGGAAACCGCTCTGGGCGAGCAATGGGGCGACCTCGGCTTTGACGAGGCGATCCCGTTCTTTGCCCAGCAGGACGCCGAGGCGCTGGAGTTCATCGCCATCGCCATGGATGCCGAGGACGAGGCCGACCTGCCGGTGCTGGCCGAGATCATCGAGGCCGCCAAGGCGCGCGACATCAAGGTGATCCTGATCACCGAGGATGTCTCGCCGGCGGCGCTGCACCACCTGATGCGCAAGGGCGCCGATGAATTCGTCCCCTACCCGCTGCCAGAGACCGAGCTGCAATTCGCCATCGACCGGGTGCGCGCCGCCGCCGCTGCCCCGTCGGAGGCCGCCGCCGCCGGCGCGCTGGTTGAGGTCTCCGAGATCGACGCGGCTGAGGCGCAGCCCGAAGAGAAGAAGGTCAAGCTCAAGAAAGGCGCGGCCCGCAACGGCGTGCTGATCGCGGTGCACGGCCTGGTCGGTGGCGTCGGCTCCACGACCTTTGCCACCAACCTCGCCTGGGAGCTGGCCACCATCGCCAAGACCGAAGCGCCCAAGGTCTGCCTGATCGACCTCGACCTGCAGTTCGGCTCGGTCGCCACCTATCTCGACCTGCCGCGCCGCGAGTCGGTCTACGAGCTGCTGTCGGACATCGAGAACATGGACGAGGACAGCTTCAGCCAGGCGCTGATGGACTACGAGGAAAAGATGCAGGTGCTCACCGCGCCGGCCGACATGCTGCCGCTGGACCTCTTGCCGCCGCAGGACGTGGAAAAGCTGCTGCGGACCGCCTGCGAGCACTTCGACTATGTGGTCGTCGACATGCCCAAGACGCTGGTGCAATGGTCCGAGACCGTGCTCACCATGGCGCATGTCTACTTCTCGATCCTCGAGATCGACATGCGCTCGGCGCAGAATGCCCTGCGCCTGAAGCGTGCGCTGCAGTCCGAGGACCTGCCCTTCGAGAAGCTGCGGTTCCTGCTCAACCGCGCGCCGAAGTTCACCGACCTGACCGGCAAGAGCCGGGTCAAGCGCATGGCCGAGAGCCTCGGCATCGCCATCGACGTGCAATTCCCCGACGGCGGCAAGCCGGTGGTGCAGGCCTGCGACCACGGTCTGCCGCTGGCCACCGCCGCCGCCAAGAACCCGCTGCGCCGTGAAATCGCAAAGCTTGCCAAATCGCTGCACGAAGTGGGTGCAGACGCGGCAGAAGCAGCCTGAGGACAGAGCCCATGTTTTCCAAATACCGCAAATCCGACGCCGCCAAGCCGGCCGCCGCCAAGGCCGACAACGTCGCCAAGCTGCCGCCCCGCGAGGACGCCCCCGCCAAGACGGTCTCGATGCGCCGGCCGGTGGTCAAGACCCTGGCGTCCCGCCCCGAGGCCACCGACAAGGAACAGAAGCGCAAGGAGAAGATGGGCGAGCTGAAGCTCGACCTGCACCGCGCGCTGCTCGACAATCTCAACCTCGGCGCGCTGGAACATGCTACCGAGGCCGACCTGAAATCCGAGATCAGCGATATCGGCGAGGAGCTGATGACCGAGAAGGGCGTGGTGCTGAACCGCGAGGATCGCACCACGCTGATCCAGGAGCTCTACAACGAGGTCAAGGGCCTCGGCCCGCTCGAGCCGCTGCTGCAGGACGACACCGTCAACGACATCCTCGTCAACGGCCCGCAACAGATCTTTGTCGAGCGCAACGGCAAGCTCACGCTGTCGGACGTGACTTTCAAGGACGAAAAGCACCTGCTGCGGATCATCGACAAGATCGTCTCGGCGGTGGGCCGGCGCGTGGACGAGAGCAACCCCTATGTCGACGCCCGTCTTGCAGATGGCTCGCGGTTCAACGCCATGGTGCCACCGATCGCGGTCGATGGCTCGCTGGTCTCGATCCGGAAGTTCAAGAAGGAGAAGCTGGCGGTCGACGACCTCGTCAAGTTTGGCGCCTTCACCGAGGAAATGGCCGCCTATCTTCAGGCCGCCGTCGCCTGCCGGCTCAACGTCATCGTCTCCGGCGGCACCGGCTCGGGCAAGACCACGACGCTCAACGCGCTGTCGTCCTTCATCGACGACAGCGAACGGATCCTGACGATCGAGGACACCGCCGAACTGCAGCTGCAACAGACCCATGTCGGCCGGATGGAAAGCCGCCCCGCCAACGTCGAGGGCAAGGGCGCGGTCAGCCAGCGCGACTGTCTGCGCAACGCCCTGCGGATGCGGCCCGACCGGATCATCGTCGGCGAGACCCGCGGCGAGGAAGTGATCGACATGCTGCAGGCGATGAACACCGGCCACGACGGCTCGATGACCACGATCCACGCCAACTCGGCCCGCGACGGGGTGAGCCGGCTCGAGAACATGGTCGCCATGGCCGGGATCGAGATGCCGCTCAAGGCGGTGCGCTCGCAGATCTCCTCGGCGGTCAACCTGATCGTTCAGGCCTCGCGCCTGCAGGACGGCTCGCGCCGCATGGTCTCGATCACCGAGGTGACCGGCATGGAGGGCGAGGTGATCTCGATGCAGGAGGTCTTCCGCTACCAGCGCGTGGGCCTGACGCCCGACAACAAGATCATCGGCCACTTCACCGCCACCGGCGTGCGCAGCCACTATTCCGAGCGCTTCAAGCTCTGGGGCTACGACCTGCCGCCTGCCATCTTTGAACCCTTCGCCGCGGAGTAAGGCTCATGGAGCTCACTGCAGAACCGATCATCTACGGGTTGATCTTCGTCGGCGTCCTGGCGCTGGTCGAAGGGGTCTACCTGACCGTCTTTGGCAAATCGATCAGCCTCAACAGCCGGGTCAACCGCCGGCTCGAGATGATCGACAAGGGCGCGCGCCGCGACGAGGTGCTGGAAAAGCTCCGCAAGGAGATGAACCAGCACGTCAAGTCGCGCAAGATACCGCTCTATTCGCTGCTTGCCACCAAGGCGCAGAAGGCGGCCATCGCCTTTACCCCCACGCAGCTGATCCTGATCATGGTGGCGGTCAGCTTCCTGGCCTTCGTCGGGTTGACGCTGGGCACCGAAACCGGGCTCGCGGTGCGCTGCGCCGGGGCCGTCGCCATGGGGGTCGGCGGGGTCTACACCTGGATCAACCACAAGGCGGGCAAGCGCATGTCGATGCTCGAGGAGCAGCTGCCCGACGCCATCGAGTTGATCGTCCGGTCGCTCCGCGTCGGCCACCCCTTCTCCTCGGCGCTGACCATCGTGTCGAAAGAGGTCAAGGACCCGCTGGCCTCGGAACTGGGCGTGATCGCCGACGAGGCCGCCTATGGACGCGACGTGGGCGAGGCGCTGCGCGAGATGTCGGACCGGCTCGACATGCAGGACCTGCGCTTTCTCGCGGTCGCGGTGACCATCCAGCAGCAATCGGGCGGCAACCTCGCCGAGGTGCTGGCGGGGCTGTCCAAGGTGATCCGGGCGCGCTTTCGCCTCTTTCGCCGGGTCAAGGCGATCACCGCCGAGGCCAAGTGGTCTGGCAAGTTCCTGTCAGGCTTTCCGATCATGTGCCTGATCTTCATCCAGCTCACCGACCCGCATTACTATGACGAGGTGATGGACCACCCGTTCTTCATCCCGGCCTGTTTCGTGGTCTTCGGCTTCCTCGCGGCGAACCTGATCGTCATGCGGATGCTCGTGAACATCAAAGTCTGAGGGAGACCGTCATGTTTGAACCCGGTGGAATGCTCTACGACCTCTTCGGCCCGATGGCCCCTGTGCTCCTGGTGGGCGCTCTGGGTGTGGTCCTGCTGCTGCTGGCGCTGTCGATGCTGCTCAAGCAGCGCCCCGACCCGATGGACAAACTGGTGGCGCAGACCCGCCAGCAGAAAGGCATCAAGGGCGAGACCCTGCGCTCTAGCGGGACCACGAACAAGAAGCTCGAGAAATACGGCAGCTTCCTCGAACCGCAGGATCAGGAAAGCTATTCCGAGATCCAGAAGAAGCTGATGCAGGCCGGCTATCGCGGCCGAGACGCGGTGCGGATGTTTCATGCCGCGCAGGTGATCCTCGGCGTGCTGGCCCTGGCGCTTGGCCTGGCCTACTACTACCTCGTGCTCGGCCCCGAGAACGCCACCACCCAGCAGATGGTGATGTATATCCTCGGTCCCGGAGCCGCGGGCTATTTCCTGCCCAAGTACTGGATCACCAGCCGCGCCGGCAAGCGCCACGAAGAGATCGAGGACGGCTTTCCCGACGCGCTCGACATGATGCTGGTCTGCGTCGAGGCCGGGCAGTCGCTCGACCAGTCGATCCTGCGGGTGTCCAAGGAAATCCAGTCGTCCTATCAGGAGCTTGCCTATGAGTTTCAGGTGGTCAGCCATGAGATCAAGGCCGGCAAGGACAAGTCCACCGTGCTCAACGACATGGGCGAGCGCTGCGGCGTGCAGGACATCGCGTCGTTTGTCACCGTGCTGATCCAGGCGCAGACCTTCGGCACCTCGATCGCCGAGGCGCTGCGGGTCTATGCCGGCGAGATGCGCGACAAGCGGGTGATGCGGGCCGAGGAAAAGGCCAACAAGCTGCCCACCAAGATGACGCTGGTGACCATGGGCCTGACCGTGCCGCCGCTGCTGATCATCCTCGTCGGTCCCTCGGCGATGGGTATCATGAAGCTGGGTTCGCTGGCGGGGTAAGGCGGTGGGGTGCCCCCCATTAGGGCACCCGGCCGGTTTCTCGTGGCGGGCGGTGGGTTGCAAACCCACCCTACGGGCCAGGGACCCTTGCCGCAGGAGGCGGTGGGTTGCAAACCCATCCTACGGCCGGCGACCCGGGGACGGGGTGCATCGCCACTCCATCAGCGCAGGGCCGGATCGGCAAAATCGCAACGTGGGCGGGGTTTTTGCGGCAAGGCGCGACAAACCGCTGCGGGAAACCCGCCGCTCTGCGGTAGTCTCTGGTCAAGCCGGGCCGCCCGAGGGTGAGACACCGGCACCAAACGAGGCAGCCAACGAGCAGGAAAGACGGTGTCCCTTTCCAAGACAGTCGGCCTTCTGGCCGCGATCCTGAGCCTGACCGCCTGTTCCCAGGGCGGTCTTTCGCGTGACCGCAACTCGCCCTACGCGCCCGAGGTCAACCGCCGGGCGGATGCGGTCGACCAGTTGCTGGTCGGCCACCGGCTTCTGGCCGCCAACGAGAACGAACTGGCGCTGGCCGCCTTCAACCGCGCCGCGCTTGATCGCGGGATCGGCGATGCCGAGGTGCTCACCGCGCTGGGCAGCGCCAACCTCGCGCTTGGCCGGCTGGGCCAGGCCGAGACCCTGCTGCGACGCGCGGTCAAGAGGGAAGAGGGCTGGGCCGAGGTCTGGAACAATCTCGGCGTGGTGCTGATGGAGCGCGGCAAGCATGCCGAGGCCGCCCAGGTGTTCCGCCGGGCCTATGCGCTCGACAGTGGCCAGAGCGACGCGATCCGCGACAACCTGCGGCTGGCGCTCGCAAAACTGGACAATATCCAGTACGGTATCGAGCAAGAACAAGACTACAAACTGGTGCGGCGGGGGAGCTCGGACTACCTGATCCGAACCGCACTCTAGAGGCAAGAGCAGAAAAGGACGCAAAAATGCGCCATCCCACCTTTGTGTTCGCCGGTCTGGCCGCCGTGCTGGCGCTGGCCGCCTGTGAAAAGGGGATCGACAAGGACGCGGTCGATCGCAAGCTGCAAGACATCAACGTGATCGACGAAAGCAACCTCAACGAGGTGATGCTGACCAACTCCGATCCCAACGAGGCGGTGAGCTATTTCCAGCGCGCCACCGCCGGCCAGCCCGAACGCATCGACCTGCAGCGCGGCCTTGCGGAATCGCTGATCCGCGCCAAGCGGCCGACCGAGGCGGTCACGGTCTGGAAGAAGATCATCAAGCTCGAGGACAGCACCCCCGACGACCGTATCGAGCTGGCCGATGCCTATATCCGCAACAACCAGTGGGCTGAGGCCGAAGAGGTGCTCGACGCGGTGCCGCCGACCCACGAGACCTTCAAGCGCTACAGGCTCGAGGCGATGATCGCCGACAGCAACGAGGAGTGGAAGAAGGCCGACAGCTTCTACGAGACCGCGGTGGGCCTGACCACCAGCCCCTCCGGCGTGATGAACAACTGGGGCTATTCCAAGCTGAGCCGCGGCGATTACGCCGGTGCCGAGCGGTTGTTCGTCCAGGCGATCCGCCAGGACAGCGCGCTCTTTACCGCCAAGAACAATCTGGTGCTGGCCCGCGGCGCGCAGGGCAACTACACCCTGCCGGTGGTGCCGATGAGCCAGCAGGAGCGCGCCGAACTGCTCTATACCCTCGGCCTCTCGGCGGTCAAACGCGGCGATGTCGAGACCGGCAAGGGCCTGTTCCGCGATGCCGTCGAGACCCACCCGCAGTATTTCGAGGCCGCCGTCCGCTCGCTGAGCGCCCTGGAAAACAACACGGCGAACTGAGCGATGGGCCTCACTGTCACCAGCTGGTCGGCCCTGTGGTTCCTGCCCTTCGTGGTGCCGGTCTGCCTCTATGTCTGCTGGTCCGACATGCGGGCGATGAAGATCCCCAACAAGGCGGTGCTGGCGCTGGCAGCGGTGTTTCTGGTGGTCGGTCTGATCGCCCTGCCGCTTGCCGACTACCCCTGGCGGCTGGTGCAGCTGGTGGTGGTGCTGTTGGCCGGCATCGTGATGAACGCCACCGGGCTGGTGGGCGCGGGCGACGCCAAGTTCGCCGCCGCCGCCGCGCCCTTCATCCACCCCAGCGATGTCGTCTTCCTGATGATGCTGCTGGCGGCGACGCTGCTGGGCGCCTTTGCCGCCCACCGGCTGGCCAAATACACCCCCCTGCGCCGCATGGCACCCTCCTGGCAAAGCTGGGACACCGGCAGCGATTTCCCGATGGGTCTGGCGCTTGGCGGCACGCTGGCGCTCTACCTCGCGCTCGGCGCGGTTTTCGGGAGCTGACGGCGATGCGCTTCACGATTTCTGAACTCCTTCTTGCCACCATGACCCTGCGTCGAGAGAGGTACCTGCGATGAACATGGCCGTCGGAAACGTCACTGCCCCGCCCGCCCCCAGGCGGCTGGAGGAGATGGCCCTGCCGATCGTGATGATGCGGGACATCCTGCTCAAGACGATGTTCCGCTCGAACCTCAACGTGGTGACCGAGATCGCCCGCGGCGTCTGCCTGCCGATCCCGGTGAGCCAGGAACTGGTTGACATGGCCCGCGGCCAGAAGCTGTTGCAGGCCACCGGCACGCTGAATGCCAACTCCGGCAACGAGATGGGCTACGAACTCACCGATTCCGGCAAGGCGCGCGCGCTCGATGCCCTGGCGCAGTCGGAATATTACGGCGCCATGCCGGTGCCGCTGCATGTCTACCAGGAGCAGGTCAAACGCCAGTCGATCCGCAACGTCCAGATCACCCGCGCCCAGCTCACCGCCGCCATGGGCGAGCTGATCCTGCCCGACACGCTGATGGACCAGCTGGGCCCCGCGGTCTCGGCCGGCCGCTCGATCCTGATGTACGGGCCGCCCGGCAACGGCAAATCCTCGATCTCGAACGGCATCCGCAAGGCGATGGGCGACAAGATCTACGTCCCTCGCGCGATCGAATACGCCGGCCAGGTGATCACCGTCTACGACCCGATCGTGCATTCCGCCGCCGAAGAGCAGGAGGACGACCCAACCCAGCTGCGCCGCGCCTCGAACCGCTATGACACCCGCTATGTGCGCTGCGAGCGGCCGACGGTGGTGACCGGCGGCGAGCTGTCGCTGAAGATGCTCGACCTGGTCTACAACCCCACCGCGCGCACCTATCAGGCGCCGCTGCAGCTGAAATCCTCTGGCGGCATCTTCATCGTCGACGACCTCGGCCGTCAGGAAGAGCCGCCGCAGGCGCTGGTCAACCGCTGGATCGTGCCGCTGGAGGAAAGCCGCGATATCCTGGCGCTGCAGTCGGGCGAGAAATTCGAGGTGCCGTTCGACACGCTGGTGGTGTTCTCGACCAACTTCCACCCCAACGAGATCTTCGACCAGGCGGCGCTCAGGCGGATCTTCTTCAAGATCAAGATCGACGGGCCGGGGCAGAAGGATTTCCTCAAGATCTTTGCCCTGGTGGCCAAAAAGAAGAAACTGCCGCTCGACGAGGCGAGCCTGATCCATCTGCTGCAGAAGAAGTATCCGACGATCCAAAATGTCTATGCCAACTACCAGCCGGTGTTCCTGATCGACCAGATCCTGTCGATCTGCGCCTTCGAGGGGGTCTCACCCCGGATGACGCCGGAGTATATCGACCGCGCCTGGGCCAACATGTTCGTCAAGGACGAGAAGATCGTGAAGTGAGGCCGGCCCGGGGAGGGGGGCTCTGCCCCCGTCCCTGCGGGACTCCCCCGAGGGTATTTTTGAACAGAAGAAGGGCGGACCCGGTTTTGATCTTTGACCGCGCGCCCTAGGTTTGGCGGATGAGCGCCCTGCCCCCTGCCATTCACGATTGGTTTTCCGCCCGCGGCTGGCGGGTGCATCCGCACCAGCAGGCGATGGTCGACCGGCGGACGGCGCCGGCGCTTTTGCTGATCGCGCCCACCGGCGGCGGCAAGACCATGGCGGGGTTCCTGCCGACACTGGCGGAACTGGCGGCGGGCGGGCACGCCGGGCTGCACACGCTCTATGTCTCGCCGCTCAAGGCGCTGGCGGCGGACATCAAGCGCAACCTGACCGGCCCGGTGGGCGAGATGGGCCTGCCGATCCGGATCGAGGACCGCACCGGCGACACCTCCTATACCCAGAAGCGGCGGCAGCGGGCCGATCCGCCGCATATCCTGCTGACCACGCCGGAGAGCCTGGCGCTGATGTGCTCCTATGAAGATGCGCCGCGGATTTTCAAAGGCCTGCAGCGGGTGATCGTCGACGAGATCCATGCCCTCGCCGACAGCAAGCGGGGCGACCAGCTGATGCTGGCGCTGGCGCGGCTGCAGAGCCTTTGCCCCGGGCTGCGGCGGGTGGGGCTGTCGGCGACGGTGGAGGACCCCGAGGCCATCGCGCAGATGCTGGCGCGCCATCCCGACCCCTGCACCATCGTCGCCGCCGACCCCGGGCCGGACCCCGACATTGCCATGCTCGAACTGCCCGACGCGCCCCCCTGGGCCGGTGGCGGCGCGGCCTATGCCATCCCGCAGGTGATGGCGGCGGTCAAGGCGCATCGCACCACGCTGATCTTTCACAACACCCGCGCGCAGGCCGAGATCTTCTTTCACAACCTGTGGCTGGCCAATGACGAGAGCCTGCCGATCGGCATCCACCACGGCAGCCTCGACCGGGTGCAGCGCGAGCGGGTGGAGGCGGCGATGGTGCGCGGCGAGCTGCGGGCGATCGTCTGTACCGGTAGCCTCGATCTCGGCATCGACTGGGGCGATGTCGACCTGGTGATCCAGATCGGCGCGCCGAAGAACGTCAAGCGGCTGATCCAGCGCATCGGCCGGGCCAATCACCGTTACAATGCGCCGTCGAAGGCGCGGCTGGTGCCGGCCAACCGTTTCGAGGTGGTGGAATGCCATGCTGCCCTGCAGGCCGCGCGTGCCCATGCGCTCGATGGCGATCCGCGCGGCCCCGGCCCGCTCGACGTGCTCTGCCAGCATATCCTGATCGCCGCCTGCTCGGGGCCATTCGAAGCCGGTGCGCTTTATGCCGAGATGAAGACGGCCGGGCCCTATGCCGGGCTGACCCGGGCGCAGTTCGACGACTGTCTCGAATTCTGCGCCACCGGCGGCTATGCCCTGCGCGCCTATGACCAGTGGCAACGGCTGAAGCAGCGCGACGATGGGTTGTGGCAGCTGCGCGATCCGCGGTCGGCGCGGATCATCCGGATGAACATCGGCACCATCCAGGACACCGACCTGCTCAAGGTGCGCTTCAAGGGCCGCGGCGGCAAGCCGCTGGGCGAGATCGAAGAGGGGTTTGCCGCAACGCTGACGCCGGGCGACACCTTTCTGATCGGCGGCCAGATCGTGCGCTATGACGGGCTGCGCGAGACGGTGGTGGAGGTGACCCGCGACGCCGCGAAGAAGCCCAAGATCGCCACCTTCGGCGGCACCAAGTTCGCCACCTCGACCCAGCTCAGCCAGCGCATGCTCGACATGCTGCAGGCGCGCGACTGGCCCTACCTGCCCGATCATACCCGCGACTGGCTGCATCTGCACCGAAGGGTCAGCCAGCTGCCCGAACCGGGGCGGCTGCTGATCGAGAGCTTTCCGCATGACGGGCGCGAACATGCCTGCATCTACGGCTTTGCCGGGCGCAACGCGCAGCAGACGCTGGGCCTGCTGGTGACCAAGCGGATGGAGGAGCTGCGGCTCGATCCGCTGGGCTTTGTCGCCACCGATTACGCGACGCTGATCTGGGGATTGAAGCCGCTGACCGACCCGGGCCCGCTGTTCGACATCGCGGCACTGGAGGCCGGGCTCGACGGTTGGCTGGCGGGCAACGCGGTGATGAAGCGCACCTTTCGCGCCAGCGCCACCATCGCCATGCTGATCAACCGCAACATGCCGGGAAGCAAGAAGAGCGGGCGGCAGGCGACCTTCTCCAGCGACATCCTCTATGACACGCTGCTGAAATACGACCCCGACCACCTGCTGATGCGGATCACCCGGGCCGAGGCCATGCGCGGGCTGGTGGATTTCGCCCGCATCCGCGAGATGGCCGAACGGGTGCAGGGGCGCATCGACCTGCACCGGCTTGACCGGGTGACGCCGCTGGCCGCGCCGATGCTGCTCGAAGTGGGAAAGGTGCCGGTGATGGGGGCCGGGCGCGAGCGGCTGCTGGAGGAAGAGGCGGCGGCGCTGATGAGCGAGGCCGGGCTCGACCGGCTCTGAGCGCTTGCGCTCGGGCGCGGCTTGCGGCAATGAACAGAGCATGAACACCTATCCCTTCACCTTTGCCGGGGCAGAGCTGGTCGCCCGGCCGTCAGGCGCGCTGCATTGGCCTGAGGCCGGGCTGCTCTGCGTGTCGGACCTGCACCTTGGCAAATCCGCCCGGCAGGCGCGACGCAATGGCGTGCAACTGCCGCCCTATGACGTCGAGGACACGCTGGCGCGGCTCGAGGCCGAGGTGGAGGCGACGCAGGCGCGCGTGGTGATCTGCCTCGGCGACAGTTTCGACGATCTGCAGGCGTTCGAGGCCCTGCCCCCGGCAGCACTCGACTGGATCACCCGGTTGCAGGCCGGTCGGCGCTGGATCTGGATCGAGGGCAACCATGATCCCGGGCCGGTGGCGCTGGCCGGCGATCACCTGGCGCAGTTTCGTCACGGGGGCTTGAGCTTTCGCCATATCGCGGGCGACGCGGCCGGCGAGGTGTCGGGCCATTACCATCCCAAGCTGCGGCTCAGGGCCGGGTCGCGGGCCTGTTTCCTGGTCGATGCGCAGCGGCTGATAATGCCGGCGTTTGGCACCTATACCGGCGGGCTGCGTTGCGATGATCCGGCGCTCGACCGGCTGATGGGCGACGGCGCGCTGGCGATCCTCACCGGTGCGCGGGCACTGGCGGTTCCGATGCGTCAGAACAGGTCGGGGCGGGCCGCTTCGAGACGCGGGCGATAGGTCCGGCTGACCGGCAGCTCGTCGCCATTGACCAGCGTGACCAGCACCTTGCCACCGCGGCGCTGCACCGTCTCGACCGCTTCGAGCGGCACCCAGTGCGAGCGGTGCACGTGGCAGCCGGCCAGCGGTGCCATCTCCTCGACCGCATCGGCAAAACGCATGCGGATCTGTTCGAGCCCCTGGTCGGTCGCCACGTCTGTCAGGTGGTCATTGGCCGAGAGCCGGTAGATCGTCGCCCGCGGCCTGTCCAGCCGCTGCACCAGGCGGGGCAGCGGCTCTGGCTCGGGGGCGGCACCCGTGTCGGCCGCGCCATCGCGCAGATGCGGCCGCAGCACGTGGATCACCGAATAGACCGTGAGCGTCGGCACGAAGGTATTGAGAAGCAGCGACCAGAACTGCGGATCAAGCCCGCCGCCCAAAAGCCCGATCACTCGCGACCAGACAAACACCATCGGCGCGAAAACCAGCGTCATCAGCACCGAGGCCACCAGCGCCGCCCGCCAGCGCACCAGCGGCTGTACGATGCGATAGGAAATCTCGTCGAAAGCCGCGCCGCAGATCATTGAAATGGCAATCAGCACCGACCAGAACAGCACCCTCAGGCCAAGGTCCAATTCCCCCGACGTTCCATAGGGTTGCGCAATCACCGCGACAGTGGTCAGGCCAAAATACACGGCAAGGGCCACACGAGAGTGGCGCAGGCCGAGCACCCGGTCGCGTATTGCCGTCAGTGCCGCGTGATCGGTGCTGCTTTCGGAAAGATGGGTCTCTTGGTTCAACATGGATGAAAAATGCGTCGCTTGGTCTTTGCAAATGATCCGGCGGTCCGGCATCGTGAATTCCGGTGCACCGTTCAATACCACCGGTCCGAGGGAAAACAATGACATTGTCCCGGCAGAAAGAGGCTGACCTTAGGGAAAGCTTCGCCCGGCAGAGCCTGATGCGCACCTTCTCGGCAGAGCTGTCTGAGCTGGCCGCCGGCCGGGTGGAGGTCCGCGCGCCGATCGGTCCGGGTGTGTTGCAGCAGCACGGCTTTGGCCATGCCGGGCTGACCTTTGCGCTTGGCGATACCGCGGCGGGCTATGCGGCGCTGACGCAGATGCCCGAGGGCGCCGAGGTGCTGACGGCAGAGATCAAGATCAACCTGCTGGCCCCGGCCCGCGGCCAGAGCCTGCGCGCCCGGGGCGAGGTGCTCAAGCCCGGGCGTCGGCTGGTGGTGGTGCGCGCCTCGGTCTGGGCGCTGGACGGCGACACCGAAACCGAGATCGCCGCCCTGCAGGGCACCATGGTGCCGGTGTTGCCGGGCGCCTAGGCGGTCAGCCCCTCCGGCGCCGCGATGCCATTGGCGCGGCAGCAGGCGGTCAGCGTGTTGGCCAGCAGGCAGGCGATGGTCATCGGCCCCACCCCGCCGGGCACCGGGGTGATCGCGCCGGCCACCTCGGCGCAGCTGTCGAAGTGGCAATCGCCCACCAGGCGGGTCTTGCCCTCGCCTTTCTCCGGCGCGTCGATGCGATTGATGCCGACGTCAATCACCGTCGCACCGGGCTTGATCCAGTCGCCGGTGACCATCTCGGGGCGGCCCACCGCCGCCACCACGATATCGGCGCGGCGGGTGACCTCCTGAATGTCCTTGGTGCGCGAATGCGCGATGGTCACGGTGCAGCTGTCGCCGAGCAGGAGCTGCGCCATCGGCTTGCCGACGATGTTCGACCGGCCGATGACCACCGCGTTCAGCCCGGACAGGCTGCCGTGATGCTCGCGCAGCATCATCAGGCAGCCCAGAGGCGTGCAAGGCACCATGCTCTCCTGACCGGTGCCCAGCAGCCCGACATTGGAGATATGGAAGCCGTCGACATCCTTGGCCGGATCGATGGCGTTGATCACCAGGTCCTCGTCCAGATGATCCGGCAGCGGCAGCTGCACCAGGATGCCATGCACCGCGGGGTCATCGTTGAGCTGCTCGACCAGCGCCAGCAGCTCCTCCTGAGAGATCGAGGCATCGCGCTTGTGCTCGTAGGAGTTCATGCCGACCTCGACGGTCTGCTTGCCCTTGGCGCGCACGTAGACCTGGCTCGCCGGGTCCTCGCCGACCAGCACCACCGCCAGGCCGGGGGTGATGCCGTGGTCCTGCTTGAGCCGCGCGACATGGTCCGCCACCTCGCCCCGCACCTTTGCGGCAAAGGCCTTGCCGTCGATCTTACTGGCCGTCATCCGTCTGTTCCTTCCTTGCCCATGACCCGCTCTTCGCGGGCAATCATGGCGTCGATCAAAAGCGTCCACATCGCCTCGGCCAGGTCGGCGTCGAAGCCCGTGGCATCGGCCTCGGCCCTGACCTTGGCCAGCACGTCCGCCACCCGAGAGGGCGCCCGTGCCGCGATCCCTGTCGGGGCCTTCAGCGCTGGCGCGCGGTCGATGTAGCGCACCCGCTCCACATGCAATGCGATCAGCGCGCGGTCAATCTCGTCGATCGCTGCGCGCAGCTCGGCCATGGTCTCGATCTGGTCTGGGGTCTTGCGCATCCCGGTCCTTCTTCGGTTCTGAAACTATCCCCGCCGGAGGCAGGCGCCGCCCCTGTGGCGGCCGGGTCCGAGGGGGCGCGACGCCGCCTCAGACCCGGCCCCCTTTTAGAACAATCCTTCGACCTGGCCACCCTCGTTCAGCCGGATATTTTCCGACGCCGGCACCGAAGGCAGCCCCGGCATGGTCATGATCTCGCCGCAGATCACCACCACAAAGCCCGCCCCCGCCGCCAGCCGCACCTCGCGCACCGGCACCGAATGGCCGGTGGGCGCGCCGCGCAGGTTGGGATCGGTCGAGAAACTGTACTGGGTCTTGGCCATGCAGACCGGCAGATCGCCATAGCCGGCCTCTTCCCACTCGCGCAGCTGGTTGCGGATCTTGCCGTCGGCCAGCACCTCGTCGGCGCGGTAGATCGACTTGGCGATGGTCTCGATCTTCTCGAACAGCGGCATGTCGTCGCGGTAGAGCGGCGCGAACTGCGACACGCCGGCATCGGCAATCTGCGCCACCCGGGTGGCCAGCGCCTCGGTGCCCTCGGAGCCCTTGGCCCAGTGCTGGCAGAGGATCGCCTCGGAGCCCTGGCTCTCGACGTAGTCCGTCACCGCCTGCACCTCGGCCTCGGTATCGGTGACGAAATGGTTGATTGCCACCACCACGGGGACGCCAAAGCTTTTCACGTTCTGGATGTGCCGCCCGAGGTTGGCGCAGCCCTTGCGGATCGCCGCCACGTTTTCGGCGCCGAGATCGCCCTTGGCCACACCGCCGTTCATCTTCATCGCCCGGCAGGTCGCCACCAGCACCACGCAATCGGGCGCCAAACCGGCCTTGCGGCACTTGATGTTCATGAATTTCTCGGCCCCCAGATCGGCGCCGAAGCCGGCCTCGGTCACCACGTAATCGGCCACCTTGAGCGCCGTGGTCGTCGCCATCACCGAGTTGCAGCCATGGGCGATATTGGCAAACGGCCCGCCGTGCACGAAGGCCGGGTTGTTCTCCAGCGTCTGCACCAGATTGGGTTGCATCGCGTCCTTCAACAGAACCGTCATCGCGCCATCGGCCTTGATGTCGCGGCAGGTGACCGGTTTGCGCTCGCGGGTATAGGCGACGATGATATCGCCCAGCCGCCGCTCGAGGTCCTTGAGCGAGGTGGCGAGGCAGAGGATCGCCATGACCTCTGAGGCGACGGTGATGTCAAAGCCAGTCTGGCGCGGAAAGCCATTTGCGACACCGCCGAGCGAGGTCACCACGTCCCTCAGCGCGCGGTCGTTCATGTCCATCACCCGCCGCCAGACCACCCGGCGCGGGTCGATCTCGAGCGCGTTGCCCCAGTAGATGTGGTTGTCGATCATCGCCGAGAGCAGGTTGTGGGCGGTGGTGATGGCGTGGAAATCGCCGGTGAAATGCAGGTTCATGTCCTCCATCGGCACCACCTGGGCATAGCCACCACCGGCCGCCCCACCCTTCATCCCGAAGTTGGGCCCGAGCGAAGCCTCGCGGATGCAGATCGCCGCCTTCTTGCCAATCCGGTTGAGCCCGTCGCCCAGGCCCACGGTGGTGGTGGTCTTGCCCTCGCCCGCCGGCGTCGGGTTGATCGCGGTGACGAGGATCAGCTTGCCGGTCTCGTTGCCCTGCACCGAGGCGATGAACTCCTGGCTGACCTTGGCCTTGTCATGGCCGAAGGGCAGCAGGTGCTCGGACCCGATGCCAAGCCTGGCACCGATTTCCTGGATCGGTTTCTTGGTCGCGTCGCGGGCGATTTCGATGTCGGATTTATGGGACATGGGGCCTCTCCTCCTGGCTTTGGCCCTGCATAGCGCGACAACCCGCCGCAGCCGAAGGTGAATCCGACATTTTGACTGCAGCTTGCGGCGGCCCTGCCCGAAGCGCAGGGCCCCCGCCGCCGCACACCAACCCCGCCCCGGACCCCGCTCCGGGGCCTCCCGGCCAACACCACCGCTGACGGCGAGACACCGGGGCAGACGGTAGAGGCCCGGGGCGAGCCCCCTCCCCTTTCGCAACGAAAAACCCCCGCGGCCTGCGCCGCGGGGGTCTCTGTCTCAGGTCATCAGGCTCAGGCCGTGGGTTCCGGCTCCAGATCACCGGAGGGCTTGGGCTTCGGCTTGGTCTTGGGGATCGCCGTGACCGAAGGCGCATTGCCCTGGTCGGGGGTGTCGTCCTCGTCCTCGCCCATTTGCGGCGGCTCGCCCTTCATCACCCGGCGAATCTCCTCGCCGGTCAGGGTCTCGTATTCCAAAAGCCCCTGGGCCAGCCGCTCCCATTCCTCTTTCTTCTCGGTGAGGATCTCGAAGGCGCGGTCATAGGCCGCCTGGATGAAGCCCTTCACCTCGTCCTCGATCAGCTCCTTGGTATGGGCCGAGACCGACAGGCCGGCGGTGTTGCCGCTGTAGCCTTCATGCGCCTCGGAGTAATCGATGTTGCCGACCTTGTCGGACATGCCCCAGCGCAGCACCATGGCGCGCGCAAGTGCCGACGCCTGCTGAATATCGCCCGCCGGGCCGTTCGAGACATTCGGCTCGCCATACTTGATGATCTCCGCGGCCTTGCCGGCCATGGTCATCGCCAGCTTTTCCTCGCATTCCGACTTGTGCCAGTTCAGACGGTCGATCTCGGGCAGCGAGACCACCATGCCCAGCGCGCCGCCGCGCGGAATGATCGTCGCCTTGTAGACCGGATCGCACTGCGGCAGCGACAGACCGACGACGGCATGGCCGGCCTCGTGATAGGCGGTCTTTTCCTTCTGGTCGTCGGTCAGCACCATCGAGCGGCGCTCGGCGCCCATCATCACCTTGTCCTTGGCGTTCTCGAAGTCTTCCATCGTCACGAACCGCCGGCCGACCCGCGCCGCCATCAGCGCCGCCTCGTTGACCAGATTGGCAAGGTCCGCGCCCGAGAACCCCGGCGTGCCGCGGGCAATGATCCGCATGTCTGCATCGGGGCCCAGCGGGATCTTGCGGGCGTGGACGTTGAGGATTTTCTCGCGGCCCTTGATGTCGGGGTTGGGCACGGTGACCTGACGGTCGAAGCGGCCGGGGCGCAGCAGCGCGGGGTCGAGCACGTCTTTCCGGTTGGTGGCGGCGATGATGATCACGCCCTCGTTGGCCTCGAAGCCGTCCATTTCCACCAGCAGCTGGTTCAGCGTCTGTTCGCGCTCGTCATTGCCGCCGCCGTAGCCGGCGCCACGATGCCGGCCGACCGCGTCGATCTCGTCGATGAAGACGATGCAGGGCGCGTTCTTCTTGGCCTGCTCGAACATGTCGCGCACCCGGCTCGCACCGACACCCACGAACATCTCGACGAAGTCGGAGCCCGAGATGGTGAAGAACGGCACGCCGGCCTCGCCAGCAATGGCGCGGGCCAGCAGCGTCTTACCGGTGCCCGGAGGGCCCACCAGAAGCGCGCCCTTGGGGATCTTGCCGCCGAGACGCGAGAACTTCTGCGGGTTGCGCAGGAATTCGACGATCTCTTCCAGCTCTTCCTTGGCCTCGTCGATGCCCGCCACGTCGTCAAAGGTGACGCGGCCATGCTTCTCGGTCAGCATCTTGGCCTTGGACTTGCCAAAACCCATCGCGCCGCCTTTGCCGCCGCCCTGCATCCGGTTCATGAAATAAATCCAGACGCCGATCAGCAGCAGGAAGGGCAAGAGGCTCAGGATGAAGGACTGAAAGCCCGACTGCTCCTGCGATTCGGCATTCACCGCCACGCCGTTGTCGATCAGAACCTGGGTGACCTCGGCATCCTCGGGCTTGATGGTGACATAGTCCCGCCCGTCCTTGCCGCGATAGCGGATGGTCTCGCCGTCGATCACGGCCGAGGAGACCTTGTCCTCCTCCACCAGCTGGACGAAGTCGGAATACGGCGTGCTCTGGCTCTGCAGCGTGTTGCCACCGCCCGAGAACAGGTTGAAGAGCGTGAGGATCAGCACAAAAAGCACGACCCAGAAGGCGATGTTACGCAGGTTGCCCAAGAAAGTTCTCCCGAAGATTGGGTGTGGCCCGCTCTATAGCGCGCCCTTGTGGTGAAAAATAGGGGTTTATGCGGTACATTCAATGCACCGCGAGGAATGCGGAAAAGCCGCCGGCGCCGGCCCGGCGATGGATCTCATGCGCGGGGCCGACGCCCGCCGGCGCGAAAGCCACCAACCGGGGGCCATCAAACACCGCCGGTTGCGCAATCAGGCTCTGGTAGGGCAGCCCGGACGGCCGCTCCGAGAGCTGCGACGCGCCCTCCGCGCCGAGCGCGCGCACCTCGCCCGGCCCGAGCCCGGCACCGCTCAGCCGCAGCCGCCCGTCCCAGAGCCCGCCGACCGGCGCCACAGCCTCCGCCACCGCGGCATATTCCCGACAAATCCGAATCTCAGACCGTTCGGCCCGCATCAGGCAGCCATGCAGCGTGGCCGTGCCGCCGGATGCCACCTGCCCGGCCGCCGCGGCCAGCGCGCGGGCGCGCGGCCGATAGACCTGCCCAGAGACAAATTGCAGCCCCGCCGCCAGCAGCCGCATCCGGGTCTCGTCATCAAGCGTAGCCAAACCGTCGCGATCATAGAGCAGGTCGCCATGAACCTGCCGCACCACCCGGTCCGCCGCCTCGCAGGCCCTGGCCCGGAGCGCCGCCTGCGCCCGCGCCATCCGCCCGGCGGTCTCCGCCAGTGCCGGCGCATCCAGCCCCAGCGGCGCCAGCACCTCCAGCGCCTGCCGCACCCGCACCCGCTCGAACCGCGCATCGCCATTCGACGGGTCCTCGATCCAGTGCCCCTTGAGCACCGTCAGATAATGCCGCAGCTCGGCGCGGCGGACCTCGAGCAAGGGGCGCAGCAGCCAGAAGCCGGTCCCCTCCTCCTCCGCCACAAAACGCCGCGCCGCCATGCCCGCCAGCCCGTCAACGCCGGAACCGCGCGCCAGCCGCATCAGCACCGTCTCGGCCTGGTCGTCCAGAGTATGCGCCATCAGCACATGCTGCAGATCGCCGCGCCACGCCCCGATCAGCCGCAACCGCGCCGCCCGCGCCGCCTCCTGCAGGTTGCCGCTGCCGTCCCAGTCCTGCCAGCGCAGGATGTCATGCGCGTGCCCCATCGCGGCGCATTCCCTTGCCACGAACGCCGCCTCCCCGGCGCTCTCGGAACGCAGACCGTGATCCACCGTCACCACCCGCAGCCCGACGCCCATGCGCCGCGTCCAGTTGTGCGCCAGGGTCAGCAGCGCCATGCTGTCGCCGCCGCCAGACACCGCAAGCCCGATCTCGGCCGGAAACCCCGGCCCCAGCAGATCGCCCATCACCCCGGCAAAATGGCTTTCCAGACTGAATGACGTCATCCGGCGCGCCGCGCCCCCTGCTTCTTCTGTTCAGAAATACCCTCGGGGGAGTCGCCAAAGGCGACGGGGGCAGAGCCCCCGCACCCGACGGCCACGACCGCCCGGTTCAGGAACAGCCCAGCGTCGCCATCTCGGACTGCGCCTCGCTCAGCTCGGCCGCCGCAGGAAAGCGCGGTCCGATCTCCGCCAGCATCTGGCAGGCTGCGTCGGTCTGTCCCAGCCGCGCCAGCGCCCGGCCGAGGTTGAGCAGCGCCGGCGCCGCCGTGGCCTCGGCCTCGCGGTCCAGCGAATAGGCGTCGAGATAGGCCCGCGCCGCGTCCTTGGTGTTGCCCAGCTTCTCCAGCGCCTCGCCGCGGCCCAGCAGCGCACGTGCGCCCAGCGGCCCGCCCGGATAGGTCTCGTTGAAGGTCGCAAAGAGCCCGGCGGCGCGCTCGAAGTCACCAGCGGCCAGCGCCTCCTCGGCGCGGCGGAAATCCTCTTCCTCGCTCATCGCCAGGGCCGGGCCTTCGCCCTCCGGCGGGGCCACCGGCACCGGGACCGCCGGGGTCGCCACCTCTTCACCGCCCAGGGTCGAGGTCTCGCCAAGGGCACCGACGTCGCCGCCCTCAAGCTCGACCAGGCGGAACTCGAGATCACCGATCCGGTTGGTGCCGTCGGTGACCACGCGGTCGATGCGATGCTCCAACTCCTCGGTCTTGCCGGTGAGCCGGGACAGCTCGGCCTCGATCACCTGCACCCGGTCAAGCAGCGTGCCGCTGCCGGCCGAGACATCAGAGCCGCCGGTGGTCGACAACTCGCGCCGCAGCCGCTGCACCTCGATGTTGAGCAGCGTCAGATCCTGCCGGATATCGGCCAGGGTCGCGGCCCCGCCCTGCGCCGCCGCCGTCAGCGGCAGCGCCAGCACCAGCCCGAAGATCATCACAAATCGCATCGCTCACTCCCGGCCCTCCGGGCCTCTGGTTCCGTTCCGCCTCAGCTCAGCGCGCTGCCGGCGATCACCGTGACCGCGCGGCGGTTCTTGGCATAGCAGCTCTCTTCCGAACAGATCTCGATCGGACGTTCCTTGCCATAGGTGACAAAGCGCAGCCGGCTGGCCGGCACGCCCCGGGAGATCAGGTATTCGCGCACTGCGTTGGCCCGACGGCCGCCAAGCGCGAGGTTGTATTCCCGGGTGCCCTGCTCATCCGCATGGCCTTCGATCACCGCCTGATAGTCGGTGTTGACCAGCAGCCACTCGGCCTGCGCATCGAGCGTCGCCTGCGCCTCGGAGGTCAGCGAGGACTGGTCGACCAGGAACAGCACCCGGTCGCCGATCGCCTGCTGGAAATAGCTCGGGCTCGAGGGATCGCCGGCGCCACCGGGGGTCACGCCCGCCCCGGCCCCTGCTCCGGCGTTCATGTCGGCCGAGCCGTCGAGCCGCGGATCGTCCTGGCCGAAGCGGCCGGCATTGGTACAGGCCGAAACGGCCAGCGCACCGACGAGAAGCGCGATCTTGGTGAAATGTGTCATGGGTCCTTGGGTCCTGTCCTGCTCCGTGGCATTTCGCCATTGTTGCCTGCGAGACTAGCATAGCGCCGCCCGCCTTGAAATCCTTATCGCCGCTACTGCAACGGCCCCCAGCTCGGGTCAGAGGCCGCATCCGGCGTGCGCACCCGCCGCAGGCTGCGGCCAGAGACATCGACCGAGTAGAGGCTGGCCTGACCGCTGGCGCCTTGGGTCTCGCGGGTGAACATGATCACCCGGCCGTTGGGCGCCCAGGTCGGGCCCTCGTCGAGGAAGGAGGCGGTGAGCAGCCGCTCCTCGCTGCCGTCGGTGCGCATCACGCCGATGTGGAACCGGCCTTTATGCTGCTTGGTAAAGGCGATCAGGTCGCCGCGCGGCGACCAGACCGGGGTGCCGTAACGGCCGGGGCCGAAGGAAATCCGCTCGGCCTCGCCGCCGCCCGCCGGCATGATGTAGAGCTGCTGGCTGCCCGAGCGGTCGCTCTCGAAGACGATGCGGCTGCCGTCGGGGCTGTAGGAGGGCGCGGTCTCGATTGCCGGGGTGTTGGTCAGCCGCCGGGTGGTGCCCGAGGCGAGGTCCATGGTGAAGATATCGGTGTTCGCGCCTTCCGAGATCGAGAACACCGCCGTCTGGCCGTTGGGCGCGAAGCGCGGCGCAAAGGACATCACCCCGGTCTGGCTCTCGAGAATCCGGCTCTGGGTATTGCCGACGTCGAGCACGTGGATCCGCGGGAAGCCGGTGGCATAGGAGGTATAGAGCACCCGGTCGCCGGTGGGTGAGAACCGCGGCGCCAGCACGATCGACGAGCTGTCGGTCAGGTACTGCACGTTGGCGCCGTCGTAATCCATGATCGCGAGGCGCTTCTTTCGGTCGTCCTTCGGCCCGGTCTCGCTGACATAGACCACCCGGCTGTCGAAATAGCCGCTCTCGCCGGTGATCCGGCTGTAGACCGCATCGGCGACCTTGTGCGCCATCCGCCGCCAGCCTTCGGTGGTGCCCTGAAACTGCAGCCCCTTGCCCAGTTCCTGGCCCGAGAACACGTCATAGACCCGGAACTTCACCGTCAGCTGGCCACCGTCGCCGACGGTGACCGCGCCCATGATCAGCGCTTGCACGTTGATCGCCTTCCAGTCGTTGTACTGCACCGGCGCGGCAAAGCTGGTGGGCCGCGAGATGAAGGCATCCTGCGGCGTCTGGATGAACAGCCCGGTGCCGTTCAGGTCATCGGCCACCACCTGCGCCAGCCGGTTGCCCCACTCGCCGGCGGCGGCGTTTTCCGGGATGAAATCAGGCACGGCAAAGGGCAAGGGTTCCACCACGCCCTCGGTGATCTCGATCCTGAGGGGGGCCGCCTTGGCCGGCAGGGCGAGGAGCCCGGCCATCAGGACAGCCAGCGCCGCGCAGAGCACAGTCAGACTCTTGGCGGTCAGACCCTGAGCGGTCAGAGCCGGGGCAGTCAGAACCTGGGTCACAGGGTGTTTCACACTCATCTACTTACCTTCTCGGGATTAAAGGTCATCTCGATTTGCCGCCATTGGTCGTATTTGTCGACCGGCAGTGCGTAGCCGTCCTTCTGACAGCGGATAATCGCGCGTCTGGCGGCCTGGAAGGCGACTTCTGTTGCACGCGCGTCACCCCCGTCGCTGCCGGCGAGGCGGATCGAGTTCGCCGCCACGCGGCCGGATTGCTCCATTTCCATGGTCACCACCACCGTCACGCGCGCCGCGGCAGAGCCCACATCGATCACCCAGCAGTCCTGCACCGCCAGACGCAGGTTCTCGCGTTCGCCGGCGGTGAGCGGCGGGCCGCTCGGTGCGGCGGCGGGGGCCGGTGTCGGATCGCTGCTGCCGCCCAGCGCCTCGGCCAGCGCGTCGGCCACCGCGTCTGCAGTGTCCTCCGGCGCAGGTGCGGGCGTGGCGGGCGTCGGCGTTTCGGCCGGCGTTTCAGCCGGGGATTCCGTCGGGGCCTCGGCCACGGCGGTTGGCGTGCGAGGACGCCCGCGCGGGCGGACCGAGCGCTCGGGCGCGCCCGAGGGGGCCTCGTCGGCCTCGGTGACGATCTCGCTGGTGGCCTCCTCCTCGGCGGCGGCCTCCTGCTCTTCCTGCGGCTCGGGCGTCGGCGCCTCTTCCTCGGCCACCACCGCATCCTGGGTGGTGTCCTCGATCACCACCTCGGGCTCGGGCGGCGCGATGGGCTCGGGGGCGACGCGCGGCGCCGGGCGGGGCTGCGGCCGCGGCGTCACCTCTGGCAGCACCACCGCCACGTCCTCATCGGCGGGCGGCGCCGGCTCCGGCGGCGGGATATCGTCTGGCGGGGTCACCGGCGCCGGCGGCTCTGGCACCTCTGGCAGTGCCTCCGGCGCGGGTGCCGGCGGCTCCTCGACCGGCTCGGGCGGGGTCACCGGGGCCGGCGATTCCTCGACCGGGGCCGGCGGCGGGGTGTCCTCGGCGGCCGGCGGGGCCGGCTCCTCGGGCGCGTCGGGCACCGTGGGCGCGACCTCTGGCACCACCTCGGGCGCAGGCTCTTCCGGCGCGACCTGACCCGACAGCGCGGCATAATCCGCTTCGCTGATGGTGGTCACGGTGGTGACGTCGAAAGGCAGCGGCTCGACCTGAAACAGCGGTCCGATCAGCAGCCAGCCGATCAGGCCGACATGCGCCGCACCCGAGAGGTAAAAGCCGAAGTGCAGCCGGCGACGGCCCTCCTCGGAGATATCCTGATCTGCGCTCACGGCGACCCCGGCCTAGCCTTCGTCCTGACCGTCGAGCCGCGGCCCGCCGGTCTCGGTCACCAGCCCGATGTTGGAAAAGCCACCGGCATTGAGCGCGCCCATCACCTCCATCACCTGTGCATAGGACACCGCCCCGTCAGCCCGCAGAAACACCCGGTCGCTGGACCGCTCCTGCGCGATGGCGCGCAGCTTGCCGATCAGCTCGCCCGACGGCGTCTCGGTGGTCTGGATCAGGATGCCGCCCTCGGCGGTCAGGGTCACGGTCAGCGGCTCTTCGCTGTCGGCCGAGAGCGCCGAGGCCGCGCTTTTCGGCAGTTCCACCGGCACGCCGACGGTCAGCAGTGGCGCCGAGACCATGAAGATGATCAACAGCACCAGCATCACGTCGACAAAGGGCGTGACGTTGATTTCCGACATCGGCTTGGCCCCGCCCCTGCGGCGCCTGCGGCTGCCGCCGCCGCCCGGTTTGACGATATGTGCGCCCATGGCCTAGCTGTCCAGCTGGCGGCTGAGGATGGTCGCGAACTCGTCGGCAAAGCTCTCGTAGCCCGACAGGATCCGGTCCGCGTCCGCGCTCAGCTTGTTGTAGAAGATCACCGCCGGGATTGCCGCCAGCAGGCCGAGGCCGGTGGCCAGCAGCGCCTCGGCGATGCCGGGGGCGACGACGGCCAGAGAGGTGTTCTGCTGCTCGGCGATCTCGACGAAGGCGTTCATGATGCCCCAGACGGTGCCGAAGAGGCCGACGAAGGGCGCGGTCGAGCCCACCGTCGCCAGCACCGACAACCCGTTCTGCAGCTCGTCGCTGACCTGCGCGATGGCGACGTTCATCGAGCGGTCGATGCGCGCCTGCGCGCCGGGGATCAGCCCGCCGTCCTCGCGGTGCGAGCGGCGCCATTCCAGCATGCCGGCGGCAAACACCCGCTGCGCCCGGCCCTTGGGTTCCGGCCCCATCTGCTCGAACAGCTCGTCGAGCGGCTCGCCGGACCAGAAGGCGCGGTCGAAGCGGCGCGCCTCGCGCTTGGCGCGACGATAGGTGACGAGGTTGTAAAAGATGATCGCCCAGGACCAGAAGCTTGCCACGATCAGCGCGATCATCACCAGCTTCACGGTCAGGGTGGCACGGGCGAAAAGGCCCCACATGGAGAAATCGATCTCCTGTGCGAGCGCGAGGGTCTCTGTTTCCATCAGCCTGCTCTTTGTTGTGGCCGGTTCTGTGCGGCCCGTTTGGGCGCAAGCGTAGCGGAAAGACAGGGGGAAAGCCAACACCAAGGCGCCCGCGGACAGGCTTTGTCACGCGAATGTGGGCCACCTTGGCGGATATTCGCCAAGCCCCGGTGATCGGCGTTTCACCCGGCCCCGGTCAGGCCGCCGCGCGCCGCCTGCGGGCCAGGCCCAGCGAGACGAGCGCCACCGCCAGAGCCAGCAGCACCAGCGCCGCCGCCCCTGCCAGGTAGAGCATGAACGCCGCCCCCAGCCCCTGCCCCAGGCCCGCCGGCAGAAGGCCCGTCAGCGCCGCCGGCAGCGCGCCGGTCAGCGCCACCGCGCCCAGGGTCGCTGCCAGCCAGCCCAGCACCGCCAGCGTCGCCAGCAGCATCAGCGCCCTGACCCGCGGCGCGCGAAAGCGCCAGCCGCGGCGCAGGGTGGCCTGCATCCGGCCGAGGTCCTGCTGGATGGCGACCAGCGCCGGCACCACCAAAAGCACCAGCCCCATGCCGAAGCCCAGCCCGTAGACCAGGGTGATCACCGTCGGCTTGAGGAACTGTGCCTGTGACGAGCGCTCGAACAGCAGCGGCGCCAGCCCCAGCACGGTGGTCGCCGTGGTCAGGAAGACCGGCCGCAACCGGTCGGCCGCGCCTTCGATGATCGAGGGCACCAGCCCGCGGTCTCTGGCGTATTCGTCGATGGTGCTGACCAGCACGATGGAATCGTTGATGATGATCCCGGTCATGCCCAGCATCCCCACCACCGTGAACATGCTCAGCGGCACCTCCCAGTAATAATGGCCATAGATCGTGCCCACCAGGCCGAAGGGGATGATCGACATCACCACCAGCGGCCGGGTCCAGCTGGCAAAGACCCAAGACAAGACGAGATAGATGCCCAGCAGCACCAGGATCAGCCCGTTGCGGGCGTCGGAGAGGAAGTCGTTCTCCTGCTCGGACAGGCCCGAGATCCGGTAATCGACCTGCCGCTCCTCGGCGATCTTCGGCAGCACCTCGGATTGCAGCACTTCCTGGATCTCCTGCGCCCGGGCCGGGTCATCCTCGGAGATGTCGCCGGTGACCGAGATCAGCCGGATGCCGTTCTCGCGCCGCACGGTGGAAAAGCCGGTGCGCCGGGTGACGCTGACGATATCGGCCAGCGGCACATAGGACCCCGAAGCCGCGCGCAGCTGGGTGCGTTCGAGGAAATCGGCGGTCAGCTCGCCCTCGGGCAGCTCCACCCGGATCGCGGCCGAGCGCGGCCCGTCGGGATAGGTCGCGGCCTCGATCCCGCCCAGCCGGTGGCGCAGCACCGTGCCCAGCCCGTCGATGGTAAAGCCCAGCGCCTGGCCTTGTGCGGTGAGCTCGAGGATCAGCTCTTCCTTGTCATAGGCCAGGTTGTCCTCGACCGCCGAAACCTCGGGGAAGCGACCGAGCGCCTCCTTCAGATCTTCCGAGGCACCCTTGAGCACCTCTGACGAGGCGCCATAGAACTGCACGTCGAGGGCATCGCCGCCCGGACCGGAGCGCCAGCCGCGAAAGCTCACGGTTTCCAGCATCGGGTGGCCGCCGACCGCGTCCTGCAGGGCGGCGACGAACTGAAAGCTGGAATAGGGCCGCAGGTCCGGGTCGATCAGCTCGATCGAGATCGCGCCGAGCTGGTAGCTCTCCTTGGTGTCGGTGCCGGCAAGGCCGCGGCCGGCGTTGCCGCCGATCTCGGCGATGACATAGTCGATCGGGTTGCGGCCATGCTCGGCCTCATACTCATCGCCCAGCGCCTCGGTGGCGCGCTGCATCTCGCGCATCATCTCGAGCGTGTCCTGCCGGCTGGCGCCGGGCGCCATGGCGAAATTGCCGGTGACCGAGGACTGTTCGGGGGCATTGAAGAAGCGCCATTGCACGTCGCCCCGGATGAACAGCGCCACCTGGCTGGCCAAGAGCACCACCGCGCCGGCCAGCACCGCATAGCGCGCCCGGACCACCACCGCCATGACCCGGCGGAAGATCACGTCGCGCACCCAGCGGAAGCCGCGGTTCACCTGACGCGAGGGCCAGTCGTACCAATGCTCCTTCGACTGGTGCACCAGCGCATGCGCCATGTGGTTGGGCAGGATCAGGAAGCATTCCACCAGCGAGGCCAGCAGCACCACGATCACGGTGAAAGGAATGTCGGAGATCAGGTCGCCGAAGCGGCCGGAGATCGCGGTGAGACCAAAGAAGGCGATCACCGTGGTCAGGGTCGAGGCAAAGACCGGCATCGCCATGCGCCGCGCGGCGTTCTCGGCCGCCACCACCGGGCGCTCGCCCAGCCGGCGATAGCGGAAATCGGCATGTTCGCCCACCACGATCGCGTCATCGACCACGATGCCCAGGGTGATGATCAGCGCGAACAGCGAGATCATGTTGAGCGTCAGCCCGGCCGCGAACATCAGCGCGATGGTTGCCGCCATCGCCACCGGAATGCCCGCCGCCACCCAAAAGGCGATGCGGGCGTTGAGGAACAGAAACAGCAGCGCCAGCACCAGCGCCAGCCCCATCGAGCCATTGTCGAGCAGGATGTCGAGCCGGCCGGTGATCGCCTCGGCGCGGGTGCGGATCAGATCGATTCTCGTGCCGTCCGGCAGGGTCGCCTCGAGCGTTTCGGCAACCTCCTCGACGGTGCGCTGGATCTCGATGGCGTCGCCCTGGTTCGAGCGGTCGACCCGGACCGAGATCGCCGGGTTCTCGCCCACGAAATAGCTGCGGTCGCGGTCGATGCCCTCGACCCGGACGGTGGCGACGTCGCCGATGGTCAGCTTGGAGCCGTCGTCATTGGAGCGCAGGGCGATGGCCTCGATCTGGTCGGCCGAGCGCTTCTCGACCCCGGTGCGCACGCGGGTGTTGGCGCTGGTCACGTCGCCGGCCGGGTCGGCATCGACCTCGGCGGCGATGGCGGCGGCGATCTGGCTCATGGTGACGTCATGGCGGATGAGCGCCACCGAGGGCACCTCGACGATGGTCTGCGGCGCGGCAAGGCCGCGGATGGTCGAGCGGGTGACGCCTTCGGCAAAGAGCCGCACCACCATCTCGTCGGCAAAGCGCGCCAGCTGGTCGACGCCGACCGGGCCGGTGATCACCACGTCGGTCACCCGATCGCGCCAGCCGCCGCGGCGGATGCTCGGATCGTCGGCCTCTTCCGGCAGGTTCGAGACCGCATCGACCGCCGCCTGCACGTCATCGCCGGCGCGGGCCATGTCCCAGCCCGGTTCGAACTCGAGATCGATGCTGGCGCGGCCCTCGCGAGAGGTGGACTCCGCGCTCTCGACGCCTTCGACGGCCAGAAGCGCGGGCTCGAGGATCTGGACGATGGCGGCGTCGACGTCCTCGGCCCCGGCCCCGTCCCAGTTGACCGAGACCGAGACCTCGTCGACGATCACGTCTGGAAAGAACTGCGCCCGCATGTTGGGCGCGGCCATCACCCCGGCGGCGACCAGCAGCACCAGCAGCAGGTTGGCCAGGGTGCGGTGGCGGGTGAAGTAGCTGAGGATGCCGCCGGGGCCGGGAGGAAGATCGCGGATCATGGGCGGGTCTCCGGAGCAGGTATGACGGGGTTGGCTGGCGTGACGGTGAAGCACCGCGGCTTCAGGCGCGGAGCAAGGCCGCGGGTCACTACGCGATCACTTGCGCGGAAATCAGCAAGACGCTGTCCGATTGCCGAAGGCCCGCATCCGGCGTGATCCTGCAGAAGCAGTTGGAAACGGGACCGGCGAATGATGACTGGCACCGCCCGGTCGTTCGTGAGCCCGCAGCGCGCTACAAGGCCGCGGGCCACCGCGCGATTGCCGACCCGCCCCGCCGCCCCAAGGGTGCGCCGTCCAAGAACCGCACGCGTTGAGCGTGACGGGCGGCGGTTTGGTGAAGCTGGGCGCACTACTGTGAGGTTGTACGGATTTCGCCGGCATAAAGTGGCGGATTGCCAGGCTCGGATCGCCACCCCGCGGATCGGCGATCGCGCGGCTTGGCGCTTGGTTGCACCGTCGTGACGCCTCATCCCTTCACCCCCCCATCCGTTCCTCGATCCGCAGCACCACCTGTGCCGGCACCTTTTCCTGCTCCAGCTGCGTCAGGATCCGCGCCTTGGCATCGTCCGGCATCCGTGCGTTGCCCTCGACAAAGGCGCGGATCTTTGCCCGTCGTTCGGCGGTCAGCTCCAGCATCTCGGGCTCTACCGGCGCGGCAGCCGCCCCCGGCCGCAGCGCCCGAACCTTGATCCCGGCGCCCAGCAGCGGCGTCCGTTCGGCCACCACGCTGCGCCCCGCCAGACCCTGCGCGCGCACCAGCACGTCATCGCCCTGCCGGCGCAGCAGGCTCACCTGCATCTCTTCCAGCCGGTCCTCGGCATCGAGCACCAGCACCCGGCTCGCCGCGTCCAGCGCCGAGGAGGGCAGCCGCACCACCCGCTCGAGCGGCGGTTCCTCGATCTCGACGGTGACGAAATCACCCGGTTTCAGCCCGCGCACCAAATCGAGCCGGGCAAACAGCAGCCGCCCGGTCTGGCCCTCGCCCACCGCGGCACTGTCGCGCACCAGCACGCCCTCGCTGACCAGCGCAGAGCCCAGCACATCCAGCGTCACCTTCACCGGCGCGCGCGCCAGCGCCCCCTGCGTATCCAGCAGCCTGGCATATTGCGCCGTCGACACCCGGAACGAGACCTCGAGCGCCGTCGGATCGACCAGCCGCGCCAGTTGCTCGTTGTTCGACACCAGCCGGCCGAGGGTGGCGTTCACATCCGCCAGCGTGCCGTCAAACCGCGCCGTGATCCGGGTGTCGTCAAGCCGCCGCTGCGCCTCGGCCAGCGCGATCTCGGCGCGCTGCAGGGCGGTGGCGGCCTGGCTGACCCGGCTTTCGGCCTGGGCCACGGCCTGACGCCGCGTGAGCACCGATTGCCGCGCCGAAGAGGCCGCGAGCTCGGCGGTCTCGACGCTGGCGGCGGTGCCGACGCCGCGGCTCAGCAAGTCGCGCTGGCGGTCATAGGCCTTTTCGCGCAGGGCGGCCTGTTCCTCGGCCGACTGCAACTCGTCACGCGCCAGCACCAGCGCGCTCTCGGCCTCGGCCTGTTCGGCGCGGGCGTCGAGCCGGTCGGACTGCACCCGGCCCAGCGCCAGTTCGGCATCGCCGGGATCGATCTGCACCAGCAGCGTCCCTTCCCGGACGCGTCCGCCTTCCTCGAAGCTCTCGGCCAGTTCGACGATCTTGCCGGCGCTGGCGGCGCGCACCTCGAGCTCACGGCGGCTCTGCACCTCGCCAAAGGCGGTCAGCACCGGGGTCACGGTCTGCGGCGCGGCCTCGACCACGTTGACGGCAAACACCCGCTCGCGCGCCTGCGGCACCCGCCGTTCCTGGTTGATCCGGGCCTCGACCGCCTCGCGCACCAGCGCGCCGGCATAGACCAGAAGGCCCAGCGTCAGGGACAGAAGAAACAGGCCGGTCAGGCTCTGGCGTAGGAACCGCATGCGCGACATCCCCGTAATCGTTGAACACAGGTTGCCGGTGCCCCGCTCCGCTCGCACCGGTTTGACATTGATACGCGCTTATCGGCTATTTCCGTCGCTGATGCTCGGTCAATCGCGGCAATATCTCGACAAAGTTACAGGGGCGGTGGCGATAATCGAGCTGAAAGCCCAGAATTTCATCCCAGGCGTCCTTGCAGGCACCGGGCGAGCCGGGCAGCGCGAACATGTAGGTGCCGTTGGCCACCCCGCCGGTGGCCCGGCTCTGCACGGCGGAGGTGCCGATCTTGGCCATCGAGACATGGGTGAAGACCGTGCCGAAGGCCTCGATCTCCTTGTCATAGACGTCGCGATGCGCCTCGACCGTCACGTCGCGGCCGGTGAGACCGGTGCCGCCGGTCGAGATCACCACGTCGATGTCCGGATCAAGGCTCCAGGCGCGCAGCTGGGCGGCGATCTCGGCGCGCTCGTCCGGCAGGATGCGGCGCGCGGCCAGCTCATGGCCGGCGGCGGCGATGCGGGTGGCCAGAACATCGCCCGAGCGGTCCTCGGCCAGCGTGCGGCTGTCGCTCACCGTCAGGATGGCAATGCGCACCGGGATGAAGTCGCGGCTGTCGTCGATTGGGCTCATAGAGGGGTCTCGCGGGATGGCAGGCTCAGCCGAGGCGGGCCTTGAGGGAGAGGAGGTCGGCCCAGGCCTCGCGCTTGAGATGCGGCTGGCGCAACAGGTAGGCCGGGTGGAACATCGGCAGGGCGGGCTTGCCATAGGCCTCGGTCCAGCTGCCACGGAGCCGGGTGATGCCGCGTTTGCCGAGGCCCGCGTCGCAGGAGATATTGCCGACCAGCACCAGCAGATCGGGCTGCGCCAGCGCCACGTGACGCGCGACGAAGGGGCGCATCATGGCGATCTCGTCGGGCAGCGGGTCGCGGTTCTGCGGCGGCCGCCAGGGCAGAACATTGGTGATGTAGACGCTCTCGGCACGGCTCAGACCGATGGCGGCGAGCATCCGGTCGAGCATCTGGCCGGCCTGGCCCACGAAGGGACGGCCCTGCCGGTCCTCCTCGCGGCCGGGCGATTCGCCGATGATCATCACCCGCGCGCCGGGGGTGCCATCGGCAAAGACCGTGTTGCGGGCACCGCGCCGGAGCTCGCAATGGGGAAAGGCCGCCAGCGCCGCCTGCAGCCCGGCCAGATCCTGCGCCGCCGTCGCCATCTGCTGCGCCTCGGCCACCGGATCGGCCGCCGCAGCAGCCATGGGCGCACCGGTTGCGGCGTCCACCGGGTTCGCCTCCTCGGCCCTTGCGGCCCTCTTCGGCTGTTCCGGCGCGGCGGGCACGGCATAGCGGTCCACCGGCGTCTCGCCGAGGGTGTCGAGCACCCCGGCCTCGATCTGCCATTCCAGCGCCGCGCGCAGGCTCATGTGTTGGTGATAGTCCATCGCCGCGATCCTACCCCGCCCGGTCTCCGAAGGGAAACGCTCTGCCTGACGTTCCTTGCCAAATCCGCAAATCCGCGGCCAGCCGAAAGTGCCCCCATTGAACGCATCCGCCCCCGCTCCTATAACCGCAGCCAACCCGAACCGGAGCAGGTCATGACCTTTACCCAGCGCCACCTTCTCGGCATCGAGCCGCTCCACCCGTCAGAGATCACCGCGCTGCTCGATCTGGCCGATGACTACGTCCGGCTCAACCGCGACAAGCGCCACGGCGACGCGCTGGCCGGGCGCACCCAGATCAACATGTTCTTCGAGAACTCGACCCGCACCCAGGCCTCTTTCGAACTGGCCGGCCAGAGGCTTGGCGCGCATGTGATGAACATGGCGATGCAGGCCAGCTCGATCAAGAAGGGCGAGACGCTGATCGACACCGCGCTGACGCTCAACGCCATGCATCCCGACCTGCTGGTGGTGCGTCATCCGCATTCCGGCGCCGTCGACCTGCTTGCACAAAAGGTCAACTGCGCGGTGCTGAATGCCGGCGACGGGCGGCACGAGCATCCGACGCAGGCGCTCTTGGACGCGCTGACCATCCGCCGGGCCAAAGGCCGGCTGCACCGGCTCAACATCGCGATCTGCGGCGACATCGCCCATTCCCGGGTGGCGCGGTCGAACATCCTGCTCTTGGGCAAGATGGAGAACCGGGTGCGCCTCGTCGGCCCGCCGACGCTGCTGCCGGCCGGGATCGATGCCTTCGGGGTCGAGGTCTATGACGACATGCGCGAAGGTTTGAAGGACGTCGACGTGGTGATGATGCTGCGGCTGCAAAAGGAGCGGATGGACGGCGGTTTCATTCCCTCCGAGCGGGAATACTACCACCGCTACGGGCTCGACGCCGAGAAGCTGGGCCATGCCAAGCCCGATGCCATCGTCATGCACCCCGGCCCGATGAACCGCGGGGTCGAGATCGACGGCGAGATTGCCGATGACATCAACCGCTCGGTCATCCAGGAACAGGTCGAGATGGGCGTGGCCGTCCGCATGGCGGCGATGGACCTGCTGGTCCGCAACCGGGCCTCCGCCCCCACAGAAGGGATCATGACATGAGCGACATTCTCGAAATACCCGCCGACGAGCACGGTCTGGTGCGCGTCTTCACGCTGGAGCTGCCGCTCGACGAGGCGCAGACCCTGCTCGACGACGACGCCCGCGCGCTGCAGCGGATGACCGGGGCCACCGCGCTCGACCCAGATCACATCGACCTGTTCGACATGAACGACCTCTCAGGCATGCCGCTGGCCGATTACCTGGCCGAGGGCCACGGCATCCCCGACGACGAGCTGGCGCCGATCCGCGCCCAGCTCGAGCGGGTCAAGGGCCGGGTCATGGTGATGCGCTCGGCCGCCTTCGAGCGGATCGGCCAGCAGCTGCGGGTGACCCATCCGCTGCGCTGGATCGCCACCTTCGGCGAGGCCCGCGACCCGGTGCCGCTGGAAAAACCCCGCGCCGAGAGCGCTTCGGCGCCGGAAACCCCTGAGCCCCCCGCCGCCGCCGCGCCGGAGCCCGCGGGCCGGCCGATGCGCCCCGGGCTGATCATCGGCGCGGTGGTGGCGCTGGCGGTGCTCGGCGTGGTGCTCTGGGCGCTGGCATGAGCGCCGGCGCCGGCAGGCCAATGACAGTGACGCAAAGGACGCGCGATGCAGGAACCCAATGACCCGAAGATGTCGGGCCGCGTCGCCACGGTGGCGCTCTTGGTGATGTTCGCGCTGGTCGGCGTGATGATCTGGATCGCGGGGTGAGGGCGATGGATGAGCAGGAACAAGTGCTCTTCTCTTACTGGGATACGTTCGAATCGCTGATCGCCTCAGGGTCCGGCCCCGTGCAGGCAGTTGCCCCGACCAAGTTGACATGGGTTGCCCATGATGTCGGGTTCGAAGGTGCGTCCCTCAATGTAGCATTGGTGCCAAGTAGACACGAAATTCGCGTCGAATTGTTCATGGATGGCGATCACGCCCATGCGTTGTTCGATCGTCTGCACCGACAGCGGGACGAAATCGAAACCCAGATCGGATCAACTCTCATCTGGGAGCAGAAGGTCGGCGTCCGGCGCCGGAAGACCTACGTGAAGAACGACGGCTTGGACTTGAATGCGACGTCCAATTGGCGAAATCAACACAGCTGGATAGCCGATATGCTGAACCGATTTCATATCACCTTCAATCCGCTCCTTTCGCGCATTGACCTAACTTCGCTGCAAAAGGGTGATAGATGACCTCGCTCCTGCTGACAAACGCCCGGCTGATCGATCCCGAGGCCGGCACCGACAGCCCCGGCTGGCTGCACCTGCGCGACGGGGTGATCGTCGCCACCGGCAGCAATGCGCCGCCGCAGATCGACAACGTGCTGGATTGCGGCGGCAAATGCCTCGCGCCCGGCATCGTCGACATCGGCGTCAAGGTCTGCGA
The DNA here is from genome assembly GCF_034669705.1 of Marinovum sp. Taxonomy (GTDB): domain Bacteria; phylum Pseudomonadota; class Alphaproteobacteria; order Rhodobacterales; family Rhodobacteraceae; genus Marinovum. The sequence goes on from NZ_JAXMOR010000002.1 coordinate 189,652, forward strand.
ACCGGGCGAGCGCCACAAGGAGAGCTATGCTTCCGCCGGCCGCGCTGCGGCCGCAGGCGGCGTCACCACCATCGTCACCCGCCCCGACACCACGCCGGCGATCGACAGCCCCGAGGGGCTCGAGTTCGTCGCCCGCCGGGCGCAGGCCGATGCGCTGGTGCATGTCCATCACATGGCCGCGCTGACCAAGGGCCGGCAGGGCCGCGAGATGGCCGAGATCGGCTTCCTGCTCGATGCCGGCGCGGTGGCCTTCTCCGATTGCGACGTGGTCATCCGCGACACCAAGGTGCTGAGCCGCGCACTGACCTATGCCCGCTCGCTCGGCGCACTGGTGATGCTGCACCCGCAGGAGCCGATGCTCTCCGACGGGGCGGTGGCCACCTCTGGCAAATTTGCCTCGCTGCGCGGCCTGCCGGCGGTCTCGGCGATGGCCGAGCGCATGGGGCTCGACCGCGACATCGCGCTGATCGAGATGACCGGCGTGCGGGCGCATTTCGACCAGATCACCACCGCCCGCGCCCTGCCGGCGCTGCAGCGCGCCAAGCGCAACGGGCTCGACGTCACCGCCGGCATCTCGATCCATCACCTGACGCTGAACGAGATGGACGTGGCCGATTACCGCACCTTCTTCAAGGTCAAGCCGCCGCTTCGGGCCGAGGACGACCGGCAGGCGATGATCGAGGCCCTGCGCGACGGGCTGATCGACGTGATCTGCTCGATGCACACGCCGCAGGATGAGGAAAGCAAGCGCCTGCCCTTCGAGGAAGCGGCCTCCGGCGCGGTGGCGCTCGAGACGCTCCTGCCGGCGGCGCTGCGGCTCTATCACGCCGAGGCGCTGACCCTGCCGCAGCTGTTCCGCGCGCTGAGCCTCGCCCCGGCGCGGCTACTGGGGCTCGACGCCGGCCGGCTGGCCGCCGGGGCGCCGGCCGATCTGGTGCTGTTCGATGCCCATGCGCCCTTCGTGCTCGACCGGTTCGAACTGCGGTCGAAATCCAAGAACACGCCGTTTGACGGCGCCCGGATGCAGGGCCGCGTTCTGGCGACCTTCGTTTCCGGCCGCCGCGTGTATGGAGAACCCTGATGCCGGTGCTGGAAACCGCCCTTGGCGGGCTGATCCTCTGGGCCGTGATCGGCTACCTGCTGGGCTCGGTGCCCTTCGGCATGGTCATCGCGCGGGCGCTGGGGCTGGGCGATCTGCGCAAGATCGGCTCTGGCAACATCGGCGCCACCAACGTGCTGCGCACCGGCAACAAGCCGGCGGCGCTGGCGACGCTGATCCTCGATTCGTTCAAGGGCGCCATCGCGGTGCTGATCGCCCGCTGGCTGGCAGCCGAGGACGCGGCGCAGCTGGCCGGGCTGATGGCCTTTCTCGGCCATTGCTTCCCGGTCTGGCTGGGATTTCGCGGCGGCAAGGGCGTGGCCACCTTCCTCGGATTGCTGCTCGGACTGGCCTTTCCGCTGGGGCTGGCGGCCTGCGCCACCTGGGTGGTGGGCGCGGCGCTGACCCGGATCTCCTCGGCCTCGGCGCTGCTGGCGGCGGCTCTGGCGCCGCTTTGGGCCTGGCTGCTGGGCTATCCGTCGATGGTGGTGCTCTGCGCCGTGCTGGCCCTGATCGTCTGGGCCAGGCATCAGGCGAACATCCGGCGGATCCTGAGCGGTGAAGAGCCGCGGATCGGCAGGAAGCGCTGAGGGCCCTTGACCCCCGGACCGGCTCTTGCCTGACGAATGGACAGGATCGATCAGCCGAAAGGATCAATTTTGCGATTCGGAGCGCATGTGGCAATGTTGAAGCCTCTGATGCCGTTTTCTGGAGCGACAAGATGATCATTCGATCCACGCGACCTGTCACCAGTGTCGTGCAAAACACCCGGAATGTCGAAGCCATTGCCGAAGGCGATTCCGTAGCACTTTCCGAACAGTCGGATACCGACAGCGAAGCGCAGGCTGTGTTGGACAACTATTCCGAGCTGGATGAAAACAGAAAGGCAATCGTCCGGTCCGTCATCGAAAAGGCGGATTACAAGTTCGACGACAATTCGGGCGGTGAATTCGTCACTGCCGCGATGGCCGGTCTCGGCGGCGCGGGTCTCGCTGCCCTGTCGGGCAGGACCGATGTGTTCTCGCTCATCGGTGGCGCGGCCGTGGGCATTGCAGCTGGTTATGGCGGCCACAAGGTGGGTGCCGCGATCTGGGAGAAGGTGGAAAAGACCGACGGAAAGATTGTCCTGGAGAGCAAGGCAGGACAAATGCCCTCTATCACCGCCTCATGGAGTTTTTCGTCCTGAAGCCTTTGGGATGCGGGTCCGGTCAACGCGGACCCGCAGGATCTCAGAGCGCCTTGCGGGCATTCAGCGCGGCGGTGATGGTGCCGTCGTCGAGGTAGTCGAGCTCGCCGCCGATCGGCACCCCCTGCGCCAGCGAGGTCAGGGTCACCCGGCCCCCGAGCTGGTCGGCGATGTAATGCGCGGTGGTCTGGCCGTCGATGGTGGCGTTGAGGGCGAGGATCACCTCGGTGACGCTCTCGGCCGAAATCCGGTCGACCAGCCGCGGGATCGAGAGCTCCTCGGGGCCGACCCCGTCGAGCGCCGAGAGGGTGCCGCCGAGCACGTGGTAGCGACCCCTGAAGACGCCCGAACGCTCCATCGCCCAGAGGTCGGCCACGTCCTCGACCACGCAGATCATGCCGTTGGCGCGTTTCTCGCTGTCGCAGATGTCACAGATGTCATTGGTGCCGATATTGCCGCAGTTCAGGCATTCGCGGGCGCTGGCGGCGACATCGCTCATCAGGTCGGCCAGCGGCGTCATCAGCAGGCCGCGCTTGCGGATCAGGTGCAGCACCGCGCGCCGCGCCGAGCGCGGTCCGAGGCCCGGCAGCTTGGCCATGAGCTCGATCAGCGCGTCGATGTCGCGGGTGGCGTTCACGGCCGGGCCTCGCCCGGCAGCGGAATGCGGGTGACGGTAAACCCCTGGTGGCGCAGCAGCGCCACGAGGCCGGTCTCGCCCGGCAGGTGAAAGCCGCCGACCGCGACGAACACCCCGCCCGCGGCCAGCTCGGCCCGGGCGGTGGCGATGAAGGCCCGGTTGCGGGCGGTCAGAAGGTGGCGGTTGACCCGGTCGACGGCACCGCCGCCGTCGGCCAGCACCGCGCCCACCACCGCCCGGTCCCAGGCCATCAGCAGGCCGAGCCTGCCCGAAAGGTAAAGCGCCATCTGGCTGGCGCGCTGCGCCGTGGTCAGACCGGGGTCGAGATAGGCGCCGTAGACATTGAGGAAATCCACCGCGAAGCCGGCATTGCCGGGCTGGTCGAGATGCCGGTGGATGCGGTCGGCCGGCTCGAGCGGCAGGATGTCCGCGCCCCCGATCTGACCGAGCATCTGGATCCGCCCGTCCTGGGTCGGCAGCACGCCGGCCGAGAAATCGTTGCAGGGATCGGAGAGCAGCAGTTCGGCCAGCGCGCCCGGGGTGAGCCGCTCAGGCGCGCCGCGGCCCCAGCCCAGCCCTTCGGTGCGCAGCCGGATCCAGCCCAGCACCTGCGGGTCGAGCCCGTCGGGCGCCTCGGTCAGCGGCGTGTCGCGGTACCAGTCGGCGCTGTCGAACTGCGCGTCGAAGGCGGCCCGCGACGGCAGCACCGGGTCGATCTCGAGCGCCACCAGCCGGGCCTCGGCGATGCGCTGCTCGACCAGGTCGGGCAGCGCCAGGATGCGCGGATCGGCGGAATGCATCGTGCCCCAGAGGTGCGACACCGCGCCCGAGGGCGCCACCACCCGCCAGAACCGGCCGGTGGCATGAGCCATCGCGCCGGCCTCGGCCTGCAGCTCTTTGAGACTGGCGGGGGCGAAGGCGGCCTCGTCGAGCCGCGGTTCGGCCACGTCGCAAAGCGCCCGCGTGGCCCAGTCCTGGGCCTCGAGTGCGGTGCCGCCGAACAGCGCCGCCGCCAGTGCCAAGATGACGCCCCGGCCCGTCATCACCTCAGAACGGCAGCTTCATGTCTTTGGGCAGGCCCATTTCCTCGGTCAGCCGCGACATCTCGTCCTCGGCCTTCTGGGCGGCGCGCTGCTGGGCGTCCTTGATTGCGGCGAGGATCAGGTCCTCGACCACTTCCTTGTCGTCACCGTTGAAGATCGACGGGTCGATGTCGAGCCCCTTGAGCTCGCCCTTGGCGCTGGCGGTGGCCTTGACGAGGCCCGCGCCGCTTTCGCCGGTGACGGTCATGGCGTGCAGGTTGTCCTGCAGCTCGGTCATCTTGGCCTGCATCTGCTGGGCCTTTTTCATCATCCCGGCCATGTCGCCGAGATTTCCAAGTCCTTTGAACATCGGGAACTCCTATCGGGTTGCTTGAGGGTTAGATACGGGCGGCGGTGCCGGTCGGCAAGGGGCGCGCGTGTGGCCGGTGGCGGCGATGGGGGCTCTGCCCCCGGCCTGCGGCCTCCCCCGGAGGTTTATCCGGCAAGATGAAGATCGGGAGCCGCGCCCCGGGGCCGGCGTCAGTCTTCCTCGAAGGGGTCCCATTCGTCCTCGACCTCGGCCAGGGCGTCGGTCTGGGCCTGGGCTTCGGCTTCCTGCGGGGTATGGATGGCGGTGATCCGCGCCTTGGGAAAGGTGGCGAGCGCGGCCTGGACCAGCGGGTGCTCGGCGGCCTTGGCCTCGAGGGCCAGCCGGTCGGCATCGCGGGTCTCGACGATGGTGGGCGCCTCGGCACCGTTGACCAGGGTGACCGCCCAGCGGTTGCCGGTCCAGCGTTGCAGCGCGGTGCCGAGACGCTGGGCGAGATCGGGGGCGGCGCCCTCGGCCGGGGTGAACTCGATGCGGCCGGGCTGGTAGGCGGCGAGGCGGACGCCGGCCTCGACCTCGACCAGCAGCTTGACGTCGCGGTTCGAGCGGATCAGCTCGATCACATGCTCGAAGCCGGGGTAGCGGGCCAGCGCCTGGTCGGTGGCCAGGGCGACGACAGCGCTGCCGCCTGAGGCCGAGGGGCCGGACGGGCCCGGATGAGTGGGGCGAGCAATCCCCTGGGCGCTGGTCTGGGCGGCGGTCTGGGCATTGGTCTGGCGACCGCCGCCGCCGGTGGGCGGGGTCGGCACCGGGGCCTCGCCGAGCTTGCGGATCAGCTCTTCCGGGCTCGGCAGGTCGGCGACATGGGTCAGACGGATCAGCGCCATCTCGGCCGCCATCATCGCGTTGGGGGCCAGGGCCACCTCCTCGATCGCCTTGAGCAGCATCTGCCACATGCGGCTGAGCGCGCGCATCGGCAGGTCGGTCGCCATTTGTTGGCCGCGGGTGCGCTCATCCGGGGCGATGGTCGGGTCTTCGGCCGCGCCCGGCGTGATCTTGACCACCGAGATCCAGTGAGTGACCTCGGCGAGGTCGCGCAGCACCGCCATCGGGTCGGCGCCATCGGCATATTGCGCCGAGAGCTCAGACAACGCGCCGGCGGCGTCGCCCTTCATCACCAGGTCGAAGAGGTCCATCACCCGGCCGCGGTCGGCCAGCCCCAGCATGGCGCGGACCTGTTCGGCAGTGGTCTCGCCGGCGCCATGGCTGATTGCCTGGTCGAGCAGCGAGGTGGCATCGCGCGCCGAGCCCTCGGCGGCGCGGGTGATCAGCGCCAGCGCATCCTCGGCGATCTCCGCGCCCTCCGAGGTGGCGATGCGGCGCAGCAGGCCGATCATGTCCTCGGGCTCGATCCGGCGCAGATCGAAGCGCTGACAGCGCGACAGCACCGTCACCGGCACCTTGCGGATCTCGGTGGTGGCGAAGATGAACTTCACATGGGCGGGCGGCTCTTCGAGGGTTTTCAGAAGCGCATTGAAGGCCGATTTCGACAGCATGTGCACTTCGTCGATGATGTAGACCTTGTAGCGTGCGGCCGAAGGCGCGTAGGCCACGCTGTCGATCACCGTGGAGCGGATATCGTCGACGCCGGTGTTCGAGGCCGCGTCCATTTCCAACACGTCGACATGGCGGCCCTCGGAAATGGCGATGCAATGTTCGCAGGCCCCGCAGGGCTCGGTGGTGGGGGCGCCCTGGCCATCGGGGCCGATGCAGTTCATCCCCTTGGCAATGATCCGCGCGGTCGTCGTCTTGCCGGTGCCGCGGATGCCGGTCATCATGAAGGCCTGGGCGATGCGGCCGGTCTCGAAGGCGTTCTTCAAGGTGCGCACCATGGCGCCCTGACCGACCAGATCGGCAAAGGTCTCTGGCCGGTACTTGCGCGCCAGAACCTGATAGGCGGGCTGCTGCGGGTCGCTCATCGTCGGGGCCTTTCTGTCCTGCGCCGAGGTCGGCTGTCAGGGTATTGCCTCGCGGGGCAGAGATCCAGTCGCTGTGGGGGGGCCGTCTGGCGCGCCGGGTCTCGGGAACGCCGGGTCTCGGGACCAAGGGCCGGCGATGAGGTCCCGGATCAGGTCCGGGACGCGGCTGGCGACTGCGCGCGGCCCGCCGCCCCGAAGCGGCCCGGCCCTAGCGGCGGCGGTCGCGGCGCGAGGACATCGGCTGGAAGGCGACGCCGACATGCGCCTCGCAATAGGGTTTGCCCTGCGACACCGGCAGCCCGCAGAACCAGAAATCCTCGGTTGCCGGATCGCCGACCGGCCATTTGCAGGTCCGTTCGGTCAGCTCCATCAGGGTCAGGCGCTTGGCCTTCTTCTCGATCTCGTTGACCTTGGCCAGCGCCTCGGGGCTGATCTCGTTGGCCGAGGGCTGCGGCGGCAGAGGCTGGCCGGCCGGGATGATCTGGCGGCGCGCCGGGGTCGAGGGCTTGGCGGCGGCGGGTTCCTCGGCAGCGGCCGCGACGGGCTCGGGGCGCGGTTTGACGTCGGCCTTGGGCGCGGGCTTGGCCTTGGCGTCCGGTTTCGGCGCCTTGGCGGGCTCGGGCTTGGCGGCGGCCGGGCCGGTGCCGGCCCCGGCGCGGTTCGACAGGCCGAGACGATGCACCTTGCCGATCACGGCATTGCGCGTCACGCCGCCCAGCTCCTTGGCGATCTGGCTCGCGGACTGCCCCTCGCCCCACATTTTCTTGAGCAATTCGACGCGTTCATCGGTCCAGGCCATGGATCATCCTTACGAGAAAAAGCGGCCTCGACAGCGGGCCGCTCTGGGAATTTCTGTGTGGCCCCTATTTTAATCACTGGTGGCTGAGTTACAAGGCCGCGAATCGTGAGCAGGAGGCAGCCATGAGCGAGACTGTGCAGGCGGGGACGGCCCCGGAAATGGGCATGCGGCGCTTTGGCCGGGTGAATTGGCTGGGGCTGGCGACGCTGTGCCAGCGCGAGATCCAGCGCTTTCTCGCGGTCTGGACCCAGACGCTGCTGGCGCCGCTGGTGACCGCGGGGCTGTTCCTGATGATCTTTTCCATCGCCATCGGCCCGCGCCGCGGCGACGTGATGGGCGTGCCCTTCACCCATTTCATCGCGCCCGGCATCCTGATGATGACGGTGATCCAAAACGCCTTTGCCAATACCTCCTCGTCGATCATGATCTCCAAGGTGCAGGGCAATATCGTCGACACCCTGATGCCGCCGCTGTCGCCCTTGGAATTGGTACTGGGCTATTTCGCCGGCGGCGTGGTGCGCGGGCTGGTCGTCGCGCTGGTGATTGCCGCCGGGCTCTGGGCGGTTCTGGGGTTGGGGCTGGCGCATCCGTTCTGGGCGCTGTGTTTCGTCATCCTCGGGGCGGCGTTCCTGTCGGGCCTCGGCATCATCGCCGGGATCTACGCCCAGAAATTCGACCAGATGGCGGCGATCACCAACTTCATCGTCACCCCGCTGGCGTTTCTCTCGGGCACCTTCTACTCGGTCGAGGCGCTGCCGCCGGTGCTGCATGAAATCACCCGCTTCAACCCGATGTTCTACCTGATCGACGGCGTGCGGTTTGGCATGATCGGGGTCTCCGACAGTGCGCCGGTGCTGGGGCTTGTGGTCTCGATCGTTTCGGCGGCGGCGGTGGCCGCGGTGGCCTGGAACATGTTGCGGCGCGGCACGAGGCTCAAGGCCTGAGCATGGCGCTTGCCTCGCCGCGCGCGCAGGACTAGACCCGCGCCATGTTTGACAACACCGATGACATCCACCCGCTCTTTGCCGATGCGCCCTCCTCGACGGAGTTCAAGAAGCTGCGCAAACGCATCGTCCGTCAGACCCGCGAGGCGATCGAGCACTACGGCATGGTCGAGCGTGGCGCGAAATGGCTGGTCTGCCTGTCTGGCGGCAAGGACAGCTATACCCTGCTGGCGGTGCTGCACGAGCTGAAGTGGCGCGGGCTCTTGCCGGTCGAGATCCTGGCCTGCAACCTCGACCAGGGGCAGCCGAATTTCCCGGCGACGGTGCTGCCGGAGTTCCTCGAGAAGATGGGCGTGCCGCATCGGATCGAATACCAGGACACCTATTCCATCGTGAAGGACAAGGTGCCGGCCGGCCGGACCTACTGCGCGCTCTGCTCACGTCTGCGGCGCGGCAACCTCTACCGGATCGCCCGCGAAGAGGGCTGCTCGGCGGTTGTGCTCGGCCATCACCGCGACGACATCCTCGAGACCTTCTTCATGAACCTGTTTCACGGCGGGCGGCTGGCCACCATGCCGCCAAAGCTGGTCAACGAGGAAGGCGACCTGTTTCTCTATCGCCCGCTGTCCTTCGTCGCCGAGGCCGACTGCGAGAAGTTCGCCAAGGCCTTGAAATATCCGATCATTCCCTGCGACCTTTGCGGATCTCAGGACGGGTTGCAGCGCCAGCAGGTCAAGCAGATCCTCGACGGCTGGGAGCGCAACAGCCCCGGCCGGCGACAGGTGATGTTCCGCGCGCTGATGAACGCGCGGCCCTCGCACCTGCTTGATTCGGGGCTGTTCGACTTTGCCGGGCTAGAGCGAAATTCGGAACAATTCGAGATAAGTTCCGGGAATGTTCCTGACCTGCGTTAACGCATGAGTGACCGGGCGCGGCTAATCCTGAAGCTCTCAGGGGTCAAGCTCGGACGGAACTTCTCATGCCGGACACCAATCCGCGACTGCCGCGCGCCGCTCAGCGTGTGTTGCACGATCTGACCGTCAGCCCGATGCTGCCGGCGCTGTTTCCGGCGCTGGCGCTTGGCGGCTTCTGGATCGGCGGCGAACCGCTGCTGGCGGCGCTGGCGATCGGAGTGCCACTGCTCTGGCTGGCGGTGCTGATCGGGCGGGCCAAGGTGCGGCCGGCGCGCACTGATCCGGTCACCGGCCTGCACCTGCGCGAGGGGTTTCCCGACCGGGTCGATGCGCTCCTGACCGAGTGTCGCAGCTCCGGGCGCACCACCGTCTGCTTCATGGTCGAGGTCGATGACGGGCCCGAGTTCTGCGAGCGATTCGGCGGCGATGCCTGCGACCGGGTGGCCGATACCCTGGCGGCGCGGCTGCGCACGGCGATGCGCGGGTCGGATTGCTTCGTGCGGCTCAGCGACTGGCGGATCGGCGTGGTGCTGGCGCCGCTGCGCCGGATCGATGTCGAATCCGCAGTGCAGATGGCCGCCCGGCTGCAATCCGAGCTCGAGGAACCGATCCGCATAGACCGGGCGCCGGTCTATGTCTCGGCCTGCATCGGCTTCTGCCTCGCGGCGCGTGCGCCCGACAAGAGCGGCACCGGGCTGATCGACGCCACCGTCGCCGCGCTCGACGAGGCGCGCCGCCATGGCCCGGGCGCGATCCGCGCCTTCTCTCCCGACCTGCAACGCAATCGCAACCAGCGCGTCGCCCTGATCGACGAGGCCGCCCGTGCGCTTGACGACGGCCAGATCTGCGCTTGGTACCAGCCGCAGATCTGCACCGAGACCGGGCGGATTTCCGGGCTCGAGGCGCTGGCCCGCTGGCGCCACCCGGTGCGCGGACTGATCCCGCCGGGCGATTTCCTGCCGGCGCTCGAGGCCGCGGGCCTGCTCGAGCGGCTGGGCGAGGTCATCCTGTTCCACGCCCTCTCGACGCTACGCGACCTCGATCGCTCCGGCTTTGCGATCCCGCAGGTCGGGGTGAACTTCACCGAGACCGAGCTGCGCAATCCCAAGCTCGTCACCCGGCTGCGCTGGGAGATCGACCGCTTCAGCCTCGCCCCGGAGCGACTGGCGGTGGAGATCCTCGAACATGTGGTCGCCGGCACGCCGGATGATATCGTCTCGCGCAATATCGCCGATCTCGCGGCCCTGGGCTGCACCATCGATCTCGACGATTTCGGTACCGGCCATGCCTCGATCACCTCGCTGCGGCGATTCGCCATCGACCGGCTCAAGTTCGACCGCTCCTTCGTGGTGAAATGCGACATCGACCCTGAACAGCAGCGCATGGTGACGATGATCCTGACCATGGCCGAGAAACTGGGCCTCGAGACCCTGGCCGAAGGGGTCGAGACCCTGGGCGAGAACGCCCTGCTGTCGCAATTGGGCTGCGGCCACGTCCAGGGCTTCGGTATCGCCATGCCGATGCCGGCCGACCAACTGGCGGAGTGGATCACCGATCACACCGCGCGGATCGCCAGACCGCCGGAAATCGCCCCCCTGCCCGGCCCTGCCACCCGCCGCAGCCCCTGAACCGGGCGGTCAAAGGCCTTTGACCCCGGGCGACCACGGGCCGCCTGTCGGCCCTGCCGCTGCGACAGGGTGCCCCGAATGGCCCCACGCCCGGGGAATATGGCACTCGGCCCTTGACCTTTGGGCCGCGCAAGGGTTGAACCCGGCCTGATACCCAAGAGACAGGTGGCGGTCCCCTATGGACGATCAGAACAAGAACCTCATCCTCGCAACTGCGCTCAGCTTCGTCGTGATCCTGATCTGGTTCGTGCTGTTCCCGCCGCCCGAGCCGGACACCATCGAACCGGCGCCGTCGGTGGCCGAAGGCACGGCGACCCCCGGCGATGTCGCCGCCACCCCCGGCGTGGCCGACACCCCCGGCGCCGCGCCCGGCACCACGCCGCTGACCGAAGATGCCGCCGCCAGCCCCGATGCCCCGCGCATTGCCATCGAGACGCCGCGCCTGTCGGGCAGCATCTCGGCCCAGGGCGGCCGGATCGACACGCTGGCCCTCAAGGACTACCGCGAGACCACCGATCCCGACGCGCCGATCGTCTCGCTGCTGCGCCCGGTCGGCACACCCGGTGCCTACTACGCGCTGCACGGCTGGGCGCCCGGCCAAGGCCTCGCCGCATCCGACGTGCCCGGCCCCAACACCGAATGGCAGATCGCCGGCAACACCACCCTGACCCCCGAGAGCCCGGTCACCCTGGCCTGGGAGAACGGCAGCGGCCTGCGCTTTACCCGTCAGATCGCCGTGGACGCCGATTACATGTTCACCGTCACCCAGAGCGTCGAGAACAGCACGGAGGGCACCGTTTCGCTGGCGCCCTACGGGCTTCTGGCGCGGCATGGCGAACCGGTCGACCTGAAGAACTTCTTCGTCCTACACGAGGGCGTCGTCGCCATGTCCGATGGCGAGCTGGCCGAGATCGACTATGACGACATGACCGATTTCGAAGTCGACGCCCGCGACGGCGTGCCGGCCGAGGTCATGCAGGTGACCGAGAACGGCTGGATCGGCTTTACCGATCACTACTGGATGGCGACGCTGGTGCCCGCGCCCGGCGAGGCCTTCCGCTCCGCCGCGAAATACGACCCGCGCCGCAACATCTACCAGACCGAAACCGTGCTCAAGACCCGCAGCCTGGCCCCCGGCGCCACCGCCGAGGTCACCACGCAGCTCTTTGCCGGTGCCAAGGAATGGGACACCATCCGCGAATACGAGGCCGAAGGCGTCGAAGGTTTCATCGACAGCATCGACTGGGGCTGGTTCTTCTTCCTGACCAAGCCGATCTTTGCGCTGCTGCACTGGCTCAACCAGATCATCGGCAACATGGGCTGGGCGATCATCGCGCTGACCCTGATCATCAAGGCGGTGCTCTTCCCGCTGGCCTACAAGTCCTATGCCTCGATGGCCAAGATGCGCGAACTTCAGCCCGAGATGGAGAAGATCAAGGAGCGCGCCGGCGACGACCGCCAGAAGCTCCAGCAGGAGATGATGGGCCTCTACAAGAAGGAAAAGGTCAACCCGGCCTCGGGCTGTCTGCCGCTGCTCTTGCAGATCCCGATCTTCTTCTCGCTCTACAAGGTGATCTTCGTCACGCTCGAGCTGCGTCACGCGCCCTGGATCGGCTGGATCGACGACCTCTCGGCGCCCGATCCCTCGTCGCTCTACAATCTCTGGGGTCTGCTGCCCTGGGCCGCACCCGAGCCCGGCACCATTCTGGCGCTGGTCTTCATCGGCATCCTGCCGCTGCTGCTCGGTGTGTCGATGTGGCTGCAGCAAAAGCTGAACCCGGCGCCCACCGATCCGACCCAGCAGATGATCTTTGCCTGGATGCCGTGGGTGTTCATGTTCATGCTCGGCAGCTTTGCCTCCGGCCTTGTGGTCTACTGGATTGCCAACAACACGATCACTTTCATCCAGCAGTACCTGATCATGCGCAGTCACGGCTACAAGCCGGACCTGTTCGGCAATATCACCGGCAAGAACAAGAAGAAGGCCGCGGAAGCCGCCAAGAAATGACCGGACGGATCACCGATATCCTGCGCTATCCGATCAAGAGCCACGGCCGGGAGGCCGTGGCTCGCGTCACTTTGAGCCCTGGCCAATCCCTGCCCTGGGACCGGCACTGGGCGGTGGCGCATGACGCGACCGATGCCGACGGAACAGAGTGGCTGCCCTGCCGCAACTTTACCCGCGGCGCCAAGGTGCCCGGGCTGCAGGCGATGACTGCCGCGCTCGACGAGGCCACGGCCACGGTGACGCTGACCCATCCTGAGTTGGGCGAAGTGCGGTTCCGCCCCGATGTCGAGGGCGCGACGCTGATCGACTGGACCCGGTCGCTGATGCCCGAGGGCCGGGCGGCCTCTGACCGGGTGGTACGCGCCGAGGCGCGGGCGATGACCGACAGCGATTTCGCCTCGGTGTCGCTGTGCAACCGGTCGTCGCACCGGGCGGTGTCGCAGAAGCTGGGCCGGGATCTGTCGATCCATCGCTGGCGCGGCAACCTCTGGTTCGACGGCCTCGCGCCCTGGGAAGAGTTCGACTGGATCGGTCGCGAGGTCAGGATCGGCTCCGCCGTGGTGATGGTGCGGGAGCGGACGACGCGCTGTCTGATGACCCATGCCAACCCAGAGACCGGGGCGCGCGATGCCGATATCCTGGGCACGCTGGACACATGGGGCCACCGCGATTTCAGCGTGATGGCCGAGGTAATACAAGGCGGCGAAATCGCCGCAGGTGACGAGATCGGACCCGCATGATGCAACTGCCCTTCCCCCTAGCCGAAGAGCCCGACGATTTTGCCCGCGAGGCCGGTCGCAAGCTGTTTGCCGGCGAGAAAGACTTTCTCAAGGGCGTGGTCGCCATGTCAGGCCTGCCGCCCGATGAGCGGATCGAGGTCTGTTTCGCCGGCCGGTCGAACGTCGGCAAATCCTCGCTGATCAATGCCCTGACCGGGCGCAAGGGGATCGCGCGCGCCTCCAACACGCCGGGGCGGACTCAGGAGATCAACTTCTTCACCCTGGCCGAGAGCCATTACCTCGTCGACCTGCCCGGCTATGGCTATGCCAATGCACCGGTGGCGGTGGTCGAGAAATGGCAGCGGCTGCTGAAGCAGTACCTTTCGGGGCGGCAATCACTGCGCCGGGCATTCGTGCTGATCGACGCGCGGCACGGGGTCAAGACGGTCGATGAAGAGATCATGACCCTGCTCGACAAGAGCGCGGTGACCTTTCAGGCAGTGCTGACCAAGGCCGACAAGGTCAAGCTCGACGCCCGCGAGAAGGTGCTCGATCAGGTGCGCGGCCGGCTCTCGGCGCATCCGGCGGCCTATCCGGAGATCGTGGTGACCTCGTCCGAGAAGGGCGACGGCATCGAGACGCTCAGGTCGATCATCGCGACGCTGGTATAGGGCTCGCGCGGGACAAGGCCGCAGACCGCCGTGCGATCGCCGACCCGCCCCCCGGGGCGGCGATTTGGTGAGGCAGGCGCATTGCTGGGAGCTTGGACGGATTGAGCCGGCATAAAGTGGCGGATAGGGAACACAGGATCGCCACCCCGCGGCTCGGCGATCGCGCGGCTTCGCCTCCCGTAATCCGCTTGCGCCCGAAACGCCCTGTTGGGATAACAGCCTTTCAAGAGGGGCCGAAGATGAGAACCCAGGACATGAACCGCGATTGGATCGCCACGGCTCGCACCCTGAGCCAGGCACTGCCGTACCTTCAGCGCTACACCGACGCCATCGTCGTCATCAAGCTTGGCGGTCACGCCATGGGCTCTGACGAGGCGATGGAGGAATTTGCCCGCGACGTGGTGCTGATGCAGCAGGTCGGCGTCAACCCGGTGGTGGTGCATGGCGGCGGCCCGATGATCAACGCGATGCTCGACAAGCTCGGCATCGAGAGCACCTTCGTCAATGGCAAGCGGGTGACCGACAAACCGACCGTCGAGGTGGTCGAGATGGTGCTCTCGGGCCTCGTCAACAAGCGCATCGTCCAGGCGATCAACGCCCAGGGCGGCAAGGCGGTGGGCGTTTCCGGCAAGGACGCCAACCTGATCGTCTGCGAGCAGACCCATTCCGATCTGGGATTTGTCGGCACGCCCGACACGATCAACACCGCGGTGCTGCACGACATGTTCCGCTCGAACACCATTCCGGTGATCGCGCCGCTGGGCGCCGGTCGCAATGGCGAGACCTTCAACATCAACGGCGACACCGCCGCCGGCGCCATCGCCGGCGCGCTCAAGGCCGACCGGCTGCTGCTGCTGACCGATGTGGCGGGCGTCAAGAACGCCGAGGGCGAGGTGGTGACCGAGCTTACCGCGGCGCAGATCCGCGAGATGACCGCCGAGGGCGTGATTGCCGGCGGCATGATCCCCAAGACCGAGACCGCGCTCGACGCGATCGGGCGGGGCGTGCGGGCGGTGGTGATCCTCGACGGCCGGGCGCCCAATGCCTGCCTGCTCGAGCTCTATACCGAACACGGCGCCGGCTCATTGATCCGCGACATCCCCAAGACGTGAACTGTGACGCTCAGGCCATGGCCTATATACCGCGCCATGGAGAATGAAACCTTGATCCGGCTCGGCGTGTTCGCCGGGCTCTTCGCGCTGTTTGCCGCGCTCGAGGCCGTGGCCCCGCGCCGCGCGCGACAGCATCCGCGACGACGCCGCTGGGTCACCAACTGGGGGTTCACCCTTGCCAATACGCTGGCGCTGCGGGCGCTGGCGCTGGGGCTGCCGCTTCTGGCCGTGGGTGCGGCGCTCGATGCCGAGGCGCAGGGCTGGGGGCTGTTGAACCAGCTTGGCTGGCCGGTCTGGCTGGAAATCGGGCTGGCGGTGCTGATCTTCGACTTCGCGATCTGGCTGCAGCATCTGGTCACCCACAAGGTGCCGCTGCTCTGGCGGCTGCACCGGGTGCATCACGCCGATGTCGAGATCGACGTGACCACCGCGATCCGCTTTCACCCGGTCGAGATCGCGCTGTCGATGCTGCTGAAGATCGGGCTGGTCTACCTGCTGGGGCCCGCGGCCTGGGCGGTGGTGATCTTCGAGGTCCTGCTGAACGGCACGGCAATGTTTAACCACGCCAACCTGCGGCTGCCGCTGCGGGTCGACGCCCTGCTGCGTCGGGTTCTGGTGACCCCCGACATGCACCGGGTGCACCATTCGGTGCATCGCCACGAGCATGACAGCAACTACGGTTTTTCCCTGTCGCTCTGGGACCGGCTGTTTCGCACCTATCGCGCCCAGCCCGAGGCCGGCCATGACGGCATGACCATCGGGCTCGAGTGGCAGGACGCGCGGCCGACGCAGCTGGGGTGGAGCCTGTGGCTGCCGTTCTCGAAACGCTAGAGGCAGAAGCGCAGGCGCGACACCTGCGGGTGCTGGGCGGATTTCACCCCGGGCCGGAGGACGGCGCGCCGGACGGCTGCGCCACGCTGCTGATGATCGGCCCGGGAGAGCCTGCCTTCTGGCCAGCGTTCCAGGCCAGTCCGGAGTATCGTGACGGCGCGGCGCACCCGCTTGACCGTTGGTCGAAGCGGGTGCTGGGTGGCTGGGCCGAGACCTTGGGGGCGCGGGCGATCTACCCTTCTGACGGGCCGCCCTATGCGCCCTTCATCGTTTGGGCCAAGGCCACCGGGCGGGTGTGGAACTCGCCGGCCGGCATTCTGGTGCATGACCGGGCCGGGCTGATGGTGTCGTTCCGCGGCGCGCTGGCCCTGCGCGAACGGATCGCCCTGCCCCCTGCCCCGGCCTGCCCCTGTGAGGGCTGCCACAAGCCCTGCCTCGACGCCTGTCCGGTGGGTGCGCTGGGGGTGGGCGGCTATGACGTGCCGGGCTGCAAGGCCTATCTGGACACGGCCGCAGGCGAGGATTGCATGGCGCGGGGATGCGCGGTACGCCGGTCCTGCCCGCTGTCGCAGAGATATGGCCGGGCCGAGGCGCAATCGGCGTTCCATATGAGGAGCTTTCACCCGGCATGACCCTGCGGTTGATCCTGATGCGCCACGCGAAATCGAGCTGGGACGCCCCCTGGCAGGGCGATCACGCGCGGCGGCTGAACAAACGCGGTCGGCGTTCCGCCGCGGCGCTGGGAGACTGGCTGCGGGACAGGGCCTATCTGCCGGAGCTTGCGCTGAGCTCGGACGCGGTGCGCACGCAGGAGACCTTTGCCGGGTTGCGGCTGGACTGCCCGGTGCGGTTTTCGCCGGGACTCTACCTGGCCGAAGCGGGGACGCTGCTGGACCGGTTGCGGCAGGCGGAGGCGGGCTGCGTGCTGATGATCGGGCACAATCCGGGGATCGGGAGCTTTGCCGGGCGAGTGGTGACCATTGCACCAGAGCATGGGCGGTTCGGCGATTATCCCACCGGAGCAACCCTGGTGGCGGATTTCGAGGCAGAAAGCTGGGAAGACGTGGATTACGGCATGGGTCGCGTGGTGGATTTCGTGGTGCCTCGCGAACTGGCGTAGCACCCGCGCGTTAACAGCGGGGTGCAGGCCGCCGCCGGCGATTTGGCTGCCACACGCGCGCAGATGAGAGGTTCTACGGAGTTTGCCGGGTAAACTGGCCGACATGACCGGCGGCCCGCCGCACCGCGGCCCGGCGCTGCGCAGCTCTGGACCGGAAACGCAAAACGCCCCCGCGAATTTCCGCGAGGGCGCGCAATCTAGAGCACTTGACCTCAATGCCCGAGGATCTGGCTCAGGAACAGCTTGGTCCGCTCGTTCTGCGGGTTGTTGAAGAACTCTTCCGGCTCGTTCTGTTCGACGATCTGGCCGGCGTCCATGAAGATCACCCGGTTCGCCACCTGCCGCGCGAAGCCCATCTCGTGGGTGACGCAAAGCATGGTCATGCCCTCTTCGGCGAGTTCGACCATGGTGTCGAGCACCTCCTTGATCATCTCGGGGTCAAGTGCCGAGGTCGGCTCGTCGAACAGCATGATCCGCGGCTTCATGCAGAGCGAGCGGGCAATCGCCACCCGCTGCTGCTGACCGCCCGACAGCTGGCCGGGATACTTGTCGGCCTGCTCGGGAATCTTGACCTTGCGCAGGAAGTGCATCGCGGTCTCTTCGGCTTCCTTCTTGGGCGTCTTGCGGACCCAGATCGGCGCCAGGGTGCAGTTCTCGAGGATCGTCAGATGCGGAAACAGGTTGAAGTGCTGGAACACCATGCCGACCTCAGAGCGGATCCGGTCGATGTTCTTCACATCCGACGACAGCCGCGTGCCGTCGACGGTGATCGACCCTTTCTGGTGCTCTTCCAAGGCGTTGATGCAGCGGATCAGGGTCGACTTGCCAGAACCCGACGGCCCGGCAATGACGATCCGCTCGCCGCGATGAACGGTCAGGTCGATGTCACGCAGCACGTGGAACGTGCCGTACCACTTGTTCATGTTCTCGATCTGGATGGCGACTTCGTTGGAGATTTCCATCTGGGTTTGTGCAGCTTGAGCCATGGACAATCCCTCCTCTTAACGGTGATCGGTCTGAAGCTGACGCTCCAGCCATTGTGAATATTGCGAGATCGAGTAGCAGACGATGAAGAACAGGAAGACCGCGAAGCCCCAGAGTTCCCAGTAGACGCCGTTCCACTCGGTCGAGGCGAGGATCGGACCGCGGATCATGCCGACAAGGTCGAACATCGAGATCACCGAGACCAGCGTGGTGTCCTTGAACAGGCCCACCGCGACGTTGACGATGCCGGGGATCGAGATCTTCAGCGCCTGCGGCATGATGATCAGCCGGGTCGCCTGGGCATAGTCGAGGCCAAGCGAATCTGCCGCCTCGTACTGCCCGCGCGGCAGGGCTGCCAGACCGCCCCGGATCACCTCGGCGATATAGGCCGAGGCAAAGGCGGTGATCATGATGATCACGCGGATGATCAGGTCAAAGCTGGTGCCCGGCGGCAGGAAATAGGCCAGCACCACGTTGGCGACGAAGAGCAGCGTGATCAGCGGCACGCCGCGGATGAACTCGATGAAGAGCACGCAGATCCACTTGATGATCGGCATGTCAGACTGTCGCCCGAGCGCGAGCACGATGCCGAAGGGCAACGACAGCGAGACGCAGACCACGCCGAGGATCATGTTGAGCATGAAGCCCCCCATGTCGCGCGAAGGCACGCTCTCGAGCGCCAGGAAGCCGGGCTCTGAGCGGACGGCAAAGCCGCCGATGAACCAGGTCACCACCGCCGCCACAAGGAAGGCCAGCGCCCCCATGGCGAAGCTCTGGTGCTCGACCTTCTTGAAGGCGATGAAGCCCACCACGAATCCCGCCAGCGCCACCAGCGGCGCAAGGATCGTGCCGCCCCAGATCAGCCAGAAGGCGATGAAGGGATAGAGCCCGGTAAAGAGCAGCATCGCCTTGGGCAGGGTGTTGAACAGCACCGGTGCGATGGCGAGACCGAGCAGCAAAAAGGCGAGAATCAGCCGCCAGTACTGGTCCTGCGGATATTGGAAGCCGAACAGCAGCTGGTTCCAGCGTTCGGTCAGCACCGAGAAGCAGCCGCCGGTGGTGCCTTGCAGGATCTCGCGGCATTCGGCCAGCGAGGAGGTGCTCCAGAGGCCATTGGCAAACCACGGCAGCGCCCCGGCCACGATCTTGTAGATCACGAAGATCGCGACCAGCGTCATCAGCGTGTTGGCCCAGCCGCGAAACAGGTTCTCGCGCATCCAGGCGACCACTCCCACCGCCGAGGCCGGCGGCTCCTGTTCGGGCAGCATGGTTTCGCGGACGTAAGCGACGGAATGTGCGTGCATGTCACTCATCTCAGCGCTCCTTCAGCTTCACGGCGTTGTTGTAGACGTTCATGATCGCCGAGATGGCGAGCGAGATCGTCAGGTAGAACAGCATCAGCAGCAGCACGCATTCGATGGCGCGCCCGGTCTGGTTCAACGTGATGCCGCCCAGGGTGCCGGTCAGGTCCATGTAGCCCACGGCGATCGCCAGCGAGGAGTTCTTGGTGAGGTTGAGATACTGCGAGATCAGCGGCGGGATGATCACCCGCAGCGCCTGCGGCAGCACCACGAGGTTCATGATCCGGTTGGGCCGCAGGCCCAGCGAGGCGGCCGCCTCGGTCTGGCCTTTGGAGACGGCGAGGATGCCGGCGCGGACGTTCTCGGCGATGAAGGCGGCGGTATAGATCGACAGCGCGAACCACAGCGACAGCAGCGAGTTGCGCATGTAGATGCCGTCCTGGAAGTTGAAGCCCTGCAGCGAGGGGTATTCCAGCGAGATCGGTCGTCCCAGGAGGAAGAACATCAGCAGCGTCGGCACGAAGAACAGCGCGGCGGACGGCCAGCCGCGGGGCAGCAGCACGCCCTCGTCATAGAGCTTTTTCGTGGTGTAGCGGCGGTAGAACACGATCGCCACCAGCGAGGCCGCGAAGGTCGCGACCACCAGCCAGGCGCCCGGCTCGAAGACCGGCGCCGGCAGGTAGAAGCCGCGACCGGTGAAGGCAAAAGCGTCCCAGAGCATCGAGGCCTCGGCGTCGTCGCCGCGGAAATCGCGCGGCTGCGGCAGCACGGCGACAAAGACCGCCATGATGATCAGGATCCAGATCAGCACCGGCACGTTGCGGAAGATCTCGACATAGACCGACATCAGCTTGCGGATCAGCCAGTTCGGCGACAGCCGCAGCACCCCGACAAAGACGCCGACGATGGTGGCCATGATGCAGCCCATGATGGCCACCAGCAGCGTGTTGAGCACGCCGACCATGGCGGCCCGCCAGTGGCTCGACTGGCTGTTGTAGTCGATCAGCGTCTGGTTGATGTCATAGCCGGCCGGCTCACCGAGGAAATCGTAGGAGATGTTGAGCCCGGCGGCGGCGAGGTTCTGGACGAGGTTCAACCCGAGGTAGGCCATGGCGAAGATCAGCAGGATCAGCGCGATGAACTGGAAGGTGATGGACCGGTAACGGGTGTCGTTGATCAGCTGCGATAGCCGGAACGACTCCGCCGGGGGGTCGGTGACGGTCGACATGAATATGATCCCTGAGTGTCCGCGGTCATTATGGCTGGCGGTTTGCCCGCTCTGTCGCCGGTTGCGGAGGTTATTGTGCAGAAAGCAACAAGGGCGCGGTGTGACCGCGCCCTTGTCTTGATCGTCTTAGCGGAAGGGCGGTGCGTAGAGCAGGCCGCCGTCGGTCCACTGTGCGTTCAGACCACGCGACAGGCCGACCGGGGTGTTCTCGCCGATGTGCTTCTCGAAGAGCTCACCGTAGTTGCCGACGGCCTTGATGGCACGTGCGGCCCAGTCGGCGTCGAGGCCGAGCATCTCGCCGAGGTTGCCCTCGGTGCCGAGCAGACGGTTGATCTCGGGGTTCTCGGTGCCCGACATCATCTCGTCGACATTGGCCGAGGTCACGCCCAGCTCTTCTGCCGCGATCAGCGCGTTGAGCACCCAGCGGTTGACGTCACCCCATTCGTTGTCGCCGTGGCGGACGAGCGGGCCCAGCGGCTCTTTCGAGATGATTTCCGGCAGGACCACGTGATCGCCCGGGTTTTCAAACGCGGCGCGGGTCGCGGCGAGGCCGGAGGCGTCGGTGGTATAGACGTCACAGCCGCCTTCGAGATAGAGCGGCTGCGCTTCGGCGTTGGTTTCGATCGGCACCGGCTCGTAGCTGATGTTGTTCTTGCGGAAGAAGTCCGCGAGGTTCAGCTCGGTGGTGGTGCCGGTCTGGATGCAGACCGTGGCGCCGTCGAGTTCCTTGGCCGAGGAGACACCCATGTCCTTGGGGATCATGAAGCCCTGGCCGTCATAGTAGTTCACGCCGACGAATTCGAACTTCAGATCGACGTCGCGCGAGAAGGTCCAGGTGGTGTTGCGGGCCAGCAGGTCGATCTCGCCCGAGGCCAGCGCGGTGAAGCGGGTCTTGCCGGTGGTCGGCACGAATTCGACGGCAGACGGGTCGTCCAGCACCGCGGCGGCGACGGCACGGCAGATGCCGACGTCAAAGCCGTCCCAATTGCCGTTGGCGTCGGGGGCGGCAAAGCCCACCAGGCCCGTGGTCACGCCGCAGTTCAGCGTGCCGCGTGCCTTGACGTCGTCCAGCGTGGCTGCGGCAGCAGCGCCAGCAGCGAGCCCGGCAATGGTCAGCGCGCCAAAGAATACGGATTTTTTCATGGTTACCTCTTCCTGTTTTTTTGAGCCGCCACATCAGTCGGACGGTCTCTGCCACCCCTACGGGAAGCAACACTCTTGCAAGGAAGCCTCGCTCCCCAACAGGGGCAAGTGTGGGCGGATTTCCGCGGAAACGTCAAGCCTAGCCCGTGACAAATTGGTCAGTGACCGGGCACAATCGCGGCACTGACGCCGGGTCAATGGTCGCCGGACAGACGCCAGACCTCGGCCGCGTGCAAAAAGGCGGCACGTTTCAAAGCCGCGTGGGCCTGCGCCTCTTCATCCTCGCCCCATTGCTCTTCCTGCCAGGTCTCGTCGATCCGCGACAGCGCCCAGAGCGTCTCGGGATCCTGCCGTCCGCCGGCCGCCGCCAGTCCGATCACCAGCGAGCCAGACAGCGACACCAGATCATGCAGCGCGGCCAGCTGGAACGGGTTGCAGGCATGGACCGCGCGGCGCAACGGCGCCAGCGCCGCCGCGTCCTGGGCCAGGTGCATCACGCCGCTGGTCACCGCCAGCCGCGCCCCATATGTCGCCTCGGCCCAGTCCAGCAGCGGATCCCAGGCGGCATCCTGACGTGCCCGCAACGCCTCGGGGGCCTCGGCGCGGTAGCAAAGCTGGTCGGTGCCGCCGTAATCGGCGATCATGTCGGCCACTTCGTCCTTCTGATGCGCCACCTTGTCGATCGCGGCATTGGCGGTGCGGGTAAAGGGCATCCTGGTCGGATCGATCAACTCGCCCACCGCGTCCCATTCGGCGTGCACCGCCTCGGCAAAGCCCTCGGTCGGCAGCAGCAGCGGCGCCTTCGCCGGGGTCTTGACCGGACGGCCGTCGAGATAGACGCCGTAGCCGCCTGCCTCGGCCCGGATCTCGGTGACCCTCCAGAACCGTTTCGCTTTCCACTCACTCATGCGCCCTGCCCCCATCTGTCGTCGAGCACCTGCGGCAGCGCCGCCATGTCGTCGAGGATCACGTCTGCCGAGGTCAGCGCGCTGACCGGGTGGTAGCCATAGCTCATGCCGATGGCATAGATCCCGGCGGCGCGCGCCATGTCCATGTCGAAGCTGGTGTCGCCCACCATCACCGCGTCGGCGCGGTCGACCCCGGTCTCGGCCAGCGCCGCCTCGAGCATCGCCGGATGCGGCTTGGACGGGTGGAAATCCGAGACCTGCCGGGTGACGAACCGACCCGTCAGCCCCTGCGCCTCGAGCAGCGCGTCGAGCCCGCGTTTCGACTTGCCGGTGGCGATGCCGAGCAGCCAGTCGTCCTGTTGTCCCAGCCGGTCGAGCACCTCGGTCACCCCGGGATAGAGCGGCCCGCTGTGGCCGGCCTTGCGGGCGCCGACATAGGCGTCCTTGTATTCGGCCACCAAGGTGTCGAGGGCCGCGTCGTTCAACTGCGGGGCCAGCTGCCGCATCGCCACGTCGAGCGAAAGCCCGACAATGCCGAGGATATGCTCTCGCGCCGGCGGCGCCAGATCCAGCGCGCCAAAGGCCGCGTGCATTGCGGCGACGATATCGCCCTGGCTGTCGACGAGGGTGCCGTCGACGTCGAAGATCACCAGTCGCAATCGGCTCATTGCAGCGCCTCGAAGGGGTCTTCGTCGGCGAGGTCCTCGGTCCAGCCGAAGGTCTCGAAGGTATGGGCGAGATGCTCCGGCAGCGGCGCGGTGATCGTGAGCGGCTTGCGGGTCTTGGGATGCTCGAGCCGCATGGTCCGCGCGTGCAGGTGCAGCTTGTTCGAGATGATGCCGCCCAGTTTCGCACCCCAGCCATCGCCGAGGTTCTCCTGGCCCGAGCCACCGTATTTGCCGTCGCCGATTATCGGATGACCTATCTCGGCCATATGGGCGCGCAGCTGATGGGTGCGGCCGGTGATCGGCTCCATCGCAACCCAGGCGGCGCGGCTGGCCACCCGGTAGAGCGTGGCATATTGTGTGATCGCGCGCTTTGCGCCCGGGGTGCTGTCGATCTCGCGCGGGTGGACGGCGCGCATCTTCTCGCCCTCGCCATGGGCGCCGTGACCGCCGGCCTTGACCAGACCGAACTTGATCTCGCCCAGATAAGGTACCGGCACGCCGGCGACCACGGCCCAGTAGATCTTGCGGGTCTCGCGGTGGCGGATCGCGGCGGTCAGCAGGCGGGCCATCTCCTGCGTGCGGGCCAGCAGCAGCACGCCAGAGGTGTCCTTGTCGAGCCGGTGCACCAGCCGCGGCTTGTCGTCAAAGCCAAAGCGCAGCGCCTCGGCGAGCCCGTCGACATGTTTGGTCTGCTTGCTGCCGCCCTGAGTCGGCAGGCCGGGCGGTTTGTTGAGCGCGATGATGTGGTCGTCCTTCCAGATCACGCAGGCGCGGATCATCTCGGCATCTGCCTCAGAGACGGTGTCGCGCCGGGGCGCCGGCTTGGCCAGCTCCTCTTCCGGGATCGGCGGGATGCGCACCTCCTGACCGGGCTCGATCCGGGTCGAGCTCTTGACCCGTCCGCCATCGACCCGCAGTTCGCCCTTGCGGCACATCTTCTCGATCCGGCCCTGGCTCAGATGCGGGAACATCCGCCTGAGCCAGCGGTCGATCCGCTGCCCGCCGTCGGCCTCGCCGACAATCTGTTTCTGTACGCCACTCATGCGAAATACCCCCGCGCCGCCATCAATCCGGCAAACAGCGCCGCGATTGCCACCCCGACCGACCCCAGCACATAGAGCGCCGCCGTCGTCACCTGCCCCCGCTCGAACAGCGCCACCGCATCCAGCGAGAAGGCCGAGAAGGTGGTGAACCCGCCCAGCACCCCGGTCATCAGCAAGGGCGCGAAGCGGGTCGCATGGTAGTGCGCCAGCACCACCACCAGCACGCCCATCAGGAACGAGCCGAGGATGTTCACCGCCAGCGTGCCCCAGGGAAAGCCGTGCCCGATGAGGCGCACCGCCGCGATGCCGGTGAGATAACGCGCGCACGCGCCGAATGCGCCGCCGAGGGCGACCTGAAGAAGGGTTGATGTCATGGCGCGTCTGTCGCGCGGGCGGTGGCCCTTGTCAAGCAGGCTGCCGTGCCGCTGGCCCTGCGCCGGACCTCGTGGTCGGCCCAGAGGCCCCTGAGCTTGGGGACGGCACTCAGTCCTCGCCGCGCTTTGACCGCAGCTTGGCGAAGTAATCCACCCGCTTTTTCAGATCGCGCTCGAAGCCGCGTTCCACCGGCAGGTACATCACCGGGCGCTTCATGGTCTCGGGAAAGTAGTTCTGGCCGGAAAATCCGTCCTCGGCGTCATGGTCATAGGCATAGCCCTCGCCGTAGCCCTGCTCCTTCATCAGCTTGGTCGGCGCGTTCAGGATATGCCTCGGCGGCGGCTCGGAGCCAGTGCGCTTGGCCTCGCGCCGCGCCGCCTTGTAGGCGACATAGGCGGCGTTGGATTTCGGCGCCAGCGCCAGGTAGACCAGCGCCTGGGCAATCGCCAGCTCGCCCTCGGGGCTGCCCAGCCGCTCGTAGGTCTCCCAGCTCTGCAGGCAGACCGCCTGCGCCTGCGGATCGGCCAGCCCGATATCCTCGACCGCCATCCGGGTGATCCGCCGCGCCAGGTAGCGCGGGTCCTCGCCCCCCTCCAGCATCCGCGCGAACCAGTAGAGCGCCGCATCGGGGTCGGAGCCGCGCACCGATTTGTGCAGCGCCGAGATCAGGTTGTAATGCGCATCGCCGGACTTGTCGTATTGCGCCGCCCGCCGCATCAGCCGCTGCGCCAGCGCCTTCGGTCCGAGCTTGACCGTCACCTCCCAAGCCATGATCTGTTCGATCAGGTTGAGCAACGCCCGGCCGTCGCCATCGGCCATCTCCAAGAGCGCCTCGCGCGCCGGCCCGTCGAGCGGCAGCGGCCGGTCCAGCTCCTGCTCGGCGCGCTGCGCCAGCCGCTCGAGATCGGCCAACTCGAGCCGGGTCAGCACCAGCACCTGCGCGCGGCTCAGAAGCGCGGCATTGAGCTCGAACGAGGGGTTCTCGGTGGTCGCCCCCACCAGCAGGATGGTGCCATCCTCCATATGCGGCAGGAAGCCGTCCTGCTGCGCCTTGTTGAAGCGGTGGATCTCGTCGACGAAGAGCAGCGTACCCTGACCGTTGGCGCGGCGGTGCTTGGCGGCCTCGAAGACCTTGCGCAGCTCCTGCACGCCGGTGAAGATCGCGCTGATCTGGACGAAATGCAGCTCGGTCACATCCGCCAGCAGCCGCGCGATGGTTGTCTTGCCCACGCCGGGCGGGCCCCAGAACACCAGCGACGACAGCGCGCCGGAGGACAGCATCACGCCCAGCGGCGCCTCCGGGCCCAGCACCTGTTCCTGGCCGATCACCTCGGCCAGCTTCGCCGGCCGCAGCCGGTCGGCCAGCGGGCGTGGTGCGTTGCTTGGCGTGGGGCCTGCGGAGCTGTCGAAGAGATCGGCCACCCGCTCAGACCCGGAACCGCAGCGCCACGCGGCGATTGCCGCGCAACACCTGCAGCGCGACGCGGCCAGAGGCCTGGCGCAGGGTCCGCGCCACGTCTGCGGGCCGCTCGATGCCATAGCGACCGACCGCCTGCAGGATATCGCCGGCGCGCAGCCCGATGCGCGCGCCCGCCGCGCCCGGATCAAGCACGATGACCCCCTCGCCCGCCTCGAGCCCGAGCTCGTCGCGCAGCGCCGGGTTGAGCCGCGCCAGCCGCAGCCCCTCGAACAAGGCCTCGCGGCCCAGCACCAGCTCCTCGCGCGGCGGCTCGTCCGGCGGGGCGATCAGGGTGACGCGCGCCTCGGCCGGCCGGCCGGCGCGGACATAGTCCACCGCCACCCGCGCGCCGATGCCGCGCACCGACATGCGATAGATCATCTCGGCCGGGGTGTTCACCGGCTGGCCGTCAACCGCCGCGATCACGTCGCCCACCGCGAGCCCGGCCGCGGCGAAGGGGCTGAGTGGCTCAAGCTCAGAGATCACCACGCCGCCGGGCCGCGCGAGACCGAGGCTGTCCGACAGATCGGCATCCACCGCCTGGCCGTTGATCCCGGCCCAGGGCCGCAGGAACCGGTCCTGGCCGTCGCGCGCCTGGGTCACGAATTGCGCCACCAGCGAGGCCGGAATGGCAAAACCGATGCCGTTCGAGCCGCCCGACCGGGTCAGGATCGAGGTGTTGATGCCGATCAGCCGGCCCTCGATGTCGATCAGCGCGCCGCCGGAATTGCCGGGGTTGATCGGCGCATCGGTCTGGATGAAATAGCCGCGCAGGTTGCCGGTGGCGAGGCCCGAGCGCGCCAGCCCCGACACAATGCCCGACGACACCGTCTGACCGACGCCGAAGGGGTTGCCGATCGCCAGCGCCAGCTCGCCCACTTCGACGGTATCGCTGTCGCGCAGCGCCAGGTGCGGCATGTCGGCGGCGCCCTCGAGCTGCAGGATCGCAAGGTCGCTCTGTTCGTCTGACAGCAACACCGAGGCGGAGTATTCCCGCCGGTCGTTGAGCACCACGCGGATGTCTGTCGCCTCGCCGATCACGTGATAGTTCGACACCACGATGCCATCGTCCGAGAGGATCACGCCCGAGCCCAGCGAATTCTGCACCCGCGGCTGGCTCTGGCCAAAATCGCGGAAGAATTCGCCGAAAAAGGGATCATCGGCAAACGGGCTGCGCCGCGCCGCGACCACCCGGCGGGCATAGATGTTGACGACGGCCGGCGCGGCGTCCCGCACCAGCGGCGCAAAGCTGAGCGAGATCTCGGCGCGGCTCTCGGGCACACGGGTCTCGGCCAGGGCCGGGGCAGAGAGCAGGGCAAGGGCAAGCACAAGGATCAGACGCATCGTCCCTCCGACATCGGGGTTACGGGGTTCGGGGCTGATATGCCCGTCTGACGGGGCTGTTTCAAGCGCGCAGCCGGAACCGCCGGGCGGCTGGCGCGTTGACCGACAGACCCGCTTGGAAAAGGAGGCTATCATGGCAGACCGCAAAAGGTCACAGGACGGCGAACGCGAGACCGAGAAGTATATCGACGACGCCGCAACCCCCGGACAGCAAGGCCGCGCCGATGGCAACCTCGAGCGCAAGGTCGGCACCCGCGATCTTCTGAAACAGGCCGAACAGGACAAGCCCGGCGTCACCCGTGTGCAAAAGCGCGACGAGCTCGACAAGGGAGGCTCCTGAGATGGCAGAGATCGGAAACGGCACCTGGATCGTGGTGACCGACAGCGAAAAGGCGCTGTTCCTGCGCAACCTGACCGATCACGAGGACCCGCATCTCGAGGTGACGGACAAGGACGAACAGGACAACCCGTCCGACATCGAGCAATCCGCCAACCGGCCCGGCCGGATGAACGACACCGGCGTGCAGCAGCGCTCGGCGCTCGATGACACCGACTGGCACGAGCTGGCCAAGGAGCGCTTTGCCGCCGATCTGGCCGAAAAGCTCTATCAGGAGGCGCACAAGGGCCATTTCGAGCGGCTGATCCTCGTGGCTTCGCCGCAGGTGCTGGGCGATCTGCGCGCCGAGTTGCATCAGGAGGTGAGCGACAAGGTGGTCGCCGAAATCCCCAAGACGCTGACCAACCACCCGGTCCACAAGATCGAGGAACTGGTCAAAAAGGAGCTCGACGAGGCCTGACCGCGTCGGGACCGTAGTAGCGAGTGCTGGCCGGCCCCAAGGGGCTGGCCTTTTTCGTGCCCGCTGTGGGCCTGCGACCCTCGGTCACTGGCCCCGCGGCCGGCGGTGATTAGATATGATCGGAACGTGAGGAGACCTGCCATGTCCGACCCCGCCGAAACCCGCGCGCTCTACAACAGCGATTGCCCGGTCTGCGATGCCGAGATGTGCAGCTATGCCGCCTATTCCGAGGCGCGCGGCCTGCCGATCGCCTTTGACGACCTCAACCGGATCGAGCTCGACCGCTGGGGCGTGAGCGAGGATGCGGCGACGCGGCTCTTGCACGTGCTGCACCGGGGAGAGCTGCACATCGGCTTCGACGCCATGCTGGTGCTCTGGGACCAGATGCCGCGCTATCGCTGGCTGGCGAGGCTGGGGCGCCTGCCGGGGGTCTACCCGATCTGTGACTGGATATACGCGCAGGTGGTGGCGCGCTGGATCTACCTGCGGCACCAGCGGCGCAAGGCCCGCGGGTTGCTGCGCAAGACATAGAAAAGCCCGCCGAAGCGGGCTTGTTCCGTTAGGCTTTCGGGGCGGGGTTTACTCGTCCGCCGCTTCCAGCTCGGCCAGGCGGGCCTTGTCGGCGGCGCCTTTGGCGTCGACATCGCGGTCGACCAGCTCGATGATCGCCATCGGCGCCATGTCACCATAGCGGAAGCCGGCCTTCAGGACGCGGGTGTAGCCCCCCTGACGCTCGGCGTAGCGTGGGCCGAGGATTTCAAAGAGCTTGGCGACGTCCTTGTCTTCCTTCAGGGCGGCGGCGGCCTGACGGCGGGCGTGGATATCGCCGCGCTTGCCGAGGGTGATCAGCTTTTCGACAACGCGTTTGAGTTCTTTTGCCTTGGGCAGGGTGGTCTTGATCTGCTCATGTTCGATGAGCGAGCCGGCCATGTTCGACAGGAGCGCCTTGCGGTGCTCGTGGGTGCGGTTCAGGCGGCGGTAACCTTTTGCGTGACGCATGTATCTTGTCCTTCAATTGCCCTCTACGGGCGGTTTTGCTTTGTCTGTCCGGCGATGCGTGTCACCGGCTCTCCTTGGGGCGCGGAACGCCCGGAAAATGCAAAGGGCCCGAAGGCCCCGTCGCAACCCTCCGGATCAAAGCCAGAGGGATGCGCGTCCTTAGCCGAAATGACCTCGCGGGGCAAGCCCCGGATTGGCGATGTGGTTGTCCCCTCCGCTGCCGCGCCCCGGACCCCGCTCCGGGGCCTCCTGGTGGGCAGCGAAGTGGTCGCGGATCAGCGTGCTCGACGCTCCCTGCCCCACACGCCCCGGACCCCGCTCGGGGGCCTGTTGATGGTCGGCGAAGAGGTCCCGGATCAAGTCCGGGACGGTGGTGCGTCTCAGATCGCCTGTTGGTTCACCCGCTTCGACAGTGCGGCCGCGCTTTCGACCCGTTCGCTGTAGCGATCGGTCAGGAGTTCCTTGAGATCGCGGGTCAGCAGGGTGAACTTCACCAGCTCCTCCATCACGTCGACGATCCGGTTGTAATAGGCCGAGGGCTTCATCCGCCCATCGCCGTCGAACTCGAGAAACGCTTTGGCGACCGAGCTCTGGTTGGGGATCGTCAGGCAGCGCATCCAGCGCCCCAGCACCCGCATCTGATTGACCGCGTTGAAGCTCTGCGAGCCGCCGGAGACCTGCATCACCGCCAGCGTCTTGCCCTGGGTCGGCCGCACCGCGCCCAGCGACAGCGGGATCCAGTCGATCTGCGCCTTCATGATGCCGGACATCGCGCCGTGCCGCTCCGGCGAACACCAGACCATACCCTCTGACCAGGTCACCAGGTCGCGCAGCTCCTGCACCTTGGGGTGGCTGGCCTCGGCATCATCAGGCAGCGGCAGGCCCGAGGGATCATAAGCCCGCGTCTCGCAACCCAGCCGCTGCAGGATGCGCGCGGCCTCCTCGTTGGCGAGGCGGGAATAGGAGGTCTGGCGCAGCGAGCCGTGCAGCAGCAGGATGCGCGGACTGTGCGTGGCCCGCAGCGGTGTACTGAGCGTCGCCGTGTCGGGCAGATGCAGCTGGCTGTCATCAAGCTGGGGGGTGTCGGACATTGGCGCGGCTCCTTCTTGCGATCGGTATCGGCGGATCTAGCCGGCCACAGAGGGTGGCGCAACCTTATTTCCATATTTCACGAAATAAAGGATTACTGCGACCAGCCCACCAGCAAAGAAAAAGGGCAGGTGCTTGCGCCCTGCCCTTCCCCAATCTCTGTATCGCAAGACTTAAAACGCGTCTTCGAACTTTTTCGCCAGGTCTTCGATGTTGTCCGGCGGCCAGTCCTCGACGTCCATCCCGAGATGCAGGCCCATGCCCGACAGTACTTCCTTGATCTCGTTGAGCGACTTGCGGCCAAAGTTCGGCGTGCGCAGCATCTCGGCCTCGGTCTTCTGAATGAGGTCGCCAATATACACAATATTGTCGTTTTTCAAGCAGTTGGCCGAACGCACAGACAGCTCGAGCTCGTCGACCTTCTTGAGCAGCAGCGGGTTGAACTCGAGACCGTCGTCATCGTCCTGACGGGTCGCCGATTCCGGCTCGTCGAAGTTGACGAAGATCGACAGCTGGTCCTGCAGGATGCGCGCGGCATAGGCCACGGCGTCCTCGGGGGTGACCGAGCCGTCGGTGTCGATCTTCAGCGTCAGCTTGTCGTAGTCGAGAACCTGGCCTTCGCGGGTCGGCTGCACGTCGTAGGAGACGCGTTTGACCGGCGAATAGATCGCATCGATCGGGATCAGGCCGATGGGGGCGTCTTCCGGCTTGTTCTTGTCGGCCGAGACATAGCCCTTGCCGGTGTTGACCGTCAGCTCCATGTAGACATCCGCGCCCTCGTCGAGGTGGCAGATCACGTGGTCCTTGTTCAGAACCTCGATGCCGGCGCTGTCCGAGATGTCGCCGGCAGTGACCACGCCCGGGCCCTTGGCATTGATCGACAGCCGCTTGGGGCCTTCGACTTCCATGCGCAGCGCGACGCCCTTGAGGTTCAGAACGATGTCTGTCACGTCTTCACGCACACCGGCCACGGACGAGAACTCGTGCAGCACGTTGTCGATCTGGACGGAGGTGATGGCCGCGCCTTGCAGCGACGACATCAGCACGCGGCGCAGCGCGTTGCCGAGGGTGAGACCGAAGCCGCGCTCGAGAGGCTCGGCCACGGCGGTGGCCTGACGCGCGGGGTCGTTGCCAGGGCGGACCTCCAGCTGCGTCGGCTTGATCAGCTCGGCCCAATTCTTGTGGATCATGCGTCCCTCCATTCCTGCTCTTGCCCCATGTCCTAAAGGCGAAAGCGCCCGAGGTTAAAATGACGGAATGGGGCCGAGCGGATGCCCGGCCCCAAACTTGATAGATATCGATCAGACGCGACGACGCTTCGGCGGGCGGCAGCCGTTGTGGGCGATCGGGGTCACATCACGGATCGAGGTGATGTTGAAGCCGATGGCAGCCAGGGCGCGGAGCGCCGATTCACGGCCGCCACCGGGGCCCTGAACTTCGACTTCCAGCGTCTTCATGCCGTGTTCCGCGGCCTTCTTGCCGGCGTCTTCCGCAGCCATCTGGGCCGCATAGGGGGTCGATTTCCGCGAGCCCTTGAAGCCCATGGTGCCGGCCGAGGACCATGCAATCGCATTGCCCTGCACGTCCGAGATCAGGATCTTGGTGTTGTTGAACGAAGAGTTCACATGCGCCACGCCTGTGGCGATGTTCTTGGAGACCTTCTTCTTGCCTCCGCGACGGGTATCACGTGCCATGTTCTCAGACCTCCCTTACTTCTTCTTGCCGGCGATTGCTTTCGCCGGGCCCTTGCGCGTGCGCGCATTGGTGTGGGTCCGCTGACCGCGGACGGGGAGGTTGCGGCGATGACGCAGGCCACGGTAGCAGCCGAGGTCCATCAGGCGCTTGATGTTCATCTGCACTTCGCGGCGCAGGTCGCCTTCGACGGTGAAGTTGGCGTCGATGTGCTCGCGCACGGCCAGGACTTCGGCGTCGGAAAGCTCGTTCACGCGACGCGATGCGTCGATGTTCACGGCTTCACAGATTTTCTTGGCCGAGGTGTGGCCAATTCCGGTGATGTAGGTCAGGGCGATCGGGACCCGTTTGTGGGTCGGGATGTTAACGCCGGCGATACGTGCCAAGTGTCACTTTCCTTTTGTTGCGGTTCCGTAGTGCCAGAACCTTTTTTCACAACGTAAGCCCGAGGCATGGAGCACCCGGGCCGCAGCTGATGTCGAGGTGATGGATCCCCGAAAGGGAATCGCTCGCCATGGGCGAGATAGGGCTAACTATGGGCCTGAGAGGGCATCGTCAACCCCCCTGTCAAGAGATTTCTTTCCCGGCGGGAATTGGCCCCTGCTCAGCCCTGTCGCCGCGCAGGGCGGAGCCGAAATCAACGGCGTCGTTCAGCCCTCGACGACACGCTCCGGGTCATACCCGAAGAGTTCATAATCGCGGGCGTAGATGTCGCGGATCAACTGCCGACACTTGCTGTCAGCCAAAAAGGTATTGCTGTCTCCGCTCGGCTGGCGATTACGGATATCGGCCACCAGCTCTTTGGGGAGAGGCCTGTCCAACGCTTTGCAGAGGTCCCGGTAAAAGGCCGGCATGGCCTCAAGACGGCCAACGAGATCGGGCTTCAGAAGGTCGATCTGGGTGTTCCGCCATTGTGGCCGCCAGTGATTGTTGACCGAAACAATCCCTTCCTGCTCGCTTTCAACCTGAATGAATTCGAGGAATCTCTGGAAGCCATCAATTGTGCCAGGATGCCAATCCCAGTCGAACCCGGTCAGCGCCGAAAGGCGGATGCGATCGCGCAGCAGCTTTTCGCTCTGCTTTTCGTTGGACTGGCAGATATAGCGAAAGGACGACAAAACCCGACGAGCCGGCTCGCGGACGACCGTGAACGAGAAGGTTTTGGCCAGAAATTCGGGAATATTATCAATTCCTGGTAAATTCAACACCGGCTGGAATACATGCGCGGCCCGCATCTGGTGCAAAGCGGTATCGGGATTATGGTCGGCAGTCGTCTGCAGCTTCACCGAGAATGAAACCCCGAACTCCAAGGCAAACAGAAAGGAAAGCACCGAAGAGGAGCCCGCCTTGGCGTTCGTCTTGTACACCCAACTGCGATCTACCGGAACGTAGGTGGCCATAAGGAAGTTTTGCATCTCCCCTACCGTCTGGAACTGTTTCTTGTACGACGCAAAGATCTTCTGCGTTGCGGTCAGACGATCGCGGGCGTTGCGCGGCACCTCGTAGAAAACCCTGCCCTGTCCCGTCAATTCACGAACTCCTAAAGTCTTGGCCCAGCTATTGCCGCGGACGCGTATCCGGTGTGTCAGGATAGTTGAAGCGTTCGAACACCCAGGCCATCCGGCGTCTCACTTTCTCGATCGTGTCCGGATCGAAGTATTCCGCAACCGCCTGACCGCGCCGGGCCGCTCCGGTATCCTTGGTGTGAGGTAGATGCAGGTAACGTTCGTCCAGCCCCAAGGTCTCTGCCACGCGCCCCAAGTCATTGCGCAGATGCTCGAACCGAACCACGTGGTCGATGATATACTCTCCATCGAGAAAAACGATCTCCCGGTCATCCGGCCAGTTCTGATGCAGGATAAGGTCTCGGAAATAGGCCTTCAGTTCATCGAAGTTCGAGTAGGATCCCCGGCCCTGGTGCATCTGCCAATGGCAACGGGACACGAGTTGATCGAAAGGATTGCGAACGGTGGTAATCCGTGGATAGGCAAAGAAAGTTTCTCTACCCACCTTTTCCAGCACTTCGGCCGCACTCATATGGTTGAACCACTCGGCGTTGAGCCCGGTCAACTTCTTCTTCGGGATCTTCCGAGTTCCAATGATACCGTGCTCGCCTATCGTGGCCGGCACCGCCTCTTCCACCGGTGCTTCTAGGTCGGGAGAGCAATACGGTTGCAGTGCCATTTCCACGGAAGTCCCGGCAGTTTTGCGAGTCTTCAAGAATATGAAGCGGTTACGATGAGAAAGAAGCAATTCGACCCTTGTCCTTCGACTTCGAGCGCAGGGTATCGCAGGCTTGGACCATTGTCACCGTACGCGCCTGGCAAAATCCGGTCGGAAATGACGCCACATCCCGGCCGGCTTGGAGTCGTTCAGCCAAGCTGGTTTGCGAGCGCGCCGGCAACAGCCTCGGGGCTGCCCATGCCGTCAATCGGGCGCAGCGTGCCCTTGCAGTGGTAATAGCCCACCAGCGGCGAGGTCTGCTTGTAATAGGCCATCAGCCGGGTGCGCAGGCTCTCTTCGTTGTCGTCGGCGCGGCGCTTTTGTTCGGTCGAGCCGCAGTTGGCGCAAGTGCCGTCGGCGGGCCAGGGCTTGGTCTGGTCGTTATAGACCTCGCCGCAGCCGCCACAGGTCGAACGCGCGGTGATGCGGGCCACCAGCGCCTCGTCGTCGACCTGCATCTCGATCACCGCATTGAGCCGCTTGTCATGCTTGGCCAGCAGCTCTTCGAGCGCGTCGGCCTGCGCCAGGGTGCGCGGAAAGCCGTCGAAGATGAAGCTGCCCTCGGGGTTGGCCTCAAGCTGCTCTTCGATCAGACCGATGACGATCTCGTCGGTCACCAGCTCGCCGCGGGCCATCACGCCGGCGACGCGCTTGCCCATCTCGGTGCCGCTTTCCTTGGCGTCGCGGAGCATGTCGCCGGTCGAGAGCTGGGTCATCTGGCGCTCGTCCACCAGCTTGCGGGCCTGCGTGCCTTTACCTGCCCCCGGGGGCCCAAGAAGAATGATGTTCATGCGGGATTACCTCCGGACGGGGCTGCGTTTCTTGCGGGCCTTACCTTTACCACGCAGTTGCGATTTCTGGATCAGACCTTCGTACTGGTGCGCCAGAAGATGGCTCTGCGCCTGCTGGATCGTGTCCATCGTCACCGAGACAACGATCAGGACCGAGGTGCCGCCGAAGTAGAACGGGATGGCGAACTGGCCGCGCAGGATTTCCGGCAACAGGCAGACCGCAGCGAGATAGGCAGAGCCCAGGACCAGGATGCGGTTGACCACGTACTCGAGATATTCCGCGGTCTTCTTGCCGGGGCGGATGCCGGGCACGAAGCCGTTCTGGTTTTTCAGGTTGTCGGCCACGTCATCGGGTTTGAACGAGACGTTGAAGGTGTAGAAATAGGCGAAGAACACGATCATCAGCGCGAAGAACAGCAGGTAGAGCGGCTGACCCGGGCCGAAGTAGGCGAGGATCGTCGACATCACCGGGCTGGTCTGGTTGCCGCTGAAGGTCGCGATGGTCGTCGGCAGCAGCAGCAGCGAGGAGGCGAAGATCGCCGGGATCACACCGGCCGGGTTGACCTTGACCGGAAGGTGGCTCTGCTGGGCCTCGGAGATTTTCATGCCCTGCTGGCGGCGCGGATACTGGATGGTGATCTTGCGCAGCGAGCGCTCCATGAAGACCACGAACATGATGACCGCGACCACCATGACCATGACACCGACGATCACCGCCGGAGAGATCGCGCCGGAGCGGCCGGAGGCAAAGAACTGTGCCAGCGCCGCGGGGACCTCGGCAATGATGCCTACGAAGATGATCAGCGAGATGCCGTTGCCAAGACCGCGGGCGGTGATCTGCTCGCCAAGCCACATCAGGAACATGGTTCCGCCGACCAGGGTGATGACGCAGGACGCGATAAAGAAGGTCTGGTCGATATCGGCCGAGACGAAATCATTGGCATAGAGGCCGACAGACAGGCCGTAGGCCTGGAAGGTCGCCAGCACCACGGTGCCGTAGCGGGTCCACTGGTTGATCTTCTTGCGGCCCTGCTCGCCCTCTTTCTTGAGCTGTTCGAGGGCTGGCACCATCGAGGACAGCAGCTGAACGATGATCGAGGCCGAGATATAGGGCATGATACCGAGCGCAAAGATGCCCATCCGCCCCAGAGCACCACCGGTGAACATCGAGACCATGCCGCCGATGCCCTGCCCCGCCTGCTCCATGAAATCCCGCAGCGCGGCGCCGTCGATGCCCGGAACCGGGATGAAGGTGCCCAGACGGTAGACGATCAGAAGACCGAGGGTGAAGAGGATGCGGTTGCGCAGGTCGGTCGCCTTGCCGAGCGCCGCCCAGCTGGTGTTGGCCGCCATCTGCTCTACTGCTGATACCATGGCTCGTTAATCTCGCTCTATGAAAACGCCGCCCAGAGCCGTTTTCCGGCGGGCGGCGTTTGGAAAACTGAAAGCTATGTAAGCGGCGAGAGCACCGCTCACAACCGCTTATTCGGAAGCTTGCGCACCCGTGACCGTCAGAGAGCCGCCGGCCTTCTCCACCGCGTCCACTGCCGCCTTGGAGGCGCCGGTGACCGAAATGGTGGCTTTCGAGGTCAGTTCACCCTTGGCCAGCACGCGCACGCCATCTAGCTTGCGGCGCACGACGCCCGAGGCCACGAGGGTCTCTTCGTCGATCTTGCCTGCGTCGAGCTTGCCGGCTTCGATGAATTTCTGGATCAGGCCGAGGTTGATGACAGCGAACTGCTTGCGGTTCGGCTTGTTGAAGCCGCGCTTGGGCAGACGTTGGTAGAGCGGCATCTGGCCGCCTTCGTAGCCTTTGATGGCCACGCCCGAACGGGATTTCTGACCCTTGATACCGCGGCCTGCGGTCTTGCCCATGCCCGAACCCGGGCCACGGCCAACGCGTTTCTTGCGTTTGTTTGCGCCTTCGTTGTCGCGCAGCTCATTGAGTTTCATGTCGCTTCTCCTTGCCGGATGCTGCCCCGAAGCGAGTTGGCAGACCACGGCGTTTCTTGTTGATGTGAGTCGCGGCCCGGAAGGCCACCGGGCGCGTATACCGATCGATGCGGCACGGCGCAAGGGCCGCGCGCGATGCGGGGGGATGAGGGGCGCGGAGCGGCCTCAGGAGTGGGGGCGCGTCTCGCGCAGGTATTCCGTCCAGCAGGGCACCGGCTCTTGGCGGAGGGCGTTTGCGATGCGGCTGACGAGCGAGGTGAAGAATGTCATGAGCGTGGTTCCGAAGTCAGTTGAATGTCTCTGGCCGTGGCATAGACCTGCGGCCCCGGGATCGCCAACGCCATTTCGGCATGGCCGTGTTGCACAAAATGCATGCACTGCATGAACGGCGGCGGGTTGCGCTCCCGACATGAAAACGCGGGCCAGAGAACTGGCCCGCGTGATGCGGCGGCGCCTGTGCGGCGCGCCTGCGAAATTCCTGTGGGTCAGCGGACCAGCGCTGCTTCCTTCAGGGCGATCGCGCGGATGTTCGAGCGCGCCACGCCGATGTCTGCCAGATCGCGGTCGGTCAGCGATGCCAGTTCGTCGAAGGTCCGGTTGTAGACAGCGCGCCGGGTGCGTGCGGTCTTGTACGCTTCGACCGATTTGTGCAGCAGGGCGGAAAAGCTGAAGCCCGAGGCGGTATTGGACGATGCATAAGCCATGAGTGTAGTCCTTTTGTGATCGGGGACACTCCCCGAGAGGTTTGTTTCGTTTCCTCCGTGCGCTTTAATTAGGCTTGAATGTGAACGCTAACAACGTACGTTTCGGTCGACCGGATATGCGTTTTCTGCAACGCAGCATAAGTTGAAAATACACCGCGAGGCCTAAGGCGCGCCGGCTCCCGGGGTCTGGCCCCCTGCCCTGCCTCAGCCGCCGACGGCCCGGTTGGCCGCCTGGCGGCACGACGGGCAGATCACGTAATGGACAAAGAGATCCCGCGCCGGCACCGACAGTGTGCGGTCATACCAGCCGTCGGGGCTGTCCCAGTTCAGGCATTGCGAGCATTGCCGCGCCGCGCTGCCGGGCGGCAACAGGTGATGGCCCGGCACCTCGGCCACCCCGAGCAGCTCGTGCCGCACCTCGAGACCGCCCGCGTCCGCGGCCGAGATCATCATCTGGCAGTCGCGCCGCAGGCCCGGCGCGTCACAGCGGTAGGGCAGGACAAGGGTGCGGCCGGTCTGCCGGCTCCAGAAGAACAGCGCATTGAGATAGGAGCGGGTCTCGCTGCCATTGACGAAATCCCACAGCGAGCGCCCGACCACCCCTTGCCGCAGCATCGCCGCGCCCCCGCGGTCGCGGGCCGCGTCATCCCAGTCGGGCGAGACTTCGACAACCTTGTTCGACGGGTCGAGAGAGAACCACATGGCGGCGTCCGAACACTGCTCCGGACGGGGCTTGGCAAAAGGTGCAGCGGGCCGGCCGGCGAGGACAGCAAGGCTAGCAACCGACGGCCCGCCGCGCCATGTGCAATACCGGACAGTAGGTTGTCTGCCGCCGGCCGGGCGCGCCGCCCACTGGAACGCGAAAACGCCGCCGCCCTTTCGGGGCGACGGCGTCTGATCTTGTCACGAGGAAGAGGGGCTCAGCCGCGCTCTTCGACGATCTCCACCAGATGCGAGATCTTGTTGATCATGCCGCGGATGGACGGCGTGTCTTCCAGCTCGCGGGTCTTGTGCATCTTGTTGAGGCCCAGGCCGATCAGCGTCTTGCGCTGGATCTCGGGGCGGCGGATCGGCGAACCGATCTGCTTGACGACGATGGTTTTTGCCATGGGTCTCAGGCCTCCTCGGCGACTTGGGTCGATTCCGCCGGCGCGTCTTCACGCTTGGGCAGGATGTCGGCCACTTTCTTGCCACGACGCTGCGCGACCATGCGCGGGCTGGCCTCGAGGGTCAGCGCGTTCAGGGTTGCACGGATCATGTTGTAGGGGTTCTGCGACCCGGTCGACTTGGCAACCACGTCCTGCACGCCCAGCATCTCGAAGACGGCCCGCATCGGACCACCGGCGATGATACCGGTACCCTGCGGTGCGGTACGCATGACGACCTTGCCGGCGCCGTGACGGCCTTCGATGTCGTGGTGCAGGGTGCGGCCTTCGCGCAGCGGCACGCGGATCATCTGGCGCTTGGCCTGCTCGGTGGCCTTGCGGATGGCCTCAGGCACTTCTTTCGCCTTGCCTTTGCCGAAACCGACGCGGCCCTTCTGGTCACCGACGACGACGAGGGCTGCAAAGCCGAAGCGCTTACCACCCTTGACGGTCTTGGAGACCCGGTTGATCGCGACCAGACGGTCGGCGAATTCCGGGGATTCATCGCGGTCGCGACGGCCGCCCCGGCCTCTGTTATCACGTTCTGCCATGTGGCAATTCCTTTGTATCTGGCGCGGCTGCGCCGGGTCTTGATCAATCGAAGTGGCCCCGGACAGGTCCGAGGCCCCCGATCGTCGAGGGGCGCGTGATCCGCGCCCCTGCACTTAGAACTTCAGGCCACCTTCGCGGGCGGCATCGGCCAGGGCCTTGATGCCACCGTGGAAGAGAAAGCCACCGCGGTCGAAGTAGCACTCTTCGACACCGGCTGCCTTGGCGCGCTCTGCGATCACAGAGCCAACCTTGGCCGCGGCTTCCACGTTGTTCTTGCCCACAACACCCAGGTCCTTTTCGAGCGAGGACGCGGCGGCAAGTGTCTTGCCCTGCACGTCGTCGATCAGCTGGACCGAGATGTTCTTGTTCGAGCGATGCACCGACAGGCGCAGGCGCCCGCGGTTCATCTTGCGAAGTTTGTTCCGGACGCGCAGGCGGCGTTTGAGGAACAGTTGTCTTTTGCTGTTTGCCATTGTCCGCGTCCTTACTTCTTCTTGCCTTCCTTCTGGAAGATATACTCACCCTTGTAGCGGATGCCTTTGCCCTTGTAGGGCTCGGGCTTGCGCCAATCACGGATGTTCGCAGCCACCTGGCCGACCTCTTGGATGTCATTGCCTTCGACAATGATCTCGGTCGGTT
Organism: Marinovum sp.; assembly: GCF_034669705.1. GTDB lineage: Bacteria > Pseudomonadota > Alphaproteobacteria > Rhodobacterales > Rhodobacteraceae > Marinovum. The sequence continues at coordinate 229,686 of NZ_JAXMOR010000002.1, forward strand.
TCGGGACGGTTACGGTGATACCTTCCGGAATCTGGAAATCCACGTCGTGCGACAGGCCGAGGTTCAGTTTCAGGACCTTGCCCTGAAGCTGCGCCCGGTAACCGACGCCCTGGATTTCCAGCTCTTTCTTGAACGAGTTGGACACGCCATGGACCATGTTGGCCACCACGGTGCGGCTCATGCCCCACTGCTGACGTGCACGCTTGGACTTGCCGCGCGGGGTGACCGACACTGCGCCGTCTTCGACGGTCAGCGTCACGTCATCCGTGGCGGTGAAGCTTTGCGTGCCCTTCGGACCCTTGACCTCGATGGTCTGGCCCGAGAGGCTTGCGGTGACGCCATCAGGCAGGGCGACAGGCTGTTTGCCGATACGAGACATTAGACAGCCCTCCTTAGAATACGGTGCAAAGCACTTCGCCGCCAACGTTGGCAGAGCGAGCGTTTGCATCCGACATGACGCCTTTGGACGTGGAGACGATGGAAACGCCAAGGCCCTGACGGACCGTGGGAATCTCGTCCACACCCAGGTACACGCGACGGCCCGGTGTCGACACCCGCTTCAGTTCGCGGATGACGGGGGCGCCGTCATAGTACTTGAGGCTGATTTCGATCGCGGCATGGCCGCGCTCGTCGGTGGTCTTCTCGTAGCCGCGGATATAGCCTTCGTCCGCCAGCACATCGAGAACCCAGGCGCGCAGTTTCGACGCCGGGGTGTTGACCGTGGATTTGCCGCGCATCGAAGCGTTGCGGATCCGGGTGAGCATATCGCCGATAGGATCGTTCATCTAATATACCCTCCCTTACCAGCTCGACTTGACCATGCCGGGAAGCAGGCCCTTGGAGCCCAGTTCACGCAGCGCGATACGGCTGATCTTGAGCTTGCGGTAGTACGCGTGCGGACGACCGGTCAGCTGGCAACGGTTGTGAAGACGCGTGGGCGAGCTGTTGCGCGGCAGTTTCGCCAGCTTCAGGCGGGCCTTGAAGCGCTCTTCCATCGGCTTCGACTCGTCGGTTGCGATTTCCTTGAGTTCGGCGCGTTTGGCGGCGTATTTCGCCACCAGCTTCTCGCGCTTCTTCTCGCGTTCGATCATTGCTTTTTTAGCCATGTCTTAATCCTCTTCCCGCGATTACGAGTTGAAGGGCATGTTGAATGCTTTCAACAGCGCCTTGGCTTCGTCGTCGGTTGTCGCGGTGGTGGCGATCACGATGTCCAGGCCCCAGGGCTCGTCCACCTTGTCGAAGTCGATCTCGGGGAACACGATGTGTTCCTTGATGCCCAGGGCATAGTTGCCACGGCCATCGAACGACTTGCCCGAAACGCCGCGGAAGTCGCGGATACGGGGCATTGCCACGGTGATCAGACGATCGAGGAAATCGTACATGCGGGCGCCGCGCAGGGTGACTTTCGCCCCCATCGGCATGCCTTCACGGACGCGGAAACCCGCGATCGAGTTCTTGGCGTTGGTGACGACCGCGTGTTGACCGGCAATGGCCGTCAGGTCGGCCTGGGCCGACTTGGCTTTCTTGCTGTCTTTCACGGCGGCACGCCCGCAGCCGATGTTCAGAACGATCTTGTCCAGACGCGGGATCTGCATGTCGTTCTTGTAGCCGAACTCTTCCTTCAGGGCGCCACGGATGGTGTCCTGATAGAGCGAGCGCAGGCGCGGGGTATAGGTTGCAGCATCAAGCATCGATCACGTCCCCCGTGGTCTTGGCAAAACGGACCTTCTTGTCACCTTCCATGCGGAAGCCGACGCGGGTGGCCTTGCCGTTGGCATCAAGCAGCGCCAGGTTCGACAGCTGGATCGGCATCGCCTTGGGGATGCGACCGCCCTGCGAGGACTGGGTCTGACGGGTGGCGCGGATCGAGATGTTGACACCGTCCACGATGGCCTTGCCGGACTTGGGATCGATCGAGGAGATGGTGCCCTCTTTGCCCTTGTCCTTGCCGGCGAGCACGACGACCTTGTCGCCTTTGCGGAGTTTAGCAGCCATTACAGCACCTCCGGAGCAAGCGAGATGATCTTCATGAAGTTCTTGGCACGCAGTTCACGCACAACCGGCCCGAAGATACGGGTGCCGACGGGTTCGCCGGCGTTGTTAAGGATGACGGCTGCGTTGCGATCGAAGCGGATCGCGGTGCCGTCTTCACGACGGACTTCTTTGGCGGTGCGCACGACGACGGCCTTGCGGACGTCACCTTTCTTCACGCGGCCGCGCGGGATGGCTTCCTTCACCGAGACGACAATGATGTCGCCGACGGAGGCGTACTTACGCTTGGAACCACCCAGAACCTTGATGCACTGCACCCGGCGAGCGCCGGAGTTGTCAGCGACATCCAGATTGGTCTGCATCTGGATCATGGGGTTTCTCCTGACCTTTGGGGGGCATTATCGCCTGTTCCCCAGGGTTTCGATCTGACTAAAAAGTCCCGGAGGCTTACGCCTCCAGCACCTCCCAGCGTTTCGTCTTCGATTTCGGCGCGCATTCGATGATGCGAACGGCGTCGCCGACCTTGAAGGCGTTCTTTTCATCGTGAGCCCGGTACTTCTTGGACTTACGGATGGTTTTCTTCAGAACCGGGTGCTTGAAGCGGCGTTCAACCGACACGGTGACTGTCTGTTCGTTGGCGTCGCTGGTCACGGTGCCGGAAAGGATACGTTTGGGCATGTCTCAGGCTCCTTATTCAGCGGCCGCAGCGGCTTTTTCGTTCAGCACGGTTTTCACACGGGCCACATCGCGCTTGACGGCGCGCATACGGGCAGTGTTTTCCATCGAGCCGGTGGCCTGCTGGAAGCGCAGGTTGAACGATTCTTTTTTCAGATTGGCCAGCTCTTCACGCAGCTGATCCGGCGTCTTTTCACGCAGTTCCTTGGCGTCCATCGCCTTTTTCCTTTCTCAACATCAACGGAGGGCCCCCTGAAAGGGTCACCCTAGGTCCGCTGGAGTGCATGGATGAGCGCGCCGTATAGGCGAGGTTGGCGGGGTTGGCAAGGCTTTTCGGCCTTGCAGCGCCGGCCTGCGACAGCTTTGCCCGAATGGGCCGCGCTTGGGCGATGATCCCGGCGCGCGGCAGGTGGAGGGCCCGGGTTTCGACCCGGGCCGTCTGGGCGTGCGAAACGGCGGCTCAGGCCGCGCGCGACAACACGCTTGCCGGCCGCGCCTTGGCCAGTGCGGCGGTCAGCATGCCGGCGATTGCCGCCTTGAGCGCGTCGCCGGGGATGAAGGCGGTGACCAGCGCGGTCGCCTCCAGCAGGGTCTTGTCCAGCATAACCGACATGCCGACCACGCCAAAGCCGTAGAGCACCACGATGCCGCCCACCACCGAGGCCAGACCGGCCACCAGCGTCAGCGGCGCGCCGCGCCAGTGCTCGACGATCCAGCCGGTCACGAAGGCCGCCACCGGCCAGCCCACCAGAAAACCCACCGTCGGCGAGGCAAAGACCCCAAGACCGCCGCGCCCGCCAGACAGCAGCGGCAGGCCGATCGCCACCAGCAGCACGAAGAGCAGCACCGACAGCGCGCCGCGCCGCGCCCCCAGCACCGTGCCGGCCAGCATGACGCCCAGCGTCTGGGCGGTGATCGGCACGCCGAAGCCCAGGGTGATCTGCGGGATCAGCCCGAGCACGGCGATCAGCGCCGCGAAGAGCGCGATCATGACTACATTTCGTTCCATCTAGTTCTCCTCCGTGGAAACAAGCCCCCCGCGCGCCCTCAGCGCGTCGGAGATATGGTCGGCGTCGTCCAGCGCCAGAAGCGTGAACGGCAGGATGATGCGCCATGTCGCGCGGCGCGGCGAACGCGCCAGCCAGGCATCGTTCAGTTCGCGGCCCTTGACCAGCAGCACCGGCGTCAGCCGGATCACCAGCGCGATGGCGATCTCGAGCGGCCGGGTGCTGACGCCCAGCGCCCTGAGCGGTGTGCAAAGCCAGTGGATCACCGCGATCATATCAGTGAGGCGCGTCGTCATCGTCACCAGATTGGCCAGCGCCACCGCCGAGACCAGCCGCAGCACGATCACCGCGCCCTCTGCCGCGCTGCCGTCGATCAGGTGATAGAGCGCCACCACCAGCACGAAAGGCCAGAGCATCCGCAATGCCGCGAGGCCGCCGCGCAGGAAGGCCCGCCCCGGCAGCGCATAGAGCGCCAGCACGCCGGCCAATATCGCCAGATGCGCCGCGAGGCTGTCGATGAAGAAAAGCGCCAGCGTCGCGCCGCAGAGCGCCGCCAGCTTGACCCCGGCGGGCCAGTCATGGGCGCGGGTTCTAACCGGCGAGGTCAGCGATATCATCGGCCTCTCCCAGCTCGGTCATCCGTGCCACGTATTCCGCGATCACCTGATCGCTTTCGCCCAGCGCCGCGATCCGCCCGCGTTCCAGCCAGAGCGCCTGATCATAGCCGGTAAGGTCGGCCGGGTCGTGGCTGATGTGGATCAGGTTGCCGGTGTAATGGCTCAGGTAGCGGGTCAGCTGCGCCCGCGTCGGGATGTCGAGCCCGGCGAAGGGCTCGTCGAGAATGAGCAGCCGCGGCGCCATAGCGGTGATCGCCATCAGGCAGACCAGATGCTTCTGGCCATGGCTCAGCGTGTTGACATAGGCCTCCTGCCAGTGCGCCTTGCCAAAGCGCGCCAGCACCGCGCGGGCCTCGGTCTCGGCCGCGCGCTTGCTGCGGCCCTGTTGGCCCAGGCCGAAGGCCAGCTCCTCGAGCACGGTGGGAAAGATGATCTGGTGGTCGGGGTTCTGGAACAGGATGCCGACCTCGCAGAGCGCCGCCTTGCGGTCGCGCGCCACGTCGATGCCGTTGATCCGCACCTGCCCCTGCTGCGGCGCCACCAGCCCGGCCAGAAGCCGCGCCAGCGTCGATTTGCCAGAGCCGTTGCGGCCGACCACCGCCAGCCGGGTGACCGCCAGGTCGAGCGTCAGATCGGCGAGCACCACCTTCTCGCCATGGGCAAATCGCGCGGTCTCGAGCAGGAGCCCGCTGGCGGGACGCGCCTTGGCCGGGGCGGTCTGGCCGCTCTGTGTCATGTGCTGTGCGATCACTCTGCCATCCGGGCTGAAAACGCGTTGCGCGTGCATTTCAGATGCCGCGCGGTTTTGCAACCGCGACGGAGGTCAGAGAATCGGCCCGATGGTGGCGACCATGTTGTTCCAGATCCGCCGCCAATGCGGCCAGCGCAGCGCGTCCTCGAGCGTCACCTGCCGCGATTCCGGCAGGTAGCTCTGCTGGCGGGCATGGATCGCCTTGGTGATCTCGGGGTCCTGCAGCAGGATGTTGTTTTCATAGTTCAGGTCGAAACTGCGCAGGTCGAGGTTGGACGAGCCGATCAGGCTGACGCGGCCGTCGATCGTCAGGGTCTTGGCATGCAGCAGCCCGTCGCAGAACTCGAAGATCTCGCAGCCCGCGTCGAGCAGCCGGTGGTAATAGCTGTGGCTTGCGGCGGCGACGATCCAGCTGTCGTTGCGACGCGGAAAGATCAGCACCACGCGCACTCCGCGCAGGGCGGCGGCCAGCAGCGCCTCGAGCACGGTGGTGTCGGGCACGAAATAGGGCGTGGTCAGCACGACCTCCTCGCGGGCACAGCCGAGCAGGCTGGAGAACAGCTGCGGCGTGGCGCCATGGCGCTCGGTCGGGCCGTCGCCGATCACCTGGGCGGCAAAGCCGTCGTCATGGGCCTCGCCCAGCAGTTCGACCCCGTCGAGCACCTTGCCGGTGGCCTGCATCCAATCCGAAGCAAACAGCAGCTGGTTCTGATCGACCACCGGCCCGGTAAAGCGCAGCATGATGTCGACCCAGGGCGCATAGCGTGCCTTGATGCGGAACTCGGGGTCGGCGGTGTTCTGGCTGCCGCAATAGGTGATGCGGCCGTCGATCACCGTGATCTTGCGGTGGTTGCGCAGGTCGATCCGGCTGGTCGCCATGGTGTGCAGCACGTTGGAGAAGGGAAAGGCGATCGCCAGCTCGACGCCGGCTTCGCGCATCTCGTCCCAGAGCGGCCCCTTGATCATCAGCCGCGCGCCCAGCCCGTCGGCGATCGCCCGGCAGGTCACCCCGCGCCGCGCCGCCCGCATCAGCGCCCGGCCCACGGCGCGGCCGGTGTAATCCTCGAGCCAGATGTAGGACAGCACATGCACATGGGTCTCGGCGGCATCGATATCGGCCACCAGCCGGTCGAGATAGGCGCTGCTGTCGGCCAGCAGTTCGGCGCGGTTGCCCGCCACCGGATAGAAGCCGTTGATGCTGGCGGCATAGGCAAAGGCCGGCTGATAGTCGCGGTCGATCAGTGCCTCGACGCTGCCGTGCTGGCTTATGAAGCGCGCGGCCCGGGTGCGGATCAGGGCAAAGATCTCGCGGTGACGCTTGCGGGCGCGGTGGCCGAGGTCGACCTCGCCGAACAGGAAATACACCGCCGAGCCGAAGAACGGCAGCAGCATCAGCGCGATGAACCAGGCCAGCCGCGCCGGCGGCGAAAGGTCGTCGCGCATCAGGATGCGCAGGGTGAAGGACAGCACGATCACCCCATGCAGCACCAGCAGGGCGGTGACGATCATGCCGGCTCCGCCAGCGCCACGTCGATCACCACCGGCAGGTGGTCCGAGGCGCGCGCCGAAAGCTCGGACTGGTGCACGAAGGAGCTGACGTGGCGCACCCCGCCGCAGAGGATGAACTTGTCGAGTGGCGCCACCGGCACCCGGCTGTGAAAGCTCAGCCCCGGCTCGATCACCTCGCCCAGTTCCTCGATATGATCGCTGCCGCGGCGCCATTCGTTGAAATCGCCGCCGATCACCACCGGGTGGCCGGCCGCTGCCGCATGGTCGCGCAGCACCGCCAGCTGCTTGCGCCGGCTGCGCGCGTTGAGGCCGAGATGCACGCCGATCACCTCGATCCGCGGCACCGCCAGCAGCGCCGAGACCGCGCCGCGCGGCTCGGCCGAGGGCAGGTCGATGCGGCGCATCTCGGCGATCTCGAAGCCCTGCCGCACAAGGATGACATTGCCGTGCCAGCCGTGGCTGTCGGGGCGCACCGCCACCTCGGCCAGCTGATAGCCCATCTCGTCGCAGAGGATGTCGCGCGGCAGCACGCCCTCGCGACGGCGGATGCGCTTGTCGGCCTCCTGCAGCAGGATCACGTCGGCGTCGATCTCGGCCAGCACCGCGACGATGCGCTCGGGATCGCGGCGCCAGTCGAGGCCCACCGCCTTGCGGATGTTGTAGCTGACGATGCGCACGGTCTTTCGGCCCCTGGCTGCCCCTGATGTTCCCCGTGCATATCGCAAGCGCACAGGCCGTGCCACCACTTGCGAACCTGCGGGCATCGCTGGCAAACCTCCCCTTGCCCCCCTGCCCTGCCTTGGTACTAATGCCGGCAACGACGGACATCGCGAAAGGCGCAGGCATGACATTTCTCGGCATCGATCTCGGAACCTCCGGCCTGCGCGCCTTGCTGATGGACGCCGCCGGCGCTGTCCTTGGATCGGCCGAGCGGCCCTACCAGGTGGCCCACCCGCACCCCGGCTGGGCCGAGCAGGATCCGGCCGACTGGATCGCCGCGCTTGACGGCGCGGTCGAAGAGCTGCGCGCCGTCCCCGGATTTGCCGCCCTGCGCGGCATCGGCGTCGCCGGCCACATGCATGGCGCGACGCTGCTTGACGCCGACGACCAGGTGCTGCGGCCCTGCATCCTGTGGAACGACACCCGCTCGAGCGCCGAGGCGGCTGCGCTCGATGGCAGCGATGGCTTGCGCGAGACCTCCGGCAATATCGTCTTTCCCGGCTTTACCGCGCCCAAGCTGCTCTGGGTCGAGCGCCACGAGCCAGAGGTCTTCGCCAAGGTCGCCAAGGTGCTCTTGCCCGCCGCCTATCTCAACCTCTACCTGACCGGCGCCCATGTGGCCGACATGTCCGACAGCGCCGGCACCTCCTGGCTCGACACCGGGGCGCGCGACTGGTCCGAGACGCTGCTTGCCGCCGGCCACATGACCCGCGACCAGATGCCCCGGCTGGTGGAAGGCTGCGCCGAGGCCGGGCCGCTGCGCGCCGATCTGGCGGCCAACTGGGGTCTCGACGGTCCGGTCACCGTGGCCGGCGGCGCCGGCGACAATGCAGCGGCGGCCTGCGGCATCGGCGCGCTGAGCGAGGGCCAGGGCTTCGTCTCGCTCGGCACCTCCGGCGTGCTACTGGCGGCGCGCGACGGCTATGCGCCCGATCCGGCGACGGCGGTGCACACCTTCTGCCACGCGGTGCCCGACCGCTGGTACCAGATGGGGGTGATGCTCTCGGCGACCGACAGCCTGAACTGGCTGGCGCGGATCACCGGCGCCTCCCCGGCCGAGCTGACCGCGGCGCTGGGCGAGACGCTGCAGGCGCCGGGCGTGGTGCGCTTCCTGCCCTATCTCTCCGGCGAGCGCACGCCGCACAATGACGCGGGCGCCCGCGGCAGTTTCACCGGGCTCTCGGCCGGCACCAGCCGCGACGACATGACCCGCGCGGTGCTCGAGGGCGTGGCCTTCGGGCTGCGCGACAGCCTGATGGCGCTGAAACAGACCGGCGCGCGGATCGACCGGCTGATCGCCATCGGCGGCGGCAGCCGCTCGGACTACTGGCTGAAGCTGATCGCCACGGTGCTGGACCTGCCGCTCGATCTGCCCGCCGAGGGCGAGTTCGGCGCAGCCCTCGGGGCCGCACGGCTCGGCCAATGCGCCGCCGGCGCCGACTGGCAGCAGGTGATGACCGCGCCCGAGATCGCCCGCACGGTGACGCCGGAGCCCGGACTGGTGGCGGACTACGCCGAGGCCTACGAGCGGTTCCGCGCCGCCTATGACGGCATCCGCGCGGTGCAGTGACCCCGTCCCCGACCCGATCCGGGACCTCCCGCTCTCCGCCGAGAGGCCCCGGATCGGGCTCCGGGGCGCGCGCGCGGGGCAGCCCCCCGACGACAACCACAGGACAGCCAACATGGACATTCGCGCGATCTTGATGGGGCTGGCCTTTGCCGCCATGTGGTCCTCGGCCTTCACCTCGGCGCGGATCATCGTCGAATACGCCCCGCCGATGGGCTCGCTGGCGCTGCGATTCCTGCTTTCGGGGGTGATCGGCGTCGGCTTGGCGCTGGCCATGGGCCAGAGCTTCCGCCTGAGCCGGGCGCAGTGGCGCGCGACGCTGGTCTTCGGGGTCTGTCAGAACGCCATCTACCTCGGGCTCAACTTCATCGCGATGCAGACCATCGAGGCCTCGCTGGCCTCGATCATCGCCTCGACCATGCCGCTGATGGTAGCGCTGGCGGGCTGGCTGGTGTTCCGCGAACGGCTGCCACGGCTGGCGGTGGCCGGGCTGGTGGCGGGGTTTGGCGGGGTGACGCTGATCATGGGCGCGCGACTTGGCGCCGGGGTCGATCTCTACGGTCTGACGCTCTGTGTGATCGCCGCGGTGGCGCTGACCGTGGCGACGCTTTCGGTGCGCGGGGCCTCTTCGGGGGGCAACGTGATGATGATCGTCGGGCTGCAGATGCTGGTCGGCGCGGCGCTTCTGGCGGTGGCCTCGGCGGCGCTGGAATACCCCTTCGAGGTGCAGATGACCCGGCCGCTGGTGCTGGCCTTCCTCTATACCACACTGGTGCCGGGGCTGGCCGCCACCTTTGTCTGGTTCACGCTGGTCAACCGGATCGGCGCGGTCAAGGCCTCGACCTTCCACTTCCTCAACCCGTTCTTCGGCGTCGCCGTCGCGGCGCTCTTGCTGGGCGAGACGCTGGGGCCGCTCGACATGATCGGCGTAGCGATTGTCGGCGGCGGCATCCTGGCGGTGCAGCTGGCGCGGCAGAGCGTGGCGAAACCGGCGCCCCGCACCCCGCGCAACGTAGTCTGACCCCGGCCGTTCACCCAGTTGTCAGGTGACATTTCACCGCCCCGGCACAACTGTTGCAACATGGAGATGCTGTTTGCCTATGCCGCCGGGCTGCTCACCCTGATCAACCCCTGCGTCCTGCCGGTGCTGCCGATCGTGCTGGCCAGCGCGCTGCAGTCGGGGCGCGCCGGTCCGGTCTGGCTGGCGGCCGGCATGAGCCTGTCCTTCGTCACCCTCGGCGTCGCCGTCACCGCAATGGGCCATCTGGTCGGGCTGACGACCGACGACATCGCCCAGGCCGGCGCCGCGCTGATGGTGGTCTTCGGCACGCTGCTGCTGATCCCGCGGGCGGCGTTGGCCTTTTCCACCGCCACCGCCGGCATGGCGGCCCGGGCCGATCACCGGCTGGACCATGTGGACCGCAGCACCGGCCGCGGCCAGTTTCTCGGCGGCCTGCTGCTCGGCGCGGTCTGGAGCCCCTGTGTCGGCCCGACGCTGGGCGGCGCGATCTCTCTGGCGGCGCAGGGCGAGAGCCTGTGGCGCGCCACCGTCATCATGGCGATTTTCGCCGCCGGGGTCTCTTCCCTGATCCTCGGGCTGGCCTATCTGGCCCGCAGTAGCGGCGTGCTGCGCCGCTTTGCCACCGTCTCGCGCCCGATCCTCGGCGCGGTCTTCATCGCGGTCGGGCTGATGCTCCTGTTCCGGCTGCACCATGTCATCGAAGCCTGGGCGCTCGACCAGATGCCCGCCTGGCTGATTGACCTTTCTGTCGCATTCTAAGGGGGACCCCAGATGCAACGACGCGATTTCCTGATCCTCGGCGCCGCCGGTGCCGCCAGCGCCACCCTGCTGCCGCTGGCCGCGGCCGCCGAGGCGCTGCAATACAAGACCGGCATGCTGCAGCAGCGGCTCAATGCCGGCGAGACCCTGTTCCTCGACTTTACCGCCAGCTGGTGCAGCACCTGCCGGGCGCAGGCGCGGGTGATCGACAAGCTGAAGGCCGAAAACCCCGCCTACGCGGCCAATATCACCTTCATCGACATCGACTGGGACACCTACGGCAGCTCGCAGATGGCCACCCGGATGCGGATTCCGCGGCGGTCGACGCTGGTGGTGCTGAAGGGTGACGAAGAGCTCGGCCGGATCGTCGCCGAGACTCGCGAAGAGCGGATCCGCGAGTTGCTGGACGTCGCCCTCGACGCCGCGACCACCGCCTGACCGACAGCGCCCGGTCGCGGCGGAAAAACCGGCCTTGGCCTCGGCGCACGGCCGGTCTAGGACAGGGCATCGCCAGATCGAAAGGCCGTGCCGCATGTCAGATCCGTCCCGTCCGAAAGCCGGTTTCGCCGAATATATCGCTCTGGTGGCGCTGCTGATCTCGATCGGCGCGCTGGGCACGGACATCATGCTGCCGGCGCTCGACGCGATCAGCCGCGATCTTGGCGCGCCGCGGATCACCGACGGGCACTTCCTGGTCACCGCCTTCTTTCTCGGCCTCGCCGCCGGGCAGCTTGTCGTCGGGCCGCTGGCCGACAGCTATGGCCGCAAGCCGGTGATCTATGCCGGCTACGGCGTCTTCATCGCAGGCTGCCTGGTCTCGGGGCTGACCGAGAGCTGGGCAGTGATGCTGGCGGGGCGGGTGCTGCAGGGGGTGGGAGCGGCGGCGCCGCGGATCGTTGCCGTCGCCATGGTGCGCGACCAGTACGAAGGCCGGGCGATGGCGCGGATCATGTCGATCGCCATGGCCGCCTTCATCATCGTGCCGATCATCGCCCCGGCGCTGGGTCAGGGGCTGATCCATCTCGGCGGTTGGCGGATGACCTTTGTCGGGCTGGTGGTGCTGGCGCTGGCGGTGCTGGTCTGGTTCGCGCTGCGCCAGGTCGAGACCCTTGCACGCGCCGACCGGCGCGCCTTTCGCCTGAGCAACATCGGCGCCGGGCTGGTCGAGATCGCGCGGACCCGCGTGGCGCTGGGCTATACGCTGACCGCCGGGCTGATGTACGGCATGTTCGTGGGCTACCTCGGCGCGGCGCAACAGATTTTCCAGGGGATCTATGGCGTGGGAGAGCTCTTTGCCGCCTATTTCGCGCTGGCCTCCACCGCGCTGGGGGCGGCGGCGCTGGTCAATGCCGCGCTGGTGATGCGGCTGGGGATGCGCCGGCTGACCTGGCTGGCGCTTCTGGCGCTGACCGGGCTGTCCTTCACGGTCTGGGCGCTGGGGCCGCTGCTCGGCGGACCGCTGCCGCTGCCGCTGTTCCTGCTCTGGCAGCTGGCGGTGTTCTTCTGCGTCGGCATCACCTTCGGCAATCTCAACGCGCTGGCGCTGGAGCCTCTGGGCCATATGGCCGGGCTGGGCGCGGCCTTTGTCGGCTCGCTCGCCACCTTTCTGTCGCTGCCGCTGGCAGCGGCGATCAGCGGGCGGATCACCACCGCGGTGACGCCGCTGATCGCCGGCTTCGCCCTGCTCGGGCTGGCCGCCTGTTTCACCATGTTCTGGACCAACCGCGGCCGGCCTGACTGAGCCTCAGCCGGGGTCCGCCACGCCGCAGACGCCGTCATGATCAGACAGCGCATGGCAGGCAAGCCCGCGCCCGGCGCACCAGTCGAGCTTCATCCTCCGCTGCGGATGCGGGGTGATCCGGCTGGGCCGGGTGGCTAAGCCGTCGGCGGTGACCTACCAATCATAGCCCCGGCCGCGCGCCAGATCGCACAGGCTCTCGCGCTGGCAGTCGAACTCCGGCGGCAGGGGGATACCAGAGGGCGTGCCGATCTGTTCGATCCGGCCGGTGTTGCGCACGATGATCCGGTCGTCCATGGTCATCGCGTCGACCTTGTCGTGGGTGACACAGACCGAGGTGACGCTCAGCCGGCGCTGCAGCGCTTTGATCCCGATCCGCATCTGGTGGCGCAGCTTGCCACCGAGGTTCTACAGCGGCGCGTCGAACAGAAACAGCGCCGGGTCGCGCAGGATGGCGCAGCCCATGGCGACCCGTTGGCGCTGGCCACCAGAGAGCTGCGAGGGCTTGCGGTCGAGGTACGCGTCGAGGTTCAGCAGCGCGACGGCTTCGGCCGCCTTCTGTTCGATCCGATATTGCTCCCGAGGGCGGCTCAAAGCGGTCTGAAATGGCCACGCACCGGCAAAATTGATCGCGCGCGGACCGCGGTGGAGTGGACAGTGGCAGGGTGGCGCACTACCCTCTGAGCGGTTGTTCGGTCCTGACGGCGGACAGTCACATTGCAGGCAGGCGGCGCACATTTGGAACCAAAAGACATCGCACAGACCGAGCCACGGGCCGAGGACGACCCGCAGGCGGCGCTCTATGCCTGCCCGATCTGCGACACGCTCTATACCGAGCCGGAGGTGCCCGATGCCTCGGTCGCGCTGTGCCGGCGCTGTGGCCATGTCATCGCCGCACCACGCTCTGACAGCTTTGCCCGGGTGCTGGCGCTGGCGATGACCTCGGCGATCCTGATGACCGCGGCGATCTTCTTTCCCTTCATCGACCTGCAGGCCGGCGGCATCCACAACCGCACCTCGATCCTCGACGCGATCCAGGTGTTCTCGTCGGGGCTGATGGTGCCGCTGGCGGTGGTGGTGGCGTTGCTGATCGTGCTGATCCCGACGTTGCGGCTGCTGGCGATCATCTACACCCTGCTGCCACTGATGCGCGGCCACCGGCCCTTTGCCCATGCCAAGGCCGCCTTCCGGCTGGCCGAGCGGCTGCGGCCCTGGTCGATGGCCGAGATCTTCATCGTCGGCGTCGCGGTGGCGCTGGTCAAGGTCGGCGGGCTGGCGACGCTCAACCTCGGGCCGGCGTTCTGGGCGATGTCGGGCTTTGTCGTCGTCACCGTGCTGCAGGACACCAGCATGTGCCGCGACACCATCTGGAACGCGCTTGAGGCGCGGGGCCGATGACCACAGCCCGCCAGGCCGGCCTCATCGCCTGCGTCACCTGTGGCCGGGTCGAACATCGCGGCGCGCTGCATTGCGCCCGCTGCGGCGACACCCTGCCGGAACACAGCCGGCGCTCGCTGCAGGCGGTCTGGGCCTGGCTCGTGGCCGGCATCATCGTCTACATCCCGGCCAATACCTACCCGATGCTGCGCACCTCGACCCTGCTCGACAAGACCGAGAGCACCATCGTCGGCGGTGCCATCGAGCTGTTGCAGTACGGCTCCTACGGGGTGGCCTTCATCGTGTTCTTCGCCAGTATCGTGATCCCGATCGGCAAGTTCATCGCCATCGGATATCTCGCGCTCAGCCTGCGCCGGGCGCGCCCCGACCGTGTACATCAGCGTCACGTGCTCTATGAGGTGGTCGAGTTCATCGGCCGCTGGTCGATGATCGACGTTTTCGTGGTGGCGATCCTCTCGGCCCTTGTTCAACTCGGCAGTGTCGCTACCATCAACCCCGGAATTGCCGCCGTGAGCTTTCTGCTGTCGGTCGCGTTTACAATGCTGTCGGCCCAGAGCTTTGATCCGAAACTGATCTGGGACGCCGATGAGGAGCCGCAATGACCGAGCCAACCGCAGCCGACCCGGTGGTGCGCCGCGCCCGCGGCCCGCGCTTTTCGGTGATCTGGCTGGTGCCGATCATTGCGCTTGCGGTCTCTCTCGGGATCGCCTGGCAGACCTATGCCGACCGCGGCGTGCTGATCGAGATCGCCTTCGACAGCGCCTCGGGGATCGCCGCCGAGAAGACCGAACTGCGCTATCGCGACGTGACCGTCGGGCTGGTCGAGCAGGTGCGCTTTTCCGGCGATCTCAGCAAGGTCATCGCCTCGGTGCGGATCAACCGCGACCTCGCGCCCTATCTCGACGAGGACGCGGACTTCTGGGTGGTCCGGCCGGAGATCACGGCGCAGGGGATCAGCGGCCTCAGCACCGTGCTCTCGGGGGTCTATATCGTCGGCCAGTGGGACAGCAGCCCCGGCACCGCGCAGACCAGTTTTGAGGGGCTCGAGGATGCGCCGCTCAATGATCCCACCGAGGAGGGCACCCGCATCCGGCTGACCGCGCGCGACAGCAATTCCATCGTCGCCGGCGCGCCGATCCTCTACAAGGGCATTCCGGTGGGCAACGTCGAGGCGCCGCAACTGGCCGAGAGCCGCGATCACGTGGTGATCACCGGCTTCATCCGCGCGCCCTATGACAGCATCATCACCACCGACACCCGGTTCTGGGACATCTCAGGCGTCTCGGTCTCGCTCGACACCAGCGGCGTGTCGCTGAATTTCGCGTCGCTGGCCTCTCTGGTGCAGGGCGGGGTCAGCTTTGACACCTTTGTCGCCGGCGGCCGGCCGGCCACCGATGCCGAGACCTTTCCGCTCTATGCCGACGAGAGCGCCGCCCGGTCGAGCCTGCTGAGCGACCCCACCGCCGAGCGGCTGCGGGTGATGGTGATCTTCGACGGCGCGGTCGGCGGGTTGACCGAGGGGGCGACAGTACGGTTCCGTGGCGTGCCGGTGGGCGAGGTCGACAACGTCGCGATGATTGCCGCCGACCGCGACGGCCGCAAGGTGGTGCGGATGCGCGCCATCCTCGCCATCAGCCCCGCCCGCCTCGGCCTGTCCGAGGACGATGGCGTCGACGAGGCGATGGACCTGCTGACCGCCTATGTCGAAGAGGGGCTGCGGGTGCGGCTCGCCACCGCCAGCCTGCTCTCGAGCGAGTTGGTGGTCGACCTGGTGGAACTGCCGGTCGAGGAGGAAGCCGAGATCGTGATGACCGAGATGGGTCTGCCCCAGCTGCCGACCATCGAAGCCCAGGTCACCGATCTCAATGCCACCGCCGAGGGGGTGTTCCAGCGGATCAACAACCTGCCGGTCGAAGAGGTGCTGGCCTCGATCCAGGGGCTGGTCGACAATGCCAGCGCGCTGATCGCCTCCGAGGACATCCGCGCGGTGGCCCCCGGCATCAACGCCACCCTCGCCGACCTGCGGGCGCTACAGCCCGAGGTCACCGAGACCCTGGCCAATTTCCGCTCGATCTCGCCAGAGGTCAACGCCACCCTGGCCGAGTTCCGCACCATCGCCCCCGAGCTCAACGAGACCCTTGACGAGGCCACTGCCACCCTCGAGGAGGTCCGGCTGATCGTCGCCGGCCTGCGCGAGAGCGGCGCCACCGAGAACATCAACAACGTCTTCGCGTCGGCCGCCAATGCCGCCGACGCCGTCGAGGCGGCGGCCGGCGAACTGCCCAAGCTCACCGCCCGACTGGCCACCCTGGCCAGCCGCACCGAAAAGGTGATCGACTCCTACGGCGACAATTCCCGGCTGATCAACGGCGCGCTCTCGACCCTGCGCGACGTCAGCGAGGCCGCCGACGCGCTCCGCAGCCTGGCCCGTGCGATCCAGCGCAATCCGAATTCCCTGATTATAGGTCGATGACATGACAGCCGCGAAATTCCTTTCCGCCCTTGCCCTGGCCGCCCTCGCCGCCTGCGCCGACACCGAGCCGCAGTACCTGCTCGAACCCGTGCCGTCGAAGCTGCGGCTGAACGCGGTGGTCAAGACGGTGCTGGTGCGGACGGTCTCGCTGCCGACCTATGCCGCCGATCCCAAGATCGCGGTGCAGGCCGAGACCGGCGAGGTTCTGGCGGCCGACTTCGGCACCTGGGCGGACGAGCCCGAGCGGGCGGCGACGCTGATCGTCTCGCGCCATCTCAACACCATGACCTCGGCCCGGGTGGCGCCAGAGCCCTGGCCCCTGCCCGAGCCGCCCAAGGGCGTGCTCGACATCCGCATCGAGACCTTCATTGCCACCCGCGCCGGGGTCTTCCAGATGTCGGGGCAGTATTTCATGGGCTCGGAGACCCCTGATCCGATCGAGGACTTCGACGACCCCGACAAGCCGCCCAAGATCATCCCCGCGCCGCTCTCGGACAAGGCGCGGGTGTTCGACATCAAGGTCGCCCTGCCGGTCAGGACCCCCGCCACCATCGCCGCCGCCCAGGCCGTGGCGCTGACGACCCTGTCGGAACAGATCGCCCGCGACCTCGCCTCTCGGTGAGCTGTGATGCGGGCGCGCTGACGGTGTGCAGTGAGGGTGGCTTCTGAAGGATCTCGCAAGTGCGAGTACCGACGGGGTGAAGCCGGCAAGGCCGGTCCGGGGGAGCAATTGTGGGCTGGACAGGCTGCGTTGCGTGTGCACGAGGTGGTTGGGGGCGTAGGATTTGAATCTACGCCTGGGCTGCGCCCGTTCAGCTATGCGCGGCAGAGCAGCGACGCCGGACGTTCACGATCTGCGGGACGCGCCTCGCCCTTCAGGTTATGAGCCTGGCGCGGCGGAGGGTGTCCGGCAAACGCTTCAGTGGAGCGTGTGTAACCCTGTGTAGGCTGCGATTGGTGGTGTAGATTTGGTTGCGGGAGTAGGATTTGAACCTACGACCTTCAGGTTATGAGCCTGA